>DEKZ01000377.1:0-12581 GCA_002354135.1 Massilia sp. UBA2709 | reverse complement strand
GGGCACCCCGTGCCCACGCGGTACGCACATGAAGCCAGGCCAGCGCCAGACGATCAGTCGCCTGCAAACGCCAACCGGACCCGATTACCGAAACGGCCCGCCCATGCGCGCCTGCAGGATCGGCAGCACCCGCTGCACCACCGGCATCACGCTCGGCAGCGCGGCCTGCGCCATCTTCCACACCGAGGCTCCTGCAGCCGCCATGGCCAGCGTGCGCTTCGGCCGTGCGATCAGCAAGCCCAAAGCGATACCCGCGCCGGCCAGGAAAGTCTTGCGGTGCTCCAGCAGGAAGGAGCCGGCGCCGCCGATCCTTTCGACCGGCGCCTTGAGCAGGTTGAGCTGGTCCGCCATGTCCCCGCGCTGCTGCGCGCACTGTGCAACCAGGTGGGCGCGGCGTACCGCGAGCGGCGTCTTTTCACTGTTCATGAGAGACTCCCGTGCCCTTGATGAAGGCGAGATCCTTGTTCAGTTCCGCCAGCGTCGCCGACATCATGCGCGGCCGCGCGGCAAAGCGGGCGCGCACCTGCAGCAGGATCACGACGGCCGCCAGCGCGAACGCGCCGGCCATGGCGCCGATCGCCAGCAGGCGGTGGGTGTCCCAGAACAGGACGATGACGAAGAGGGCGACGAGCATCAGGGCGCCGGCGCCGAGGAAGGCCGCGAGCAGGGCCCAGGCCACGTAGCCGAGCACCCGCTGCGCTTCCTCCTGCACCTCGACGGCCGCCAGTTCCAGGCGCGTACGCGCCATGGCGACCAGTGTCGTCCCTATCCTGCCGACCGCCGCGGTGAGGGCCATTATTTACGGGCGATCAGCATGCCGATCACGACGCCGACAGCGGCGCCCAGGCCGACGGCCTTCCATGGGTTTTCCTTGACGTATTCGTCGGTGGCGCGGGCGGCGACCTTGGTCTTCTCGACCACTTCCAGGTTCACCAGGCCTTCCTTGGCCGCGCCCAGGGTGCGTTCGAATTTTTCCTTGGCGGCTTTCAGTTCGTCGCCGGTCAGCTGGCTGCCGTGGCGCAGCCAGGCTTCCGCGTCCTGGATCACGGTCTTCAGGTCGGCCATCAGCTGGTCGCGGGCGCCGGTCTGGGTCGGGATTTTTTCCATCATTGTCGTACCTCGTTATGTGGAGTGGTTGGCCGCTGCCTTGTGGGCAGCAAGGGTCTGTGTATTTCGGACAATATTATCCTAATGCATAGTCTAACGCGACACCGGCGAAGAGGGCCGCACCCAACCAATTGTTGTGACGAAACGCAGCAAAGCAGCGCATGCGGTCGCGGTCGCGGATTAGGGTGTAGTGATAAAGCGCCATGCCGGCCGCGACAAGCACGCCGCCGACGAACCACCAGCGCAGGCCCAGCATCCAGCCACAGACCAGGTCGATCGCCAGCGCGACGCCGTAGCACAGCATGACGGCGGCGACGTCGTAGCGGCCGAAGGTGATGGCGGAGGTGCGCATGCCGATCTTGAGGTCGTCGTCGCGGTCGACCATGGCGTATTCGGTGTCGTAGGCCACGGCCCAGAAGATGTTCGCCACCAGCAGCCACCAGGCCACTGCCGGCACCTGGCCCTGGATGGCGGCAAACGCCATCGGGATGCCGAAGCCGAAGGCGATGCCGAGGTAGGCCTGGGGGATCGCGAAGAAGCGCTTGAAATAGGGGTAGGTGCCGGCCACGACCAGGGCTACCACCGACAGCTGCTTGGTCAGCGTGTTGAGCGGCAGGATCAGCAGGAAGGAAACCAGCGCCAGCACGGCGGCGACCATCACCGCTTCCCAGGCCTTGATGCGGCCGCTGGTGACCGGGCGGTCGACCGTGCGCTTGACGTGGCGGTCGAAGTCGCGGTCGGCGTAGTCGTTGATGGCGCAGCCTGCCGAACGCATCAGCGCGGTGCCGACGACGAAGATCAGGACCACGTGCCAGTCGGGCGTGCCGCCTGCCGCCATCCACAGGGCCCACAGCGTGGGCCAGAGCAGGAGAAGAATGCCGATCGGCTTGTCAGCGCGGACCAGCCGGAAGTAGAGCGCCAGCTTGTTCATGAAATCGCGGTCTTGTCTTGCAAGAATATTGTGTACAAGACAGCGATTTTACTTGGTTTGGTTCGGCGTCGCGGCGTTGGCTGCCAGCTGATGCGTGCCGGAGGGCGTAGGTGGGCACTTGTGCCCACGCGGTCTCACCCTTGGAACTGACGCGGCCTCAACGAATAAACGTGCATCGCAAAATGGCTATTTGCGAGCTGAGCATTCCCATTCGTCGATCCGACATGCGAACGCAGCACCGCGTGGGCACAAGTGCCCACCCTACGAAAATCAGGCCGCCGCTTCCAGCGCCATCCGCTCCACGCCAGGCAGGTCGCACTCCGCCACCGCATTGACGATGGCGTCGATCGCCGCCTTGCGCGTAAAGCTCTTGCGCCAGACGATGACCACGCGGCGCGAGGGCGCCGGGTGCGAGAAGGGGACGAAGGTGAGCAGGCCGTTCGGGTCTTCCATGTCGCGCACCGAGGCGCGCGGCAGCACGGTCAGGCCGATGCCGCTGGCCACCATGTGGCGGATGGTCTCGAGCGAGGAGCCCTCGAAGGTGCGCTGCATGCCGTTGCCCGGCGAGGAGAAGCGCGCCATCTCCGGGCACACTTCCAGCACCTGGTCGCGGAAGCAGTGGCCGCTGCCCAGCAGCAGCATGGTCTCGGCCTTCAGGTCGTCGGCGGCGATTTCCTTGCGCTTGGCCCAGGGATGGGTCTTGGGCATGGCCACCACGAAGGGTTCGTCGTACAGGGTCTGCATCTGCATGCCGTGGTCGGGCAAGGGCAGGGCCATGATGGCGGCGTCGAGTTCGCCCTGGCGCAGCAGTTCCAACAGCTTGACCGTGAAGTTTTCCTGCAACACGAGCGGCATCTGCGGCACGTTGTCGATCAGGTTCTTCACCAGGGGCGGCAGCAGGTAGGGCCCGATGGTGTAGATCACACCCAGGCGCAGCGGGCCGGCCAGCGGGTCCTTGTTCTGCTTGGCCAATTCCTTGATCGCCGCGGTCTGCTCGAGCACGCGCTCGGCCTGGGCCACGATCTGGGCGCCGACCGGTGTGACCGAGACTTCGGAACCGCCGCGCTCGAACAGGGTCACGCCCAGCTCGTCTTCGAGCTTCTTGATGGCGACGGACAGCGTCGGCTGCGCGACGAAGCAGGATTCGGCGGCATGGCCGAAGTGTTTGGCGCGGGCGACGGCGACGATGTATTTCAGCTCGGTAAGTGTCATGGGCGTATGGTAGTCGAATTGCGAGTATGCAATGATTATCCAGCCGGGCCAAGAGCGCCTGGCAAAACGCTCATGGCAAGGCGCATTGTCGAAGACAGTACGAGCGTACGGCGAGACAATGCGACGCTGCCATGGGGGTTTTGCCAGGTGCTCCAAGCCAAAGAAATAGTATTTTACCGATAATCTTAGTCGATATAATTGCCCCGCGGGCGGATAAGCACCCGCTGCGTACTTATGCGACGTAAATACGCGACGCTCAGAAAGGCAAGCATGTCCACTTCCTTCGGCCCGGCCGAGGCCCAGGCCTATATCCACAAGCTGCTCACGGTGATGCACCAGCAGGGTGGTTCCGACCTCTTCATTTCCGCCGACTTCCCGCCCAGCATGAAGCACCAGGGCGCGATGAAGCCGATGAGCCAGCAGCGCCTGACGGGCGAAGTCACGCGGGCGCTGGCGCTTTCCTTGATGAACGAGCGCCAGCGCGCCGAATTCGAGGCCGAGATGGAGTGCAACTTCGCGATCTCGCTCCCTGGCGTCTGCCGTTTCCGCGTCAACGTCTTCGTGCAGCAGCAGAGCGTGGGGATGGTCGTGCGCACGATTGCCTCGGAAATCCCGACCTTCGAGAAGCTCGACCTGCCCGAGGTGCTGAAAGAGGTCGTGATGACCAAGCGCGGCCTGGTGCTGATCGTCGGCGGCACCGGTTCCGGCAAGTCGACCACGCTGGCGGCGATGATCGACTACCGCAACAGCAACTCGGCCGGCCACATCATCACGGTCGAAGACCCGGTCGAGTACGTGCACAAGAACAAGAACTGCCTGGTGACCCACCGCGAAGTGGGCGTGGACACCCACTCCTGGCACAACGCGCTGAAGAACACCCTGCGCCAGGCGCCGGACGTGATCCTGATCGGCGAGATCCGCGACACCGAGACCATGGAGCACGCGATCGCCTTTGCCGAGACCGGCCACCTCTGCCTGGGCACGCTGCACGCGAACAACGCGAACCAGACCATGGACCGCATCATCAACTTCTTCCCGGAAGAGCGCCGGCCGCAACTGCTGATGGATTTGTCGGCCAACCTGCGCGCCATCGTCTCGCAGCGCCTGGTGCGCACGGAAGATGGAAAAGGCCGCAAGGCGGCCATCGAGATCCTGCTGAACACCCCGACCATCAGCGAGATGATCCTGAAGGGGAACTTCCACAGCATCAAGGAAATCATGCACAAGTCGCGCGAGCTCGGCATGTGCACCTTCGACCAGGCGCTGTACGAGCTCTACAATAAAGGCTACATCAGCTACGACGAGGCGATCCGCAACGCTGATTCCGCCAACGGCCTGCGCCTGCAGATCAAGCTCTCGGGCGACCGCCGCGAGCCGGACGAGGGCGGCGCAACGAAGTCGCCGACCCTGTCGATGGCGCTGGAAGAAGACGAACCGCAAGATCCCGCAACACCTAGTTAATTGTTATGCCGAAATTCGAAACCAAGATCTGCTCGCGCGCCGAGCTCCAGGCGCGCGTGGCCGCGCTCCCGAAACCCGTCGTCCTCACCAACGGCGTCTTCGACATCCTGCACCGCGGGCACGTCACCTATCTCGCCCAGGCGCGCGAACTGGGCGCCTCGCTGGTGGTGGCCGCGAATACCGATGCGTCCGTCAAACGCCTGGGCAAGGGAGACGACCGGCCTTTGAATTCCCTGGCCGACCGCATGGCCGTGCTGGCGGCGCTGGAATCGGTCAGCCTGGTGGTGGAGTTCGACGAGGACACGGCGCTCGAAGTCGTGCTCGAAGCGCGGCCCGACATCTATGCCAAGGGCGGCGACTACGACATGACGGCGATCCCGGAAGGGCAGGCCGTGCTGGCCTACGGCGGCCAGGTGGCGGCCATCGACTTCGAACATGACCGGTCGACCACCAAACTGCTCAAGAAGGTCAGGGCGAGCTAAGCCAGCCTGGAGCCTTGTATAGCTGAGTTATAATTTGGCAAGGGTGATCATGCCGCCGGCATGACAGGATGCGCGATGGTCGGGCCGCCACGCGGGTTCGCGCGCGTCCATCATGCACAGCATTCGTCCACCCTGCATCTCTTGCAGCACCCTGCTGCACACCACGCTTCTCCCGTCTTCTTCCTCTGTTCCCAGCCTGCGCAAGCGCGGGCCGCGGGCGTTTTCCATGCGGTGCACACCGCAGGGTGGCGGACGGCCGACCTGACCTTTTGACGATATTCCCATGCAAACTGCAGCTCCCCTCGTGACAAACGATGCCGTCGTGCTCGGCATCCTGGCGGCGATCCTCGGCCTGGTGTTCTGGACTTCATCCCGGCCCAGCGGCTTCTGGAAGCGCTTCTACACCTATGTGCCCGCGCTCCTGCTGTGCTACCTGGTCCCGGCGATCCTCAATACACTGGGCGTGATCGATGGCCACGCGTCGAAGCTCTACCCGGTGGCGCGCGACTACCTGCTGCCCAGCGCGCTGGTGCTGCTGTGCATCGCCATCGACTTCGGCGCCATCGTGCGCCTGGGACCGAAGGCCATCGTCATGTTCCTGACCGGAACAGTCGGCATCATGTTCGGCGCAATCGCCTCCTTCGAGATCATGCGTCTGATTCATCCTGAAACGGTGGCGGGTGAAACCTGGCGCGGCATGACCACGATTACCGGGGCCTGGATCGGCGGCGGGGCCAACCAGGCGGCCATGAAGGAAGTGTTCGAGGTCGACGCGACCCTGTTCGGCCAGTTCGTCGCCGTCGACGTGCTGGTGGCGAACGTGTGGATGGCCGTGCTGCTGTTCCTGGCCAGCCGCGCCCAGGCCTTCGACCGCTGGACCGGCGCCGACCTGAGCGCCATCAACGCGCTCAAGGCGCGCATCGAGACCTACCAGGCCGAGCATGCGCGCATGCCGACCCTGACCGACTTCATGATCATCCTGGCGGTCGGCATCGGCGTCACCGGCCTGTCGCATGCGCTGACCGGCCCGACCGTGGGCTGGATCGCCGGCCTGCCCCAGGAATGGCGCCTGCAGGACTACAGCCTGACCTCGTCCTTCTTCTGGATCGTGGTGTTCGCCACCACCTTCGGCCTGCTGCTCAGCTTTACCAGGGCGCGCAGCCTGGAAGGGGCGGGCGCCTCGACCATCGGCTCGGCCATGCTGTATTTCCTGGTCGCGACGATCGGCATGCAGATGGACCTCAACGCGCTGCTCGACCGGCCCTGGCTGTTCCTGCTCGGCCTCATCTGGATCAGCGTGCACGGCGGCTTGCTGCTGTTGGTGGCAAAATTGATCCGGGCGCCGTTGTTCTTCATGGCGGTCGGGTCGCAGGCCAATGTCGGCGGCGCGGCCTCGGCCCCGGTCGTGGCCAGCGCTTTCCATCCCGCGCTGGCGCCGGTCGGCGTGCTGCTGGCGGTGCTCGGCTACGCCCTCGGCACCTACGGCGCCTACCTGACCGGCTTGATGTTGCGCGCGCTGGCGACCTGACGCAGGGGCGGGCGCGAAGGAGGAGTCGCATGCCGAAAACGCTGGGTTTCATCCTGCTGGCCTGCCTGGGCGCCTACGCGGCGGCCGGCCTGGCGCTGTTTGTTGCCCAGCGCTCCTTCATCTACTATCCGCCGGCGACGCCGATGTTCCCGGCGCCCCTGACCTCGACGCTGGAGGTCCCCGGCGCCGTGCTGAGGGTCTCCGAACGGCCGCTCCAGGGCGACAAGGCCGTCATCTACCTCGGCGGCAATGCCGAGGATGTCTCGGCCAGCCTGCCCCTGCTGAACGTGGCTTTCCCCGATCACGCCCTCTACCTGCCGCACTACCGGGGCTACCTGGGCAGCACGGGAACGCCGAACGAGCGCGCGCTCGTGGCTGATGCGCTGGCGCTGTTCGACCGTGTGGCCGCCGGGCACAGGGAGATCGTGGTGATCGGGCGCAGCTTGGGCAGCGGCATCGCGGTGCAGGTGGCGGCCGTCCGCCCGGTAAAGAAACTGGTGCTGGTGACGCCCTTCGACAGCCTGGCGGCGCTGGCTGCCCGCCAATTCCCCTATTTTCCGGTGCGCTGGCTACTCAGGGACAAGTACGAATCCTGGCGCCATGCGCCGCAGGTGAAGGCGCCGACCCTGCTGCTCGTGGCCGGGCGGGACGAGATCATTCCGGCCCAGAGCAGCGCGCGGCTGCTGTCGCGCTTTCCGGCCGGGGTGGCGACGATGCAGGTGATCGAGGGGGCGGGACATAACACGATTTCCGAGGCGCCGGCGTATGTTCCGGCGCTTCAGTGGGAAAGGTGAGAGGAGACGCGACCGGTGCCGCCTGCGCTTGCAATGCTTCAGTTCACTCGCATGCCAGGACTGGCGCGACACGCACGTCTTTCATCGTCACGACGCCTGCATCGTCCTGCTGGATTTCCTCGACCACGGCTTCGCAGCCGCCTGGGCGGATGCTCAGGCCGATTTCGTAATCCTTTCCTGCTTCCGGCGTGAAGGTGCCGCCGATATTGCGGCAAACGAGGGCCGTGCCCGGGCCGGTCCGGAAATGCATGCGCAGCGCCAGCGGCTGGTTGCCGGGGATTTCATATTCGCGGAAATAGGCCTTGGACAGCATGCCATCGCGCTTGGACATGCTTTGGGTGTTCGGCGTGTCTTTCATGCCGATCGACGTATTCTTGGCGCTGCCGAAGAAGGAAGAGAAAGCGTCAGCCGCGCCGCCGGAGACGGAAGTCTTCGGACCCTTGCCGCCAATGCAGTTGCTGTTCTGGTAGAACTCGACGAGTACGCCGTTCTGGCCGAACAGGCGGACGCGCGCGGTGTCGCGTGCGGCGGCGGCCGGTTGTGCCTCAGGCGCAGGGGCAGCAGCTTCCTGCGCCGCGGCGGTGTGCATGGCGCCAACGGCGAGCAGCAGGGCGCAGGCGGCACGGATTGCCGCTGCACGTGGAATCGAGGGGGTATTCATGGTCGCGCTTTGTGAGGGGAAAGCACGATTATATGCAAATGATTCCAGATGGAAACAACTTGTGGTTTTTATGCAATGTCGGATGAACCCTGGATGAGTTCGCCAGGCATGGCGCCCGTCACGCCACCGTGTGTTCGTTCGGCTCGGCCGTGACGCGCGCAATGGTGTCGATCAGCGCCCCGGCCGACACCGGCTTGACCAGGTGCGCGGCGAAACCGGCTTCCTGCGACATCCGGCGGTCCTGTTCCTGGCCGTAGCCGCTGACGGCGACCAGGGCGCTGCCGCCGCAGCACGGCAGCCGCCTCAGGGCGCCGGCCAGGACGTGCCCGCTCATGTCGGGCAAGCCGATATCGAGCAGGATGACCTCGAACCGGTCCTGCTCGGAGCGCGCCAGCGCCGCGTGCGCCGAATGCTCGATCGTCACCTGGTGTCCGGCGCTCTCGAGCAGCATGCCGAGGGTGCGCGCCGCGTCGACGTTGTCGTCGACCACCAGGATGCGCCTGGACCGGGAGACGGCCGGACTGGACGCGGCGGCCGGCGCGGCGGCGGCGGCCTGGTCTGCCGGGAGCAGGGGCAGGCGGATGGTGAAGGTGCTGCCGTGACCGAGGCCCTCGCTGTGCGCCTCGACAGTGCCGTGGTGTAGCTCGACCAGCTTCTTGACCAGGGCAAGGCCGAGGCCCAGTCCGCCCTGGGCGCGGTCCGGCGTGCGCTGCGCCTGGGTGAACAGGTCGAACACGACCGGCAGCAGGTCGGCGCCGATGCCGATGCCGTTGTCGCTGACCCGCAGGACCGCCACGCCGTCATGTTGCTGCAGGGAGACGTGCAGTTCGCCGCCATCGGCCGTGTATTTCGCCGCGTTGTTGAGCAGGTTGGCCGCCACCTGGATCAGGCGGGTCCGGTCGCCGCAGACCGGCATCGGCTGCGGCGCGATGTCCAGCACCAGGTGGTGTTTCCTGGCGTCGATGACGGGCTTGATCTGCTCCACCGCTTCGCGCAGCACGGCGCCGAGCTCCACGCTGCCCTGGTTGATCGTGACCAGGCCGCGCGTGACGCGCGAGACGTCGAGCAGGTCGTCGACCAGGTGGGTCATGTGCGTCACCTGGCGGCTGATGACGCCGCTGATCTCCTTGATGCGCGGCACATCGGCAAACAGCACGCGCAGCAGTTGCGCGGCGCTGCTGATCGGCGCCAGCGGATTGCGCAGTTCATGGGCGAGCATGGCGAGGAACTCGTCCTTGCGCTGGTGTTCCCGATGCAGGTGCGCCTGCTGCCTGTGCAGGTGGTCGAGCATCTGGTTGATGGAGCGCGCCAGGCTGATGGTTTCGCTGCTGCCGGCCAGCTCGGCGCGGCGCTCGCCGATGCCTTCCTCGCCGAGCTTGCCCGCGAACTGCTCGAGCTTGCGCAGGTCCTGGGTCAGGCCGAGCGAGAGGCGCGAGCCGAGCAGGAACACCACCAGGGCCAGCAGCGCCGCGATGCCGCCGATCAGGCTGTACTGGGACCAGGGCGTATCCAGCGAATGGTTGAAATCCGAGGTGTCGACCTGGAGTTGCAGGCCCAGGCCGGCGAATTGGGGCGGCGCCTTGACCGGCAACTCGAGGTTATGGCCGTTCGTCCTGGACTGCGCCTGCCCCTTCCATGCCAGCACGGACGACGGGACGGGCCGCAGGTCCTGCAGCCGGATCTTGTAGACCAGCGCGCCTTCCGGCGTATTGGTGCGCGAATAGCGCAGCAGGCTCACGCCCACGAGCTCGGCGCCTTCCGGCCGGTCGAAGATGGCCCCGGTCTCCACGTCCCGGTCGATATGGTCGCGCAGCCAGTCCAGTTGCTCGGCATCGAAGCGCTCCAGCCCGTTGCCCGCGATCGGCTTGCCTTCGAAATCGGTGAACAAGACCTGGACCGGGATGCCGTTAATCTGGCGCAGGCTGTTCAGGAAGGGGCCGAGGTAGGTCTCCTTGCCCGCGCTGTCGACCAGGCCGGTGGCCAGGATGGGGCTGTCCGCCACTTCCTTCATGCGCGTGACCAGCGTGGCGAGCGTGTTGCCGACCGTGCGCGCGTTGAAGGCGGTCTCGCGCTGCTGCAGCAGCGCCACCGCCGCATCGTGCTGGCGATTGACCAGCCAGAACGACACGGCCGCCACCAGCAGGACCGCCGTCGCGGTCAGGATTGCCGCTGCGATCGCAAAGCGCCGCGTCAGGCTGCCGGCCTGGAGGGGGAGCCACATGGTCAGTCGTCCGTCGGCACCAGCACGCCGTCGCTGCGGTAACGGGCGACGAGCAGTTCGCGCGGGCCCAGCGCCTCGTGGCGCGCCGGCGTGAACGGCGGCTTGTAGGTCTTGATCAGGCCGCGGTGTTCGCGCACTTTTTCCAGGGTGTCGCGCACCGCTTTCCGGTCGGTGCTGCCGGCAAGATCGATCGCCTTGGCCAGGATGTGCATCAGGTCATAGGCATGCGCCACGCCCACCGGGCCCTGGATGTCCTCGATCCTGCGGACCGGGGAGACCGCCGCCGCGCTGGCCATGAAGCGCGCGAGCTGCTTCTTGTCCGCCCTGAAGAAGGAAAACGTCTGGATCACCGAAAAATCGACCTGCTGCAGGGCGGGGCCCGCCTGCCTGGTGAATTCGCCGCCGGTCACGCCCCAATGGCTCAGGATCGGCATCCGCTCCGCTTTCGGCAAGGCGGCCACTTCGCGCACCAGGACGGCCGCTTCGTCGTCGTTGGCCACCAGCACGATCGCCTCGGCGCCGGCGCTGCGCAAGGTCTGGTACCTGGCCACCAGCGTCTGGTCGCGCCAGTTGTACCAGGCGGTCTGCACGATCCGGACGTCCTTGTTGGCGTCGGCGAACTTCTCGGCCGCCGCCAGGTTGCTGCGTCCCCAGGAGGTGTTCGTCAGCAACAGCCCGACCTTGCGCAGGCCGCGCTTGCGCGCCGTGTCCAGCAGCTTGGGCATGGCCAGGCTGTCGCGCAGCGACAGGCGGTAGACATAATTGGGCTGCATGCCGTTATCGACGATCATGTCGGCCGACGACCAGGTCGCCATGAACAGGGTCCGGGTCGCCTTCAGCGTCGGCAGTTCTTCGATGATCACCGGGCTGAACCTGCCGCCGAACACGGCGACCAGGTCCGGCATGCGCGCGAACTCCTGGATGTTGCGGATGCCGCGCGCCGGCAGGGAACGGTGGTCCTTGGTGACGAGTTCGATCGGCCTGCCGCCCAGCACGCCCCCGGCACGGTTGATTTCGCCGATGGCCGCGCGCAAGCCCAATTCCACGGCCTGGGCCGAGGTGCTGTTGTCCAGGCCGAATTCGGCGTCGAGCCCGATCCGCACAGGCACGGGCGTGGGCGCGGCCGCGGCCGCGGCCGCCGTGCAGACCGCCAGCAATACAGCCAGCAGGACGCCGGCCAGCATGCCGGCGAAGGTATGGCTGAGGCGAGAAGCGATCGGGTTCGACATGGCTGTTGGAGGGGAGAAATCGGATATTGTAATCCGCAATTTCCCGACAGCCCGTTCCATTCTCAAGCTCCGCCGGCGTACCCGTTCTGGCGCCAGGCTTCGTACACCACCACCGCCACCGTGTTCGACAGGTTCAGGCTGCGGTTATCCGGCATCATCGGCAGGCGGATGCGCTGGGCCGGTGGGAAACGCTCGCGCAGCGCCGGATCGAGGCCGCGCGACTCTGCGCCGAACACGAAGACGTCGCCCGGCTGGAAGGCAGCATTGGCAAAGGGCGAAGACCCATGCGTCGTCAGCGCGAACATGCGCGTCGGATCGGGTTGGGTATCCGCCAGGAAGGCTTCCCAGTTCTTGTGCACTTTCATGGTCGCGTAGTCGTGGTAATCCAGCCCGGCGCGGCGCATCTTGGCGTCGTCCAGCGGAAAGCCGAGCGGCTCGATCAGGTGCAGTTGGACGCCGGTGTTGGCGCACAGGCGGATGACGTTGCCCGTGTTGGGCGGGATTTCCGGTTCGACCAGGACGACGTGAAACAAAAGCTTCTCCTTCAATAATCAATGTGGCGGCGTGCGCGCGAACACCAGGTTCGACACGCGCGCCGCGCCGGCCCGCTTGAGCGTGGCCGCCAATTCGTTCAGTGTGTGCCCGCTCGTCATGACGTCGTCGACCACGCCGACGTGGCGTCCCTCGACCTGGGCCAAGGCCTCGTCGTCGAGGGCGAAGGCGCCGCGGATGTTGTCCGCCCGCGCGCTGGGCGCCACGCCCGACTGGGCCTGGGTCTCCAGGCTGCGCTGCACCAGGCGCGGCCGCAGCGGAACGCCGAGCGACAGCGCCAGCGGCCGGGCGATCTCGAGCGCCTGGTTGAAGCCGCGCTCGACCAGCCTTTGCCGTCCCAGCGGAACCGGACACAGCAGCTCGGGCAAGGGCCAGCCGGGGCGGGCCAGCACGGCGTCGACCA
>DEKZ01000372.1 GCA_002354135.1 Massilia sp. UBA2709 | reverse complement strand
CCCTGATCCACCCGATCGCGATGGGCGACGGTCTGCGTTTCGTAATCCGCGAAGGCGGCCGTACCGTCGGCGCCGGCGTGGTTGCCAAGATCATCGCCTAATAGCGTTTGATCGCCGGGCAGGGCATTCGTCCTGTCCGGACAACAGAGGGGGCAGAATTTCGGTTCTGCCCCCTCTGTACGAGTGGAACAGTGTTATACTCCCGCTCTTGTGCTGTACCGAAGTAACCGAATACATGATTGCCGGCGACAAGCCGGTTCGTTCTTTTTTAAGGAAATAGCATGTCCACTCCAAACCAGAAAATCCGCATTCGCCTGAAAGCGTTCGACTACAAGCTGATCGACCAGTCCGCACTGGAAATCGTCGACACCGCCAAGCGCACCGGCGCTGTGGTCAAGGGCCCGGTCCCGCTGCCGACCCGCATCCAGCGTTTCGACATCCTGCGTTCCCCGCACGTCAACAAGACCTCGCGCGACCAGTTCGAAATCCGTACGCACCAGCGTCTGATGGACATCGTGGACCCGACCGACAAGACCGTTGACGCACTGATGAAGCTGGACCTGCCGGCTGGCGTCGACGTCGAAATCAAGCTGCAGTAATCCTTTCGGCATACGCGGAGCGATCCGCGAGCGTTGAAATAATCGGGGCCGGGAAGGGCCGCCACATTGGCGAACCTTCCCGGCCCCGATGCTTTTGTACCCAGCCTTACCTGCCATCGGACGCGAACGCCTTGACGCCGAGTGCGTCCAGGCAGGCGTTGAATTCCGCGGACACCGTGGTGAGGATGACGCAGCAAGGCAACTCAGCGTTCTCCGTCCTGAACAGCAGGGTGGCATGTTCCCCGACGTGGCGCCAGCCGCCGAGAGTGCGCTCCCAGGCAGGCGTCCGCCGCTCGCCGGCGACCCGCGCGTACACCATCCGCGCACCACTGAACCGGTGTTCGGCGACGAAAGGCGGGGCCCGTCGCGCCTGCTTGAGCAGCAGGCGCGCATGGAACCTGGCAAGCGGGCCCGCAAGCGGGTTGCGCGGCGGCTGCGAGGCAAAGCGCTCAAGCCAAGCCGCGAAACGCCAGATCGCAAGCCACAACAGGGCGATTTCGAGTCCAAGCAACAAGGCGGTCTGCCCTTCCGTCAGGCCGAAAGGGGGACTGGTATCGAACCCCATCAGCACCAACAAACCCGTGAGCCCGAGCGCCATCATGGCGCTGACGAAGGGACGCGATCCGAGCAGTCGTAGCGGTGCGGCATCGGACTCCCGGGGGACGCGTCCCCTCAGCCACCGCGGGCGCAGGGCGGCGGCGCGCCGCGCGTACGCGGCCGAGAAGCGCTGATGCAGCACCGCCCGCAGCTCGCACTCCACGCGGTCGAGGTAGGCGCCATCGACGGCCGTCGCCAGACGCAGCGGCGGTACGCCGTCTCCTTCCGAACTCAGCACCGGACCCCCGCCGTCCGCTTCCATGCGCGTCCGCCGCGCCGCGCTGCGCTCTCCCGCATTCTCGCCATCACGTCCCCGTTTCGTGTGTCATCGCCAAACCCGCGGCACGGTGAGGTCCGGCCGCCGAACGAGCGCTTCGCTGCGCCGCAGCCGGGCCCGTACCGGCATCGACATTAGCGGCCGTGTTGCAGCACGTCAACTATCTTCGGATGAGGTGCGCTTGCCTGGTATGGCGTCGGGAGTTCGCACAGCAGCGCGGCACCGGGACCCGGGCTGTACAAGCTTTTTCCTGGCAAGGCGGCGAGAGGAAAGCGCGGCAGCTATTGTTCACCAAACATGATGCTTTATAACGCCCCATCAGGCGTTTCAGTGCGTCAGGCGATACAAGGCCCTCCCCAGCACCTGGCCGACCCACGACCCGGCAAAACCACAGGCCAACCAGAACGCCAGAATCAAGGCATAGCGCAGCACAGCGTTTGATACGAGAAGTTCAAGTTTTTTCATGACGGCTCTCGATGCGAAAACGCGATCTTCGGTCCTGCCGTGGTGCTGCGCCGGGAGCCTGAGCAAGTTTTCGCACGACCGGCAAAAGCTGGGTGCACCAAGTTGCTGAACTTCAATCGTGTTAAAGTATCTGCAATAGTTTTCTTGACGAGCATGGAGGGAACGGATGGCAACGCGGCAGGCATTCTTCATGAAGCAGCTGGCGTGGCTGCAGGACACCAACTGGTGGCAGATGCTGGGTTATGCCTGGCTCGTCTTCGTCTTCGGCCGCTTCGCCACCTATCTCCTGCCCGATGCCGTCAGGCCTGTGCTGGACAAGCCCTTGCTGGTGCTCCCCCTGCTGCTGATCGTCGCCAAGGACCTGGCCGTCATTCCCGATTTTTCCCGCCGCATGCGCCGGGTGGCGCGCAGGGGGACGCCGTGGAGCGAGCGCCTCGGCGCCACGCTGCCGCCTGAATTCCTCGCCTTCATCAAGCTCGGCCGCGCGATGCGCCAGGGCTTCCTTGCCTGGGTGCGGCGCCAGCCCCATCCGGCGCGCCCCGCGGGCACCGTGCTGACTTACACCGAACGCGGCGCCTATTCGACCGTCCTCGGCATCGCGATCTTTTCCGTCTGCATTGAGCTCCCGCTCGATGCCGCAATCGCCTCGATCTTCATCGACGAGCCGCGCGTGCGCGCCACACTGCATGTGTGCTCGCTGTTCTCGGCTGCCACGATCCTGATGTGGGTGGCGGGAGACCGCTGGATGGTGAAGGGAGCGAAAGGGCATGTGCTGACGGGCGATGCGCTCGACCTGTCGATCGGCGCGCGTGCCTCGGGCATCATTCCGCTGAGCGCCATCGAGCGTGTAGAAAATGTCAGCGAAAAGCCGGAGCAGTGGTGCAAGCGAAGGAAGGTGGCAAGGCGCGATACGGTGACGGTGTCGCCGTTCGACGCACCGAACGTGGTGCTGCGCCTGCGCCCCGACCATCCGGTGACGATCACGACCTGGCAGCTGGCGAAGCAGGCCCCGGCCTACGTCTTCCTGTATCTCGACCGCCCGGAAGTGCTCGGCGCAGCCGTGCGCCGCGCCGAGCAGGAATAAACCTTAATCCTTCGACCCGGTCTTCCAGCGCAGCCCGAAGCCGAAGCGCTGGTCCATCAGTTCGTGCGCGCTGGTGCGGCCCTGCTGTTCGAAGTACTCGACCATCTTGGTGACCTGCAGGCGTCCGCCCTGGTTCTCGATCATCGCGATCGCGCACATCATCTGGTTGCCGCCCTGGTCGAGGCGCACCTCGATCGGCGCCTGGTTCGGCACCGCGACCGTCACCACGCCATCGGTCGCCGACCAGTTCGGCACGCCCTCGTAGATGAAAGAGAAGATCAGCGCGCGCCGGATCTGGTCGAACTGGTCGCCGTTGATCCACAGGTTCTCGCCATTGCTCGAGGCGCCTGTGCGGTCGTCGGCGTCGAGCTTGATGTAGGGGAGGCGGTCGTAATCGCCCCAGGCGTTGCCCAGCGCCTGCACCAGCCCCTTGCGGCCGTCGGCCAGCTCGAACATGCAGCCGAGGTCGAGGTCGATGCCACCCGAGCGTTTTCGGCCACCGGCCGCGCCGCCCAGGCCACCCATGGCGTCGCTCAGGCGCCCGAGCAGGCCCGTCTTGGCCGGAGCGGGCGTCGGCGCGGGTGCGCTCAGGCTGGACTGGTTCCAGTTCAGGTTCACGTGGATGCGTCCGTAACCGCGGCCTGCGGTCTTGTCGAGCGAGACCTTGTCGCCGCGCTTTTCCAGCGTGATCTTCGACAGCGAGACCTTCGGCGCCGCAGGCGCCGGTGCGGCAGGGGTAGAGGCAGGGGCGGCAGGCGCAGGCGAAGCCGGCTTGGCCTCGGTGCCGCCGAAATGCGCCAGCAGCGCCGACAGCCCCCCATTGAAGCCCTGGCCGACCGCGCCGAAGCGCCACTGGCCGTCGCGCCGGTAGATCTCGGCCACGATCACCGCCTTCTCGTCGCCGAAGTCGTCGCCCGACCACGGGAAGCGGATCGCGTCGCCGACCGTCAGCGAACTGGCGCCGAGCGCGCGCATGGTCTGCGCGCCGTCGATCGCGGCCACGAACACCAGCTTGGCGATCGAGGCCGGCAGGGCGTCGAGGTTGACGGCGAAGCGCGCCTTGCCGCCGGACAGGGTCAGTGTCACCGCGTCGGCCGGGCTGGCGAGCTGGTTGTAGAAGACCATGTAGCGGTCGTCCGAGAGCCGGTCGGACGCATCCAGGCCGAAGCAGGACACGTCGACAGCCATGCCCGGCGCGTTGATGTCGACCTCGACCGGGAAGCGGGTGCCGGCGCCAAGATCCGCCAGTTTTCCCTTCTGGCCGCGTGCGAAGTTGTTCATGTGCTTGTCCTTTCTATAAAGCGGCCGGCCAGTGCGGCGCATCAAGTTGGTGGGCGCCGAACAGGCGCGATTGCGCCACCATGCGTTCGGCCCAGGCGCGGTGGGTCGCCACCTCGCACATCGACTCGTGCATCTTGAAGACGGCAGGGCTGTTCTCGTCCAGGATGGCCTGGGCGACGGCCAGGTCCTGCGGCCTCACCTTGTAGTGCTGCTCGATCGGCGCGATCTGGCTCGGATGGATGGCTGTCTTGCCGACCATGCCGTAGGCCATGTCTTCCTGTACTTCCTGGTCCAGCAGTTCGGGCAGGTCGAGGTGCTCGAACACCGGCGCCGTGAGGGCGAAGCCATAGGGGCGGAAGATCGTCACCAGTTTGGCGATGACCGGGCCGAGCGGCGTGCGGTAGAGCGTCATGCCGCGCGGACGCCGCAGCCCCAATAGAGCCAGCAGGTCGTTGCCGCCGATGCGCAGCGCCAGGATGCGGTTGCGGATGCCCGCCGACTGCAGCAGGTCGCGGAAAGCTTCCATTTCGCGTTCGCTGAAGACGTCGGCCGTCTCCAGCGTGGGCATGAGCATGTGGTCGGTGTCGCGCACCAGGCGGTAATAGGATTCAAAATTGTGGCGCGTCGCCTTCGGAATCACGAAGCCGGTGAGCTTGTCCGCGCCGCGCATGGCCAGCACGCGCGCCAGCACGTCGGGATTGCGCACACGGACGAAACGTTCGGCAGCGACGTCCGTGCGCATGTGTTCCAGCACCACGGACAGGTTGAACAAGGCCCAGCTCAGCTCACGGTCGGCAACCGCGTCCTCAGTGCAGAAGATCAGCGAACGGGCGTCTGGCAGCTTTTCGCCGTCGGCGATACGCAGCAGGTGTTTGTGATTGGCCGGCACGTACAGCGACGCGCCCATCGATTTATGCATCCGATGCACTCCTGATCAGGGAAACAGCTTGGTAGGGCAAGGCCGGGTCGATCTCGACCGGGACCTGTTTTTCTTCGGCCAGCAGGCGCAGGTGGGCCACCGCCGGCGCCTGCGGGTCGCGCAGCACCAGCAGGCGCGGCGCGCGGCGCAGC
>DEKZ01000215.1:2678-2854 GCA_002354135.1 Massilia sp. UBA2709 | reverse complement strand
GCGCGACCGCACCGCACCCCGCGCCTATGGCGAAGCCTTCCCGGTGCCGGCCAACGACAGCGCCACGAACCGCCAGCTGAACCGCCGCGTCGAGATCGTCCTGTCGAACGACAACGCGCCGATCCCGCCGCGCACCGCGGGACGCTGAAGCAAGGCGCCAGGCGCGGGGCCCCCGC
>DEKZ01000215.1:0-2655 GCA_002354135.1 Massilia sp. UBA2709 | reverse complement strand
AGGCGCGGCGCCCCGGCGGCGCGCCGCAGCGCCCTGAGTCCTGTTTGACGTACTGCTCGCAGTACTGTTTTAACCGAAGCAAAGGAAACATCATGGAACAAGCACGACATTCCCTGGCGCATGGCTTCGACGTCGAAGCGATCCGCCGCGCCGCCGCCAACCTCGACGACGGTCCGGTGACCGTCGGCTACGCGGCCGACCGCGAAGCCGTCATCGCCATGCTCAACGACGCCCTGGCCACCGAGCTGCTGTGCGTGCTGCGCTACAAGCGCCACTACTACACGGTCAGCGGGCCGAACACGGGCGAGCTGAAGGCCGAGTTCCTCGAGCACGCCCAGCAGGAGCAGGAACACGCCGACCGCATCGCCGAGCGCATCGTCCAGCTGAACGGCTCGCCGAACTTCAACCCGGCCACGCTGACCGCGCGTTCGCACGCCGAGTACGACGATTCCGAGGACGTGCAGGCCATGGTGCGCGCCGACCTGATCGCCGAGCGCGTGGCGATCGAATCCTACCGCCAGATGATCCAGGTCATCGGCGACAAGGATCCGACCACCCGCCAGATGCTCGTCGAGATCCTCGCAGTCGAGGAAGAACACGCCGACGACATGCGCGACTTCCTCGTGCCCTGAATTTTTTCGCCCACCTATAACCAACAACAGGAGTGCATCATGCTAGACATCACCAACCGCAACTACGGCAAGATCGGCAGCGACAACCAGGCCAGCGCCGACAACATGAAGCTGCTCGTCAAGGATGCGCAGTCGCTGCTGACCGCCGCCGCGTCGCTCACCGGCGAGAAGGCCGACGAGCTGCGCGCCCGCGGCATGGAACTTCTGGACCGCGCGATGGGCAAGGCCAGCCAGTACCAGGGTCAAGCTGTCGTCAAGAGCAAGGAACTGGCGCACACGGCCGATGTCTACGTGAAGGACAACCCGTGGCGCACCGTTGCCGCCGCCGCCAGTGTCGGCCTGCTGGTCGGCATTTTCCTGGGTCGTAAATAATTTTCGCCGGAGAACGCCATGGAAAAGACCGAAACCGTCGTGCATGGTCCCGGACTCATGGGCGGCATCTCCGGCCTGGCGAAGAACCTGTTCGGCCTCATCGTGTCGCGTGTGGAACTGGCGGCGCTCGAGTTGTCGGAGGTGCGCAACCACGTGATCGAACTGCTGGCGATCTTCGCCGGAGCAGTGCTCGCCGTCTGGTTCGCATTGGCCTATGGCACCGCGATGATCGTGGCGCTGGCCTGGGACGCCATGGGCTGGAAGATCCTGCTGGTGCTGTTCCTCGTATTCCTCGTCATCACGGCCGTGCTCGTGGCCAAGGGACTCGCGATGCTCAAGCAGGGCAAGCTCGCCTTCCCGGAAACGATGAACGAACTGCGTGCAGACCGCGACGCGCTGCTGTAAGCGCCAACCAGGGGAGGGAACATGGACAAGCATACACATAGCGACGAACCGACCGGCCTTGCCGGTCACAAGCACAGCCGCGATCCCGCGTTGCGCAAGGCCGAGCTCCTGCGCGAGGGCGAGTTCTACCGTGCGGGGGTGGCCTACGCACGAGCGCAGGTAAAACACGGCGCGCGGCCCGAAGTCATGTTACATTCTGTATTCGACCATGCCACATGGGCGTTGCGGACCCGGGCTGATGCTCTACTGAAACCTACGGGCACCAGCGTCTCGGTGATCGCACCCTATGCCTTGGCCGCTTTCAACTTCGTGCGCCAGCGGCGCATGGGCAAGCAGGCACTGGCAGGCGCGGTATTGCTGGGCGTGGCGGGCTGGTTCATGAACAAGCGGCGTGCTTCGCGCGAAGTCGCCTGAGCTGGATCGACTGGTCTGTTTCCCGGGCTGTTGCCCGGGTGCCTGGGCGGCGCGACAGCGCCGCTGCACGAAGGCGTCATCCGTGGCGCCGGCTGAAGAATATGGTGGGGCTTGAGCGGCGTCGCAATCGTTGATTGGACGCCGTCTTTTTTTGTGCGGAGGCTCGTACTTCCCGCCGTTCAGCGTAGAAAGGTAGGGCGCGCACCCTACGGTCATTACTCGTCCGCCGCCTGGGCGCGTGGACGGGAGAGCCGTCCACCCTACGTTCCTAGGTTTGGCAGTGCGCCCATCAGGCAGCATGGGACCCTGCGCACATCCTCGAATGACGCCGTAGAAGACGCTATTGCTCAACGCCCCGCGCCCGGCTCCCCCGCGCTGGCCTGCACCGGCGCCTCGCTGCGCAGGGCCGCCATCTCCTGGCGCCAGGTATCCTGCGCCGCCTTCAGGCAGTCCGCCCTTTCGGCAGCAGGACCCTGCTTGCAGGCATTCTTCGCTTCATCCAGCGCGGCGCCGATTTCCTTCCGGCGCGTGCGCATCCTTTCCTGGCGGGTCGTGTCTTCGCGGTACCAGCGTACCGGATCGCCGCGCGCGATCTCGCGCGCCTGTTTGCTGGCCGCGGCCGGGGCCACGTTGGCGTCGCTGCTCTGGGCCAGGGCCAGCGGGGCGGTCGCGCCGAGCAGGCCGGCAAGCAGCACGGGGCCCAACATCGATCGAACGTTCATGTGCACCTCCACAATGGAAGAGGGCCGGCGCAGGCCGGCCCGTGGGCAGTCGAGGAAGCCGCCGCGGCGCAGGGCACGCAGGCCGGCCGCGGCGCTCTTCCCGACTGATC
>DEKZ01000296.1 GCA_002354135.1 Massilia sp. UBA2709 | reverse complement strand
CGACCTGCTCGACGCCGCCGGCCAGGTGCTCGCCACCAGCCGCTTCGAGGTGCGCGGCAACCGCGCCGCCGCGGACGATAAGCCGGGCTTATAGATGAGCTCGTTACATCGGCAAAGCCGATAGGTCGCCGCGCCTATTTCCCCAGCCAGCTGTGCTCGCCCAGCCGCTGCTTGGGCGACAGGCCCGTGGAGTGGATCACGATGCGCTCCTCCGGACCATCCGGCAGGTACTCCACCGTCAGGCTGCCGTCGCGCGAACTGAACAGGTTGTCCGAAACCGGGAAAACGCGCTTGCGGTAATGCCGGTTGAGGTCGACGTACAACTGCTCGTCGACCAGCCGCAGGCGCACGTCCAGGCCCGTGTCGAGCCGGTACAGGCCGGCGGCGGCGTCCATCATGTCGTAGGCGTCGCCGCGGTCCATCGGCGTGGCGGCGAGGGCGGNNGGATGAAACGAAGGCAAGGCAAAGCAGGGCACGCATGGCTGTCTCCTGTTCGTAAGTGAAGCGCGAAAGCGAAACGAGGGCTTGCGATGGTTGGACAGGGCGGGGTTTTGTATTGCTTCGCGTATGTATCAAATTCTCTTGCGGCAAGCTCGGTATCGACATGGGAAGCCGGCGCCCAAAACAAAAAAAGGCACCATGATTTCTCATGATGCCTTCATTGCTGCTGCGTATTCGTGGTAGGCCGTGCGGGNNCTGAGCTAACGACCCGAAAGAAGCAAGATTATAGGGGCGGAGCGCTGTGCTGTCAAACGTTCACGCCACAATCTTGCTGCAAAAACTTATTTCAGCACCGCCAGGCGGTCCTTGGCCGATTGCGCGGCCTGGGTGCCGGGGAACTTCGACACCAGTTGCTGCAGCGTCTTCTTCGCCTTCGGCAGGTCCTTCAGCTCGGCGTAGCTGGTGGCCATGTTCAGCATGGCGTCGGCGGCCTTCGGGCTGCTGCCGTAGGTGGTGGTCACGACTTCCTGGGCGGCGATGGCCTTCTTGTAGTCGCGCTGGGCGTAGTAGGCGTTGCCCAGCCAGTACTGGGCGTTGGCGGCGTAGGCCGACTCCGGGTAGCGCTTCACGAAGTCCTGCAGGGCGGCGGCCGCAGCCTTGTAGTCGCCGGACTGGAAAGTGGCCATGGCCGTGTCGTAGGCCTGTTTTTCGGACGGCAGGACGGCGGCGGCCTGGCCGTCGATGGTCGTCTGCTGCGGTTCGAGTTTCTTGATGCGGGCGTCGAGGTCGGCGTACAGGGTGCGCTGGGCGTTCTGGGCCTTGGCGACTTCGTTGGCCAGCACTTCGATCTGGCCGCGCAGCTTGGCGNNNNCGTCGTCGAGCAGGCCGGCGTTGGCCTGCAGCGGCAGCCAGGCGGCGATCAGGAGGCAGGCAAGACGGGACGGAACCAGTTTCATCATGTCGTCGTTCTTTCTATAACCAGTATTGCAAAGGAAAGCGGGGCGGGTTGCAGTCTGCACTGCCCCCCGCCCCGCTGTCAATTAATCAGGTCTTAACCAGACTAATCAAGCCAGATTACTGGTAAACGATGTCGGCGCGACGGTTTTCAGCCCAGGCCGATTCGCCCGAACCGGTTGCCTTCGGCTTTTCTTCGCCCAGCGAGACGGCTTCCATCTGGTTCTCGGCAACGCCCAGCGATGCCATCGAACGGCGGACGGCTTCGGCGCGCTTCTGGCCCAGGGCCAGGTTGTACTCGGTGCCGCCGCGTTCGTCGGTGTTGCCCTGGATCAGGACCTTGCGATCCTTGTGCTGGTTCAGGTAAGCCGAGTGGTTCTGGACGACCGGCTTGCCGTCTTCACGGACGACGTAGCTGTCGAAGTCGAAGTAGACGCTGCGGTTGGCCAGCACGCCTTTCGGGTCGTTCAGCGGGTCGACGGTCGCGGTTTCGACCGGCTGGATGTCGCGTGCGTCGGCCGGGGCCGCTGCCGGCTCAGGCGACTTCTCGACGACGGCCGGGGCTTCTGCCGGAACTGGGGTTTTGCAAGCTGCGAGCAGGGCAGCGGTTGCGATGATGAAGCCGAGGCTCTTTACATTGCGCATGGTTTTTCTCCTGGTCTTGGTTAGTGATTTACTTCATTTACTTCATGAAGGGACCCCAGCTGGGCTCCCGAATGTTTCCCGCTTTGGTGGTCAGGCGTTGCTTGACCCGTCCATCCACCGAAACCACGGCCAGCGAGGTGCGCCCGCCGCCTTTGTTCGCATACATGATGTACTTGCCGTTAGGCGAAAAACTCGGTTCGGTGGCCCCATCGGCCAGGCGAAGCTCCTGGCCGCTTGCCAGGTCCATCGCGTAAAGAGAAAAACCGCCGTCGCGCTGCGAGATCCAGGCCAGGGTCTTGCCGTCTGGAGATACGCGCGGGCTGATGTTATAGCTGCCGTTGAACGTCACACGCTGGGCATTGCCGCCGTTGACGCTCATCTTGTAGATCTGCGGACCGCCGCTGCGGTCGCTCGTGAAATAAATGCTCTGGCCGTCGGCCGAGAATTGCGGTTCGGTGTCGATGCCGTTGCTGTTGGTCAGGCGGCGCAGGCCCGAACCGTCGGCGTTGACGATGTAGACCTGGTAGCTGCCCGACTTCGACAGGGCGATCGCCAGCTTGCTGCCGTCCGGCGACCACGACGGGGCCGAGTTGCTGCCTTTTTCGTTGGCGATCACGCGGCGCTTGCCAGTGACCAGGTCCTGCATGTAGATGACCGGTTTGCGGTCCTCGAAAGAAACGT
The DNA here is from genome assembly GCA_002354135.1 of Massilia sp. UBA2709. Classification (GTDB taxonomy): domain Bacteria; phylum Pseudomonadota; class Gammaproteobacteria; order Burkholderiales; family Burkholderiaceae_D; genus Telluria. The sequence continues at coordinate 1,341 of DEKZ01000296.1, read as the reverse complement.
AGGCGACCTTGCCGCCGTCCGGCGACCAGGACGGGGAGATGATCGGCTCCTTGCCCTGCACGGCGACGATTTCGTTCTCGCCGTCGGCATCGGCCACCGCCAGCGCGTAGTTGCGGCCGGCGCGGTTTTCCTTCACGTAGGCGATGCGGGTCGAGAAGATGCCGCGCACGCCGGTCAGCTTCTCGTACACGTCGTCGGCGATGCGGTGGGCCTGCAGGCGGGTGTAGCGCGGCTGCACTTCGCCGCCGAGCGATGACAGCTGGCCGCCCTTGACGGTGTCGAGCAGTTTATAGCGCACGGCGAAGCGGCCGTCCGGCTGGCGCGTCACGCTGCCGACCACCAGGGCGTCGGCGCCGCGTGCCTTCCAGGTGTTGACGTCGACGCTGGCGCTGTCGCTGATGACCTGGCCGGCGTCGATGACCTTGAACACGCCGCTGCGCTCGAGGTCAGCGCGGATCACGGCCGACACCTGGGCCGGAGCGACGCCTTCGTCGGCGAAGGCGGCCACGGCCACCGGAATCTGGTTGCTGCCCACGCCGGCGATTTCCACTTGCAGCTGGGCGTTCGCTGCCGACCCGATCAGGAGGGTGGCGCTGAACAGCAGGTAATGAAGTTGTTTTTTCATGCGTTGTCTCGGCAAAAAGGGTGGTCGTTTAGTCGAGGTCTTTCATTGAGAAATTGACCACGAGATTGCGCTCTACCGTACCATCTTTCTTTTTCGGAAGCGGTGACGATTTGTTAATGCCGCGTTCCACGGCATCGTCGAACTGCGGCACGCCGCTGCTCTTGGCCAGGCGCACCGACAGGATCTCGCCGGTCGGCAGCAGCTCGACCCGGAAGGTCACCTTCGGGTTGCCCGGCTGGTCGGTGCTGCCCGCGTACGTCGTGTTGCTCTTGATGAGGGCCGTGAGGCGCGCGACGTAGCCGGCGTCGATCTTCGGCGCGCTCGACTTCTCGGCGTTGCCGGCCGTGCCGGCGGCGCCCGTGATGCGCTTCAGTTCGAGGTCGCGCAGCTTGTCGAGCTGGGCCTTTTCGGCGGCGGCCTTGGCCTTCGCGTCGGCGAGCTTCTTCTTGTCGGCGGCGGCTTTCTCGGCAGCGAGCTTCTTCTCGGCTTCTTCCTTCTTCTTCTCGGCTTCCTTCTTCTCGGCGAGCTCTTTCTTCTTCTGCTCTTCGAGTTCCTTTTTCTTCTGGTCTTCGCGCTGCTTCTGCTCGGCCAGTTCCTTGCGCTTCTGTTCTTCGCGTTCCTTCTTCTCGGCCAGTTCGCGCCGCGCGCGTTCCTCTTCCTTCTTCGCCAGCTCGAGCTTGCGCTGCTTTTCGCGCTCGAGGGCGATGTCCGGCGCG
>DEKZ01000153.1 GCA_002354135.1 Massilia sp. UBA2709 | reverse complement strand
CACCACCGCCGCCGGCACCACCACCGCCGAGGCCAGCGGCGCCAGCACCAACTCGGCGGTCGTCGCCGATGAGTCGGTCGCGGGCGCACCGGCGGTCGTCGTCGTCAAGGGCCTGCGCCAGAGCATGGCCTCGTCGATGAACATGAAGCGCAACGCCACTGGCTTCGTCGACGGCATCGTCGCCGAGGACATCGGCAAGTTCCCGGATACGAACCTGGCCGAATCGCTGCAGCGCATCAGCGGCGTCTCGATCGACCGCGAAATCGGAGAAGGTTCGAAGGTGACGGTGCGCGGCGTCGGCCCGGACTTCAACATGGTGCTGCTCAACGGCCGCCAGATGCCGACCTCGAACCTGGGCGACCGCAACGGCCGCGCCTTCGACTTCGCCAACATCGCCTCGGAAGGCATCTCGCAGATCCAAGTGTACAAATCGGCGCGCGCCGACACCCCGACCGGCGGCATCGGCGCCACCCTGAACGTCATGACCGCGCGTCCGCTGGACCGCAACGGCAAGCAGGCCAGCATCGGCATCAAGGGCGTGCACGACACCTCGGCCGACAACCTGCCGGGCGACGTCAAGCGCGGCGACAAGGTCACGCCGGAGATTTCCGGCATCTACAGCACCGCCACGGCCGACGGCAAGTTCGGCATTGCGGTGAGCGGCAGCTACCAGGAGCGCAACCTGGGCTACAACCAGGCTGCAGTCCCCGGTGGCTGGCGCGGCCCGATCCGTGCCGGCGACACCGAAGCCTGGGGCAACATCCCGCAAGCGAACGAACCGGGCGGCAGCGACATCGTCAACCGTCCCTCGGGCGACAGCATCTACTCGGTGCCGCAGAACCTGAACTACTCGATGAGCGGCGTGCAGCGCCAGCGCACCAACGGCCAGCTGGTCCTGCAGTACGCACCGAGCAAGGCGCTGACCACCACCCTCGACTACACCTATTCGGAAAACAAGATCCAGACCCGGCGCCAGGACATGTCGGCCTGGTTCAACTTCGGTCCCTCGAGCAGCGCCTGGGGCAACCCGGTCGGCGGCGTCGCGCCGCCGCTGGTCTACACCGAAATCATCGACCCGGCCACCAGCGACATCGCCATGGGCGGCGCCGATTTCGCCACCCGCACCCAGAACAAGTCGCTCGGCTTCAACGCCGTCTGGAAGGCCAGCCCCGACCTGCGCCTGGAATTCGACGCCCACAAGTCGAGCGCCGAATCGACCCCGGACAGCCCCTGGGGCTCGTCCAACACCCTGGGCACCGCCAGCTTCAGCCGGGGCACCACGACCGGTGACTTCACCAAGGACTTCCCGGTGCTGAGCATCGTCGGCGCCGACTTCGTGAACGCCGGGCAGCAGGTGACCGGCTCGACCTTCCAGAACGGCTACATGAAAGGCGAAATCGAGCAGGCCCAGGCCAAGGGCAGCCTGAAGCTGTTCGAAGCCTCGGAACTGAACTTCGGCCTGGCGCTGACCGAGTCGAACAACCGCTCGGCCTTCTCGAACCAGCAGCGCGAAACCTGGGGCGGCGCCACCAGCGCGGCCGATTACCCGAGCAGCGTCTGGCACCAGGAAAGCCTGCGCCAGTATTTCGACAAGATCAACGGCAGCGACAACCCGAACCTGTTCAACACTTTCTACACCTTCGACTTCGCCCAGGTGCGCCAGATGGCGTCGGACGTCTCGGGCCGCCCGGATCTCTACCTGCCGAAGACGACCTACGACACCGACCAGCGCACGCGCGAACGGTCGAAGAGCCTCTACCTGCAGTTCAACACCGACTGGGACTTCGGCCTGCCCGTCCATACCGGCATCGGCGTGCGCTACGAGAACACCCACGTGCTCTCGACCGCCCTGGTCCCGATCGCCACCGCCTACAGCTGGGAGTCGGCGAACGAGTTCAAGGTCCGCTTCGGCGACCCGAGCTTCACCACCCTGACCGGCAAGTACCACTACTTCCTGCCGACCCTGGACGCCGACGTCGACCTGCGTCCCGACATGAAGGTGCGCTTCGCCTACGGCGAAACGATCGGCCGTCCGCGCTACGACCAGATCGCCGGCGGCCAGATCCTGGTCGAGCTGGGACGGGTGATCGGCGGCGACGGTTCGCAGGGCAATCCGGGCCTGAAACCGGTCAAGTCGAAGAACACCGACCTGTCGTACGAGTGGTACTACGGGAAGCAGAGCTTCTTCTCGATCGGCCACTTCCGCAAGAACCTGAAGAACTACGCCGGCCAGTCGAAGGTCACGGCCCAGCCCTTCAACCTGCACACCCCGGTCGGCGGCGCCTACTGGAACGAGGCGCTGGCCAATGGCTGCGCCAGCGCGGACACGGTCTGCATCCGCAACTACATCTTCCGCAACAAGGCCGGCCAGCCGGGCGTGATCCAGGACGGCGTCGACGGTTCGGGCAACCCGAAAGGCGAGATCGTCGGCCAGCCGGGCGACCCGATCGCCAACTTCGAGATCACCTCGTTCTCGAACCAGAAGCGCGCCATGTTGTACGGCACCGAGCTGAACGTGCAGCACATGTTCGGCAACAGCGGCTTCGGTATCCAGGCGAACTACACCTTCGTGAACTCGGGCCTGAAGTACGACAACGCCAGCATGGGCGAGCAGTTCGCGCTGGTCGGCCTGAGCGACTCGGCCAACCTGGTAGGCATCTACGAGAACGACAAATGGACGGTGCGCGCGGCCCTCAACTGGCGCGACGAGTTCCTGTCGAGCACCTTCGACAGCGCCGGCCCGAACCCGATCTACGTCGAGCCCTACAAGCAGGTCGACCTTTCGATCGGCTACGCGTTCAACGACCGCCTGAGCCTGCAATTCGAGGCCATCAACCTGACCGACGAGACCTCGCGTTCGCACGGCCGCACCAAGAACCAAGTGCTGTACGCGACCCAGAGCGGCCCGCGCTACATGCTGGGTGCGCGCTACAAGTTCTGAAGGGGGGTAATTGCGGACGGGCCACGACCAGTGCCCTAGCCCGTCCGCTTCCCGTAGGGTGGGCACGCTGTGCCCACGCGGAACGATGAGTAATGTTGGCGAGTTTCTGTCGCGATGCAGGACTGTCGTTGACGCGTCCAAATGATCATTCGTGACTTTTCGACGGGCAGGGGTTGGCGTCTCTAGAAACGCCACCACTGCGCGTCGGTCACGCGTGGGCGCGGAGTGCCCACCCTACGGGCCCCGGCGTTGTTTTTCGTGGTTTTTTTGGCTAGAGTGCAATAGACTTCAGGCAACTTAGTCTGATTTGGAAACAATTCCATGACGAGCAGTTTCATCCGTCACGTGGTGGTTGTCGGCGGCGGTTCGGCCGGCTGGCTGACCGCGGGCCTGATCGCAGCCGAGCATGGTGCGGCCCAGCCCGACGGCCTGCGCGTGACCCTGATCGAATCGCCCGAGGTGGCGGCTATCGGCGTCGGCGAAGGCACCTGGCCCTCGATGCGCGACACCCTGCGCCGCATCGGCGTGCGCGAATCCGATTTCTTCCGTGAGTGCGACGCCGCCTTCAAGCAGGGTTCGCTGTTCGCGCGCTGGGTCACAGGCCAGGACCAGGACCGCTACTTCCACCCCTTCTCGCTGCCGCAGGGTTTCGGCGACGCGAACCTGGCGGCGCGCTGGCAGGAAAGCTATGGCAATGTGCCGTTTGCCGAACTGGCGAGCTACCAGCCCCATTTGTGCCTGCAGGGCCGGGCGCCCAAGCAGGCGGCCACGCCGGAATTCGCGGCGGTGGCCAATTACGGCTACCACCTGGACGCCGGCAAGTTCGGCCAGTTCCTCAAAAAGCACTGCCTCGAACGCCTCGGCGTGCACTACGTGCCCGACCATGTGCTCGGCATCGAATCGCACGAGAACGGCGACATCGCCGCCCTGCGCACCCAGGCGCACGGGCTGCTGGAGGGCGACCTCTTCATCGACTGCACCGGCATGCGCTCGCTCCTGCTGGGCCAGCACTACGGCGTGCCCTTCCTCGGCCAGAAGCACCTGCTGTTCAACGACACGGCCCTCGCCGTGCAGGTGCCGTATGCACGCGAGGACAGGCCTATCGCCTCCCAGACCACCTCGACCGCCCAGCGCGCCGGCTGGATCTGGGACATCGGCCTGCCGAGCCGGCGCGGCGTCGGCCACGTGTATTCGAGCGCGCACACCAGCGACGAGGAAGCCGAGCGCGCGCTGCGGGCCTACGTCCTGCATTCCGGCGGACCGCAGGACTGCCCTGCCCCGCGCAAGATCGGCTTCGAGCCCGGCTACCGCGAGCGCTTCTGGCACCGCAACTGCGTCGCGGTCGGTTTGTCGAGCGGCTTCATCGAGCCCCTGGAAGCCTCGGCGCTGGCCCTGGTCGAACTGTCGGCGGCGATGATCGCCGACGAGATGCCGGTCACGCGCGCGCAGATGGACGTGACGGCGCGCCGCTTCAACGACACCTTCCGCTACCGCTGGGAGCGCGTCATCGCCTTCCTCAAGCTGCACTATGTGCTGAGCCGGCGCGAGGACAGCGATTACTGGCTGGAGAACCGTGCGCCGGCATCGATCCCCGACAGCCTGCACGAGCTGCTGGCCCTGTGGCGCTACCGCCCGCCGATCCGGGGCGATTTCCCGCGCATCGAAGAAGTCTTCCCGACCGCGAGCTGGCAGTACATCCTGTACGGGATGGGCTGGCGCAGCGCGCCGGGCTCCACCGCCCGCACCGATGGCGACATGGCCGACGGCTATTTTCGCGAAGCGGCCGACCTGGCGCGGCGCATGCTGCCCGCGCTGCCGTCGAACCGCGAACTCATCGACCACATCCGCACCCGCGGGCTTCCCAGGATCTGAACCCTCACATAAGGCAGAGCGAAGGCCATGTCCCATCCGGTTTTATTGAACAATATCGACCACGCCGCCATGCGGGTGATCACCAGGCGCGGCGCCGCCTGGGGCGACAATGTCATGTCCGCACTCACCTTCCCGGACGAATTCCGCACCCTGCAGGCGCACTACCCGATCGTGTTCCGCAAGAGCGCTGACGGCGGCTTCGAGGCCCTGGCCCTGTTCGGCTTCCAGGAAGGCGAAAACCTCTTCCTCGACGGCGAGACCTGGCTGGCGCCCGACGTGCCGCTCACCGTCGAGCGCCAGCCCTTCCTGATCGGCGCGAATGGCGACGAGCTGATGGTCCACGTCGACCTCGACAGCCCGCGCCTGAGCCGCACCGAAGGCGAGCCGCTGTTCCTGCCGCAAGGCGGCACCACGGATTACCTCGAGCGCATGAATTCGGCGCTGCATGCCATTCACGTCGGCCTGCAGGGCGCGCGCGGCTTCATGGGCGCCCTGCTCGAGCACGAGCTGCTCGAATCCTTCGTCCTCGACATCACGCTCGACGACGGCTCGGACAACCGCCTGGCCGGCTTCTACACCATCCACGAGGAGCGCCTGGCCAGTCTCGACGGCGCGGCCCTGGCGCGCCTGCACCGCGCCGGCCACCTGCAGGCGATCTACATGGTGCTGGCCTCGCTGTCGAACTTCCGCACCCTGATCGACGCGAAGAATCGCCGCAATGCTGCCAAGCGCTGAACCGATCCAGGAAATCGACGCCGGCCAACCCGGCGTGCTGAACGACGAACTGCTGGCGTCGACCCGGCCGCTGGTGCTGCGCGGCCTGGCGGCGCGCTGGCCCTTCGTGCGCGCGGCGATCGCTTCCTTCGATGCCGCCGACGCCTACCTGCGCCGCTTCTACCGCGACGCCACCGTCACCGCGATGCTGGGCGCGCCCGAGATCGAGGGCCGCTTCTTCTACAACGACGACCTCACCGGCTTCAATTTCGCGCCCGTGCGTGCGCGCCTGGACGCGGTGCTGGAGGAGCTGCGCGGGCACCGCCGCGACGAAAAGCCGCCGGCGATCTACGTCGGCTCGACCACGATCGATACCTGCCTGCCGGGTTTTCGGGGCGAGAACGACATCGACCTCGGCGCGCGCGATGCCCTGGCCAGCATCTGGATCGGCAACCGCACCCGCATCGCCGCCCACTACGACCTGCCGGACAACATCGCCGTCGTCGCGGCCGGACGGCGCCGCTTCACCCTGTTCCCGCCCGCGCAGCTTGCGAACCTGTACGTCGGCCCGCTCGACTTCACGCCGGCCGGCCAGGCGATCAGCCTGGTCGATTTCCACCAGCCCGACCTGGAGCGCTACCCGAGGTTCGCGCAAGCGATGCGCCACGCCCAGGTGGCCGAACTGGCGCCGGGCGATGCCCTTTTCATCCCGAGCATGTGGTGGCACCACATCGAGGCGCTCGACCGTTTCAACGTGCTGGTGAATTACTGGTGGCGCCAGTCGCCCGACTACATGGACACGCCGATGAACGCGCTGATGCACGCGCTGATGAGCGTGCGCGACCTGCCGCGCGAACAGCGGCTCGCTTGGCAGGAACTGTTCCGCCATTACGTGTTCGAGCCGGACGAGGACGGCGCCGCCCATATTCCGCCCGCCGCGCGCGGCGTGCTGAATCCGCTCGACGACGCCGCCACGCGCGCGCTGCGCGCCCAACTATTGAAAAGAATGAACCGCTAGGAGACAGGCATGCAAGCCATCAATCGAGAGCACCTGGAAAAACGGCCGATCCGCCGCGTCGTCATCGCCGGCGGCGGCACCGCGGGCTGGATGATGGCGGCCTGCATCGGCAAGTCGCTCGGCAAGCGGCTCGACATCAAGCTGGTCGAGTCCGACGAGATCGGCACCGTGGGCGTGGGCGAAGCGACCATCCCGACCCTGATCAACTTCCACCACCTCCTCGAGGTCAACGAGCAGGAATTCATGGCCGCGACGAACGCCACCTTCAAGCTGGGCATCAGCTTCGAGAACTGGCGCGACCTGAAGCAGGACTACATCCACTCCTTCGGCCTGACCGGCACCGACCACTGGACCGCCGGCTTCCAGCATTTCTGGCACAAGGGCCGCGAGCGGGGCCTGGCCGGCGACTACGGCGACTACTGCCTGGAACACCGCGCGGCCCAGGAAAACCGCTTCGCCCACCTGCCGAAGCAGGCGATGAACTATGCCTACCACCTGGACGCCGGCGCCTACGCGCGCTTCCTGCGCCGCTTCTCGGAGCGCTTCGGCGTGCAGCGCATCGAGGCGAAGATCGTCGAGGTGGCGAAGGACGAGGCATCCGGCGACATCCGCGCGATCAGGCTCGATTCCGGCACCGAACTAGAAGGCGACCTGTTCATCGACTGCACGGGTTTCCGCGCGCTCCTGATCGGGCAAGCGATGGGCGTGGAGTACGAGGACTGGTCGCACTGGCTGTTCAACGACAGCGCGGCGGCCCTGCAGACCGCCTCCCACGGCGAAGCGGTGCCCTACACCCGCTCGATCGCGCGCGAATCGGGTTGGCAGTGGCGCATCCCGCTGCAGCACCGGGTCGGCAACGGCCACGTATTTTCCAGCCGCTTCATCGACGACGAGGCCGCGATCGACACCTTGCAGCGCAACGTGCAGGGCGAGCCCTTGATGCAGCCGCGCGTGATCCGCTTCAAGCCGGGCCAGCGCAGGCAGGTCTGGGCCGGCAACTGCGTCGCCATCGGCCTGGCCAGCGGCTTCCTGGAGCCGATCGAATCGACCAGCATCCACCTGATCCAGCGCGGCATCGTGCGCCTGATGCAGATGTTCCCGGCGCACGGCATCTGCCAGCGCGACATCGACGAATACAACCGCCAGGCCGCACACGAGATCGCCCACATCCGCGACTTCATCGTGCTGCACTACAAGGTGACGAATCGCCGCGACACCCCCTACTGGCGCGCCTGCGCCGGGATGGACGTGCCGGCGTCGCTGCGGCACCGCATCGACCTGTTCCGCGAGACCGGCCGCGTGTTCCGGGCGCCGAACGAACTGTTCGCGGAGAATTCGTGGATCCAGGTGATGCTGGGCCAGGGCATCATGCCCGAGCAGCATCACCAGACGGCGGATCTGATGGGGGACGCGGAGCTGAAGGACTTCCTCGACAGCATCAGCGGTGCGATCGACCGCACCGTGGCGCAGTTGCCGCCGCACGAGGCGTATGTCAGGCAGTATTGCGGGACGGCGAAGTAACGGCAAGGTTGACCGTAGGGTGGGCGCCCCGTGCCCACCAAAGGTTTGCGTCGCGCTGACGCTTCTGGAACGCTAACAATCTCACACGGCAAACGGTATCGTTACGCCGACTTTTGGTGGGCACGGGGCGCCCACCCTACGGATTACGCCGTCCCTTCGCGGTGCAGCCCCGCATACTTCACCCCGAAGAACAGGATGAACAGGTAGCAGGCCGCCGGCACCAGGAAGGACGGCTGCAGGCCGATGCTGTCGGCCATGGCGCCCTGGATGAAGGGCACGATGGCGCCGCCGACGATGGCCATGCACAGGATGCCCGAACCCTGGCCGGTGTACTTGCCCAGGCCGTGCAGCGCCATGCTGAAGATGGTCGGGAACATGATGGAATTGCACAGTCCGACCGCGATGATCGCCCACATCGCCACGCTGCCCTGGCTGAAGGTCGCCAGCAGCACCAGCACGATGGCCCCCAGCGCATTGAAGGCCAGGGTCTTGCCCGGGCTGACATAGCGCATCACGGCGAAGCCGATGAAGCGGCCGACCAGGGCGCCGCCCCAGTACAGGCTGACGTACTGCGCCGCCGCCGCGTGGTCCAGGCCGGCGATGTGCGGCTCGCCCAGGAAGTTGACCAGGAAGCTGCCGATGCTGACCTCGCCGCCCACGTAGACGAAGATCGCCACCGCGCCCAGCACCAGGTGACGGTAGTTCCAGGCCGAGCCCTTGGCGCTCGACGCCGCGGCCGCCGGACCGGCGTCGTGGTCGATCTTCGGCAGGCGCGCCAGGGCGAACAGCACCGCCAGGATCGCCAGAGCCGCCGCCAGCGCCAGGTAGGGCCCCTGCACGGTGGCCGCTTCCTGCGCCTTGTAGGCGGCCTGCTCGGCGGCCGACATCGCCGCCAGCTGGTCGGCGCCGATCGCGGCCGCCGAGAGGACCAGCACGCCGCCCAGGGCCGGGCCGACCGTGGTGCCGAGCGAATTGAAGGCCTGGGTGAGCGTCAGTCGGCTCGAGGCGATGCGCGCCGGCCCGAGCACGGTCACGTAAGGATTGGCCGCCACCTGCAGGATCGTGATGCCGCTGGCCAGCACGAAGAAGGCGAACAGGAACAGGGCATAGCCGCTCTGCGCCGCCGGGTAGAACAGCGCGCAGCCGCTGGCGGCGATCAGCAGGCCCGTGACCGCGCCGCGCTGGTAGCCGATGCGGCGGATCAGCGCGCCCGCCGGCAGCGAGACGATGAAATAGGCGCCGAAGAAGCAGAACTGCACCAGCATCGCCTGCAGGTAGGTCAGCGTATAGATCGACTTCAGGTGCGGGATCAGGACGTCGTTCAGCGAGGTCAGCAACCCCCACATGAAGAACAGGATGGTGACGATGACGAGCGGACCGGTGTTCGAACCCGCCTCGCCCTCGCCTGGCGCCGCGGCATGCGCGCCGGTTGCAGTGTGTTCCATGGTGTCTCCTTGATGACTCATTGTTGGGTGGCGACGTGCGCCGACAGCATCGCCGCCACGCCCTGCAGCGCCGGATAGGGTTCGGTGACCAGCCAGGTCGGAATGCGCGCCAGGTAGGACGACAAACGCCCCTTGTCCTCGAAGCGGCGGCGGAATGCCGATTGCGCGAACAGGGCCCCGAAGCGCGGCACGATGCCCCCGCCGATGTACATGCCGCCGGTGGCGCCCAGCGTCAGGGCGACGTTGCCCGCCACGCTGCCGAGGATGCCGCAGAAGGTCTCGACCGTGCGCAGGCAGGCCGCGCAACTGCCGTCCAGGGCCTGGCGCGTGATGTCGGGCGCGGCCAGCGATACGCCCGCGAGCACGCGGTGGATCGCTTCCAGCCCCGGCCCCGACAGCAGCCGCTCAGCCGACACATGGCCATACTCGTCCTGCAGGCGCTCGAGGATGAGGAACTCGTCGCGCGTGCAGGGCGCGAAACTAGCGTGGCCGCCCTCGCCCGCCAGCGCTACCCAGCCGTTGCCCGCCGGGATGATACCAGAGACGCCCAGCCCGGTGCCCGGCCCGACCAGGCCGATCGGCCTGCCCGTGAGCTCGACGCCGCCGCCGATGCGCTCGCGCTGCCAGGGCTGCAGGCAGGGCAGCGACATCGCCAGCGCGGCGAAATCGTTCACGACCAGCAGCGTGGAGAGCGCGCGCTCGTCGCGCAGGCCTGAAATCGAAAAACTCCAGTGGTGGTTGGTCATGCTGACCCGGTCTTCCTCGACCGGGTTGGCGATCGCGATGGCCGCGTGACGGATGCCGTCGACCGCGAAGCCGCGCCCGGCGGCCGCGTCCAGGTAGGCGCTCAGCGCCTGGCTCAGGCTCGCGTGGCGGGCGCAGGGCAGCACCTCGATGCAGTCGAAGCGTCCTTCGCTGTGCAGGGCGAAGCGGGCGTTGGTGCCCCCGATGTCGGCCACCAGGCTGGGCGCGCTCATCGCAGCTCCTCGCAGCGCACCGCATCGGCATCCTTCGCGCCACCGCCGAGCACCTCGATGTTGGTGAAGGCGGCGCTGAAGGCGGCGCTGCTGGCGACCACGAAGGGCGCCTCGACGCGGGCAAGGTCCACGCCGCGGGCGCTGAAGCAGGCCAACGGAATCTTGACGACCTGCTTGCCCTTGCCCGCCAGGCGCGCGAACAGTGCGGTCGCATCCAGCGGCGTGCCGCAGCTCGCATTGACCCCGCAGGCCATGGCGATGGTGACCTGGCCGGCCGGGGCGGCGGACACGATGGTGTCGAAGCGCAGCGCCGCATCGGCAGCGGCCGCCGGCGGCAGCACCATGGCTTTCGTACCGCGCGCCTCGATGCTCGCGGGGCCGGTCCAGCTCACCTGCTTGGCGTCCTGCTGGGTGTTGATCTGCGAGGTCTGCACGCTGACGTTCGGCAGGCTGATGGTCGCGTTCAGGTCGGACCCCAGCGGCTTGACCTGGCTGCCGCTGCGGATCGCCAGCGGGAAGCTGGCGCGGTCGGCCTGGCCATAGACCGGGAAGCTGTTGCTGACGCCGCAGCCGCCGGCCGGATAGCTAGCGTCGAGCTGGCCGAGCCGGGAACGCACGCTGCTGCGCAGGCCATAGTCGAGCCTGAACAGGGGCGCGTAGTCCGGGCTGTCCGCATTCAGGTCGGTCTGGCACACCGTCTTCGGCCAGGAGAAGGACAGGCTGCCGCTGAAGTCATAGCGTTTGGGGCCGGCCACCAGGAGGTCGGACACGCCCTTGCCCTCGCTGCCCGGCAGCCAGGCAGCCACGAAGGTATCGGACAGGTTCAGCAGGTCGTTGACCCAGAGCGGGCGGCCGGCCACGAACACGGTCACGACCGGCTTGCCCTTGCCGGCAACCGCTTCCAGCACCGCCAGGTCTTCCGGATAGCGGCTGCTGTGGCGCAGCGTGCCCGAGGGGCCGATGTCGCCGTCGCCTTCGGCATACGGGGTCTCGCCGATAACGGCCACCACGGCGTCGAAGCTGGCGACGTCGACGTCCTTGCCATCCACGCTGTAGCGCACGTTGGCGGCGCCGGCGGCTGCGCGAATGCCGGCCAGGATGGTGTCGGCATGGGGGAAGTCGGCATTCGTGTTGGCAGTGCCCTGCCAGGTCAGCGACCAGCCGCCGGTCTGGTTCGACAGGTTGTCGGCGCTCTTGCCCACCACCAGGATCTTCTTGCCGCGCGCGAGCGGCAAGGCCGGGCCTTCGTTCTTGAGCAGCACCAGCGACTGGCGCACGGCGCGGCGCGCCAGTTCGCGGTCCTGCAGCGCCTTGTCCTTGCCGGCGTAAGCGTTCGTTGACGGCCGCTTGCCGAACAGGCCGGCGCGCAGCTTGACGCGCAGGATGCGGGTGACGGCGTCGTCGATGCGCGCCATCGGGATCTCGCCCGCCTCCACCTGCTGGATGGTGTTGGCGATGAAGGCCTTCCAGTCGTCCGGCACCATGAACATGTCGACGCCGGCGTTCACGGCCTGGGCGCAGCTGTCGTTGCGGCAGCCCGGCACTTCGGCGATGCCGTTCCAGTCGCTGACGACGAAGCCGTCGAAGCCCATCTTGTTCTTCAGGATGTCGGTGATCGCCACCCGGCTGCCGTGCAGCTTGCCGTGCTCGGTACCGGTCGCCCCGTCCTTGCCAACCTCGGTCCAGCTGTTGAACGAGACCATGACGGTCTGGGCGCCCGCTTCCAGGCCGGTGTAGTAACCCTGGGCGTGGACGTTCATCATCTGGGCCGCGCTGGCCCTGGTCACGCCGCGGTCCTTGCCCTGGTCGGTGCCGCCGTCGCCCATGAAGTGCTTGATCGAGGCGACCACGTTGGCGTCCTTGTCGAAGCGGCCCTGCAGCCCCTTCACGTAAGGACCGGCATAGCTTTTCACCAGCTCGGGGTCTTCCGAGAAGCTTTCGTAGGTGCGGCCCCAGCGGTCGTCGCGCACCACCGCCACCGTCGGGCCGAAGACCCAGGCCAGTCCGGTCGCGCGCACCGCGCGGGCGGTGCCGGCCGCCACCTCGGCCACCAGCTTGGGATCGTGGGCGGCGCCCAGGCCGATGTTGTGCGGGTAGATGGTGGCGCCATGGACGTTGTTGTTGCCGTGGACCGCGTCGATGCCCCAGATCACCGGCACCTTGACCGCCATGTCGGTGGCCATCGAGGCGTCGTAATAGGCGTCCGCCAGCGCCAGCCAGTCGGCCGCGCTTGCGTGCTTGTTCCCGTTCGGCCAGCTGCCTCCGCCGTTCAGCACCGAGCCGAGGTAGTACTGCTTCACGTNNGGGCTGGCGGTCTTGATCTCGGCCTGGGTCATCTGGCCGATCTTCTGCGCCAGGGTCATCTTGCTCACGATCTCGGCCACGCGCGCTTCCAGTTTGGCGTCCTTCGCGATCGCGCTCTTCGGCGCTGGCCAGTCGGCGAGCGGCGCGGCCGCCGCCGGGATGGCAAAGGCACAGGCAAGGGCCAGCGCGACTGCGCGCATCTTCTGATTGCTATACGGCTTCTTGTTCATCTCGTCTCCGTCGTTTCTCGTTATTCCTGGCGCAGGAAGCTGCGGTACCACTTGCCGCTGTCCTTGAGGCGGCGCTCCTGGGTTGCGTAGTCGATGTGCACCAGGCCGAAGCGGCGCAGGTAGCCCTCGGCCCACTCGAAATTGTCGACCAGGCTCCAGGCGAAATAGCCTTTCACCGGCACGCCCTCGGCGATGACCTCGCGCAGCGCCGCCAGGTGGCGCTGCAGGTAGCGCGAGCGCGCTTCGTCGCGCACCTCGCCGTCCGGGCCGACCACGTCGTCGTAGCAGGCGCCGTTCTCGGTGATGTACATCGGCCCCGGATGATAATCGCTCTCGATGCGCGCCAGCAGTTCGGCCAGGCCTTCGGGGGCGACTTCCCAGCCCAGCGCCGTGGTCTCGACGTCTTTGGGCGGCAGCACGCGCACCGACAGCGGCCCCTCGCCCGGCGCATCCTCGATCGTCTCCGGGAAGTAGTAGTTCACGCCGAGGAAGTCGGTCTTCGCCGCGATCGCTTCCATGTCGCCGGGTTCGATGACCGGCGCGGCCGCGCCCACGGCGTCGAGGGTGGCTGCCGGGTAGCCGCGTCCGTGCAAGGGGTCGAGGAACCAGCGGTAGCGCAGGCCGTCGTGGCGCAGGCTGGCCGCCTGGTCCCGGGCGCTGTCGCTGGCCGCGCGCAGCGGGTGCAGGGACAGCGAGATGCCCACGCGCGCATCGGGCACGTTGGCGCGGATCAGCGGCACCGCCTTGCCGTGCGAGAGCAGCACGTGGTGGCAGACCTGGAGCGCGGTCTTGAAATCCTTCAGCCCCGGCGCATGCAGGCCTTCGTAGTTGCCGATCATGGCCGTGCACCAGGGCTCGTTGTGGGTGATCCAGTGTTGGACCCGGTCGCCCAGGCGGCGCGTCATGGCGTCCACGAAACGCAGGTAGGCGTCGACGGTGGCGCGCTCGGCCCAGCCGCCGCGGTCCTGCAGGAACTGCGGCAGGTCCCAGTGGTAGAGCGTGGCCCAGGGCTGCAGGCCGCGTTCCAGCATGCCGTCGACCAGGCGCGAATAGAAGTCCAGGCCCTTCCCGTTCGGCTGGCCGTCCACGCTCGAGAAGATGCGCGGCCAGGCGATCGAGAAGCGGTAGGCGTTCAGGCCCATGTCGCGGCCGATGTCGAAGTCCTCCGGCCAGCGGTGGTAGTGGTCGCAGGCCACGGCGCCGTTCGAGCCGTCGCGCACCTTGCCGGGGGTGGCGGCGAAGCGGTCCCAGATCGACTCGACCCGGCCGTCTTCCTGGCCGGCGCCTTCGATCTGGTACGACGAGGTGGCGCAGCCCCACAGGAAATCGGGGGCGAAGTCGCTGCGCGCGGGCGGATGCTGCCTGGTGCTGTTGATGTTCGTTGTCGTCATGGTCTCGGTTCAGATGGTGTTCAAACTGTTTGGAAAGCTTTCCATATCAGCCGCAAAAAAAAGCGCCGGGCAGGCGCCGCGCGAGCGCAGGCTGCTCATGCGGCCTTGCGGCGGCGCGCGGGTTTGTTTTCCTCCGGCGCGCTTCCCGCGGCGCCTGCTGCCCCACTCCTCTTTTCCGCCAGCGAGGCGCGCAGCGTGACGGAGACCGGGAAGCTGCGCTCGACCGGACGGTGCAGGTCGTAGCAGCGGTTCAGCAGCGCGTTCAGGCCGTTCTTCGTCATCTCGCGCCAGGGCATGCGCACGGAGGTGAGGCGCGGGGCCGAGAACTCGGCGCTCGGCGTGTCGTCGTAGCCGATCACGGACAGGTCGTGCGGCACGCGGATGCCCGCTTCCTGGAAATACGACAGCGCGCCGACCGCCATCTCGTCGTTGGCGCAGAACAGCGCGGTGCAGGGATTGCCCGATTCGATCAGGGCCTTGGCCGCGGCCCAGCCGCCAGCCGGCGAGAAGTCGCTCTCGGCCACCCAGAGCTTGCCGGTGTCGATGCCGTTTTCCTCCAGCTCGGCCTTGAAGCCTTCGATGCGCTCGACGTTGTCCAGCAGGCTGGCTGGGCCGGCGACGATGGCGATGTCGCGGTGCTTGTGCTCGAGCAGGGCGCACGCCGCCAGGCGGCCGCCGAGCCGGTGGTCGACCGTGAAGCACTGCTCGGGCATGCCGGCGAAATCGTGGTTCAGCGCCACCACCTGGCGGCCCTTGGCGCCCAGGGCCGCGATGTCTTCTTCGAGCAGCGCGCTGCTCATGACGATCAGGCCGTCGCAGCCGCGCTCCATCAGGAAGTCGATCCCCTCCACTGCCTGGCGCCGCGCATCGCCCAGGCCGACGCCGAAGGCGACCACCATGTGCAGGCCGGCGGCGCGCAGCTCGGTGTCGATGATCTGCAGGATGGGCGTGTAGAAGGTGCCGGACAGCACCGGGATGTAGACGCCGATCATGCGGCTGGAACCGGACAGCAGCGCGCGTGCCGCGTGCGAAGGCCTGAAGCCCAGCTCGTCGATCGCCTTCTTCACGCGCTCGAGCGTGGCGGGCGAGACCGATCCCTTGCCGCTGACCACGCGCGACGCGGTTCCCAATCCCACGCCCGCCAGGCGCGCTACGTCTTTGATAGTTGCCACAAACAGTCCTCAGCCATTCAATGTTTCGATATGTACGTCAAGCATACTCCATGCCTGCTTCGCGCTACAAAGTCTTCCCTATAAGCTGTACTACAGCCGCGCTCCACTTGCCGGGTCGAACAGCGAGACCCGCGCCGCGTCGATCGCGCAGCGCACCTGCTGCCCCACCGCGAAGCGCTCCGGTCCGTGCACCAGCGCCGACAGGGCGATCCCGGCGCAGTCCAGCCACAGCACCTGGTGGTTCCCCATGGGCTCGACCAGCGTGACGGTCGCGTGCAGGGGCGCGTCCGCATCGATCGCGACGTGTTCCGGACGCACGCCCAGCACCGCCGTGCCGGCCGGTTTCGGCTGGGGCAGCGCCAGCGCCAGGCCGCGGCTGGCGAAGCGGTTGTGCAGGTCGATTTCGCCCTCGATGAAGTTCATCGCCGGCGCGCCCAGGAAGCCCGCCACGAAGCGGTTCGCCGGGCGTTCGTAGATCTCCAGCGGGGTGCCGACCTGCTGCACCTGGCCGGCTTGCATCACGACGATGCGCGAAGCGAGGGTCATCGCCTCGACCTGGTCGTGGGTCACGTAGATCATGGTCGAGCCGAGGCGCGCGTGCAGCAGTTTCAGTTCGCGGCGCAGCTCGGCGCGCAGTTTCGCGTCCAGGTTCGACAGCGGCTCGTCGAACAGGAAGACGCCGGCCTCGCGCACCAGGGCGCGCCCGATCGCCACGCGCTGGCGCTGGCCGCCCGACAATTGGGCAGGCTTGCGCGACAGGAGTGCGTCGAGCTGGAGCATTTCTGCGGCGCGGCCCACGCGGCGCGCGATCTCGGCTTTCGGTGTGCCGGCCATCCTGAGGCCGAAGGACATGTTGTCCTTCACCGTCATGGTCGGGTATAGCGCATAGGACTGGAACACCATGCCGATGCCGCGCTCGCTGGGGTCGCACAAGGTCATGTCGCGCCCGCCGATCTCGATGCTGCCGCCGCTGGCGTCGACCAGGCCGGCGATGCTGTGCAGGAGCGTGGACTTGCCGCAGCCGGAAGGACCGAGCAGCACCAGGAATTCGCCCGGCTCGACCTGCAGGTCGAGCTCGCGGATGATGGCCTTGCCGCCGAGCGTGATGGACAGTTTGCGTAAGTGGACGTTCGACATGCGTCAGCCTTTCACCGCGCCGGCGGCGATGCCGCGCACGAACCAGCGGCCCGAGAAGAAGTAAAGCGCCAGCGGCACCAGGGCCGTGAGGATGGTCGCGGCCATGTTCACGTTGTACAGGCGCGTGCCGGTGGTGGTGTTGATCACGTTATTCAGCTGCACCGTCATCGGCAGGTTGTCGCGTCCGGCGAACACCAGGCCGAGGATGTAGTCGTTCCATACGCCGGTCACCTGGATGATGGCGGCCACGATGACGATCGGGGTCGACAGCGGCAGCACCACGTGCAGGAAGATGCGCCAGAAGCCGCCGCCGTCGATGCGGGCGGCATGGAACAGCTCCTGCGGCAGGCTGGCGTAGTAGTTCCGGAACAGCAGGGTCATGACGGGCATCCCGAAGATCAGGTGCACCAGCACGATGGCAGGCAAGGAGCCGAAGATGCCGGCCCCGGCCAGCAGGCGCACCAGCGGGTAGATCATCACCTGCACCGGGATGAAGGCGCCGGCCAGCAGGATCCCGAACAGGATATTCGCCCCGCGCGGACGCCAGAAGCTCAGGGCATAGCCGTTGATCGCGCCGACCAGGATGGGCAGGACGGTGCTGGGCAGCGTGATCGCCACCGAATTCCAGAAGCCGCCGCGGATGCCCTCGCAGGCCGCGCCCGTGCAGACCTCGCTCCAGGCCTGGCGCCAGGGTTCGAAGGTGAGCTCGAGCGGCAGCGCCAGGATCGAGCCGGCGCGGATCTCGTCCATGCTTTTCAGCGAGGTCACCAGCATCACGTACAGCGGCAGCAGGAAGAACAGCGCGGCGCCGAACAGGAAGACGTAGATGCCGGCCCGGGCCGGGGTGAACCTGCGTCGGCGCGTGGCGGCGCGCGCCGGCGCGTGCGGCACGGCGGAGGGCAAGGCCTGCCCGACCATCTGCTGCCTCATGCGCGCCCCCCGCTTTGGCGTCCATGATGGCCTGCACGGCTGCGCGCGTAGGCATAAGGGGCGAGCAGCGCCACCACCGGCACCAGCAGCATGACGGCGCCGGCCGAGGCCAGGCCGATGTTCGAGCGCAGGAACAGGTGGTCCATGATGAACTTGGCCGGCACTTCGCTGGCCGTGCCGGGGCCGCCCTGGGTCATCGCGACCACGGCGTCGTAGAGCTTGGCGACGCTGGTGGCCAGCAGCAGGAAGACGGTGGCCACCGTCGGCCACAGCATCGGCAGGACGATCGACAGGTAGACCCGCCAGGCCGGGATGCCGTCCAGGCGCGCGGCCTTCCAGATGTCGGCGTCGACGCCGCGCAGGCCGGCCAGCATCAGGGCCATCACCAGGCCTGCCGACTGCCAGACCGTGGCGATCACGATGGTGTGGATCGCCAGGTCCTGGTCGACGATCCAGTCGAACACGAAGTCGGGAAAGCCGAGGCGCTGGACGGCGCCGTCGATGCCGGCGCCGGGCGTGAGCAGCCACTGCCACACCAGGCCGGTGGCGACGAAGGACATCGCGTAGGGATAGAGGAAGACCGTGCGCAGCACGCCCTCGCCGTTCACGTTCTGGTCGATGAAGACGGCGAGCAGGAAACCGATCGCCATGCAGGCCACGATGAAGAGCACGCCGTACAGCGCCAGGTTGTGCAGCGAGAGCATCCAGCGCTCGTTCTCGAACAGGCGCGTGTACTGCGCGATGCCGATGAATTTGTCGGACGGGAAGGTGCGCGAGGCCGTGAGCGAAGTGCGCAGGGTCCACAGCACCGTGCCGATGTAGGCGACGATGACGGTGAGCGCCATCGGCAGCAGGGCTGCGTAGGGCACGATCGAGCGCACCCCGGCGCGGACGGGACGGGCGATCATCTCAGTCCCGCAGCGCCGCGGCGATGTTCTTCTGCGCCTTCTCGACCGGCATGGCCGTGTTCCAGTAGGCGGTGAGCACGTCCTGCATGGCGCCGTTCTGGTCCGGCGTCAGGTAGATCTCGGACACGCCCAGGTGGCGCGAGCGGTCCTTCAGGATCGCGATGCCCTTCTGGGCGCAGAAGTCGGCGTTTGACGCGTCGACGTCGCTGCGCACCGGCACCGAGCCTTTCAGCTTGCTGAAGGCGAGCTGGGTATTCGGCGCGACCACCACGCTGGCGAGCAGCTTTTGCGCCCTGACCGCCTGGGCGTTGCCGGTCTTCGGGAACACGAAGACGTCGCCCTGCATCAGGTAGGGCGCGTTGGGCGTGAGGCCGGCGATGCAGCCGAACTGCTGGCCCGGGACCTGTTTCGCGGCGATGAATTCGCCCTTGGCCCAGTCGCCCATGATCTGCATGCCCGCCTTGCCGCCGATGAGCATGGCGGTGGCGTCGTTCCAGTTGCGGCCTGGCGAGCGCGCATCGACATAGCCTTGCAGGCGCTTGTAGGCCAGCAGCACCTTGCGGAATTCGGGCGACGCCAGCGCCTTCTGGTCGCGGTCGCGCAGCACCTTCAGGTACAGGTCCTTGCCGCCGACGTTGGCCAGCATGGCCGAGAACAGGATGGTCTCCTGCCAGGCCTGGCCGCCGTGGGCCAGGGGCACGATGCCGGCGGCCTTCAGCTTGTCGAGGGCGGCGAAGAATTCGTCGACGCTGGCAGGTTCCCTGGCGATGCCGGCCTTCTGGAAGGCGGCTTTCGAGTACCAGATCCAGGTCTGCATGTGGATGTTCAGCGGCACCGCGTAATAGTGGCCGTCGACCTTGATGACCTGGACGATGGGTTCGGGCAGCAGCTTGTCCCAGTTCTGGGCGCGGGCGATGTCGTCGACGTTGTTGAGCATGTCCTGCTCGATGATGTCGAGGAACTGCTTGGAGGTGTTGAACTGGGCGGCGGTGGGCGGGTTGCCGCCGACGATGCGGTTGACCGTCACCGCGCGCGACTGGTCGCCGCCGGCGATCGCCGTGTCGACCCAGACGCCGCCGGCCTGGCGGTAGGCCTGGGCCACCTGCTTGACCGCGGCCGATTCGCCGCCCGAGGTCCACCAGTGGATGACTTCGGCGCGCGGCGCGTTGTTCGCAGCCGCCGCGTCGGCCGCCGGGGCGTTGCCGCTTGCAGCCAGGGCCGCGCAGGCGCAGGCCAGCGCCAGTTTCTGTGCTTTGTACATCGTGTCTCCGATCCATCGCCTGTCGTTGTCGGCACGTTCCTTTATCACCACATTGGAAACGTTACCATCGGCTTTGCCCGAATATAGCACCTGCTTGTTTTCGGTGTCAAATCATTACTTTTTTGTTTCGTGACAGTCTGTTGCTGTCCTGATGGAAATGATATGGTATCGTTTCCAATCGAGATATGTACTGACAGGTTGTATACTACAGGCCGCCAAAAAAAACTATCTGGGGAGACATTATGCACACAGCCATGGGGACGACCGAGATCTTTTTGATCGCGATGCTCGTGATCTTCACCCTGCCCTACCTGATCTGGCGCCTCGGGAATACCGACTATTACGCGCCCCTGGTCGTCGTGCAGATCATCACCGGCGTGCTGCTCGGCCCCGGCATCCTCGGGCGCGCCTACCCGGAGTACTACGAATTCGTCTTCAATCCCCAAGTCATGCTTGCCATGAACGGGATCGCCTGGTGGGCGGTGATGCTGTTCGTGATGATCGCTGGGATCGAACTCGACCTGAAGAAGGCCTGGGAGCACCGGCGCGAAAGCGTGATCACGGCATCGCTGGCGCTGGGCACGCCGCTGCTGTTCGGCTGCATTGCCGCGCTCGGCATGCTCGGCTACGCCGGGTGGAAAGGCGCCGAGGCCCAGGACTGGCAGTTCGTGCTCGGCGTGGGCATGGCCTGCGCGGTGACCGCGCTGCCGATCCTGATCCTGCTGATGGAAAAGCTGGAGATCCTGCGTGAGCCGATCGGCCAGCGCATCCTGCGCTACGCCAGCCTGGACGACATCGCGATCTGGGGCGTGCTGGCGCTGATCCTGCTCGACTGGGAGCGGGTCGGCCGCCAGCTCGGCTTCCTGGTGGTGTTCGGTCTCGCCACCCTCGCCTTCCGCCGCCTGATGGCCTGGCTGGAAGAACGCGACCGCTGGTACGTGGCACCGATCTGGCTGGCGGCCTGCGCGCTCGCGGCCGACTGGGCCGGCCTGCACTACATGGTCGGCGCCTTCCTGGCCGGCGCCGTGATGGATGCGCACTGGTTCGACCAGAAGCGCCTGGACATGCTGCGCCAGCATGTGCTGCTGGTGCTGATGCCGGTCTACTTCCTGAGCACGGGCCTGAAGACCAACTGGTCGGTCGGCGGCTCTGCCGTGTTCGTGGCGGCGGCGGTGCTGCTGCTGGCTTCCGTCGCCGGCAAGCTGGCCGGCACCCACATCGCCGGCCGCATCCTCGGCTGGAGCCGCAGCGAGTCCTCGATCATCGGCTGGCTGCTGCAGACCAAGGCGCTGATCATGATCATCTTCGTCAACATCCTGCTCGACAAGGGCATCGTGACCAACGCGACCTTTACCGCCCTGCTCCTGATGGCGATCGCCAGCACCATGCTGACGGTGCCGGTGGTCTATCCGAAACTGCGGCGGGTGGCGGCGCTGGTGTTCAAGGCAAGCTGAGCTCTGGTCAACCGATTCAGGCGGGGGCGGCCGCGGCCGGCGGCGCGTTCGCGTGCAGGCGCACCGACCAGGTCACCCCGGCCACGAGCAGCACGATCGCGACGATCTCCAGCAGGCGCGGCGCCTGGGCGCGCCAGGCAAAACCGTAGAGCATGGCCGAAACGGTCTCGAACAGGATCAGCTGGCCGGTCAGCGTGACCGGCAGGCGCCGGCTGGCGACGTTCCACAACTGGTTGCCGATCACCGAGGCGCCCAGCGCCAGCAGCAGGTTGCAGATCCAGAACAGGCCCCAGTCGCGCGTGGGCGCCTCGATTGCACCAGAATGGTGCGTGAGCATGGCGACCAGGCCGATCGGCAGCGCCACCAGGCCGCTGGCCAGGCCATACAGCGAAGACCATTGGGCGCTGCTGAACTGCGGGTTGCGTTTCAGGTAGCGCGCATTGTCGATGGCGTACCAGGTCCAGCACACCAGGGCGCCGCCGGCGCAGGCCACACCCAGCAGCCGGGTCGCCAGCGAGCCGCCGCTCGCATGTGCATGGCTGAACACGTCGATATTGATGCAGGCGATCGCCGCCGCCACCACTGCCAGCGGCGCCAGCAGGCGCGCGAGCGGCACGGCGCCGCGGTCACGTCGCCCGAGCAGGGTGACCGAGACCGGCACCAGGCCGACGATCAGCGAGGTCGGCGCCACGCCGGCCAGTTGCACGCCGAGTGCCAGGAAGATGTAGTAGACGATATTGCCCGACAGCGCCTGGCGCAGCAGCGCGCGGCAATCCTGCCCGGTGAGCCGGCGCAGCAGCACCGCCAGGCCGGGCAGCATCAGGCCGAGCGAGATCGCGCCATAGGCGACATAGCGCCCGACCGCCAGCTCGACCGGCGAAAAGCCCGGCAACAGCTCGGGCACGATGAACACCATTCCCCACAAGGCGCCCGCCAGCACGCCGCACAGCACACCCTTCAACACAGCCGCTCCGATCACGAACAGCGCAGCTTGGAGAAGCTACGCAAAGGCAAGATTGTGCCAGACGCGGCGGATTCAGGCGGAATGCGGGTTGAAAAGCGGCGGAGAGGACAGGGCTATCGACACGGTGGGGCGTTGACGACGCAGTGAGGACGCAGTGAGGCCCAGTCAGGCATTAGCGAACGAAGGCCGGGACGCCGAGCCACGCTCGTATCGGCATCCCGGCCGGGTAGGAACCGCCGGACGCGTGGCACCCGGCGGCGTGTACCGCATGATGAACCTTTGAAAGCTGTCTCGTTACCCCGGCGAACCGGGGAAGACAGGTAGGAACCGGACTACAAGCTTAGCGCTTGTCGTCATTCTTGTGGCTCTGCGAGCCGGCCTTGGCATGCTGCTCCGACGAGCCGCCACGCTGGCCGCCCCCCTGGCCGCCGCCGCTCTGCTGGCTGCCGCCGCCGCTGCTCTGGTTGTTGCCGTCGTTCTTGTGGCTCATCGAGCCTGCGCGGCGTGCTTCTTCCGAGCTGAACTCGTGGGCATTGCCCGATGCGTGCGCTGCACGGCCGCCTTCGCTGGCGATCTCGCGCTGACGCTGCGGATCCATCGATGCGAAACCGCGGTTGCTGGTATCGCCGCTCTGCTTGTTGCCCTGGTTACCGTTGTTACCACCTTGGTTGTTCGATGCCATGATTACCTCCTTGGTGAGTTAAAACCCCAGCTCGAAATTGGCTGAGACAGGTACATGGTAGTCAGCAAAACGTCCTGATGACACCGCTTGAGGCTCGTCCCCCCGTAGGATCAGTCCGATAGAGCTGTCGGCCTGGACTGGCGGCTTCGTCGGCAATCTTTCCTACAACAAAGCTTAAACATCTGGCATCTCCGCGCTTCTTCGCTTATTGTCGAGCTCATTGTCGAGCTGGCGCGACAGTACGGCGCTCCTGCAACACGCGTCCGCGCGCACGCGCCAGGTCGCGCAGCAGCAGGCGCAGTTCGCCCCCTTTCACGGGCTTGAGGAGGTGGTGGTCGAAGCCGGCCTCGATGGCCGTGCGGCGCGCCTCCTCGCCGCCGTAGCCGGTGACGGCGACCAGCACCGCCTGCGCCGTGCGTTCGTCCTGGCGCAGCCTGCGCGCCAGCTCGAAGCCATCCATGCCGGGCAAGCCGATGTCGAGCAGGTAGACGTCGCTCGGGGCCTGCTGCGCCCCCTCCAGCGCGGCCGCCGCCGTATGGGCGACCTGCACCACGTG
>DEKZ01000154.1 GCA_002354135.1 Massilia sp. UBA2709 | reverse complement strand
GCTGATTCCCGGACGGGTCAGGCCGCGCCGCCGTCGGCCGCGCGCTCCTCGCTGGGCGCCGGTTCGGGCGGCCGCGGGGTGTGGGTGACCAGGATGCGGTCGATGCGGTTGCCGTCCATGTCGAGCACCTCGAAGCAGTACTCGTCCCAGGTGATGGTCTCGGACGGACGCGGGATGTAGCCGAACTGGTAGAACAGGAAGCCGGCCAGCGTGTGGTAGGCGCCGCTGTCCTCGGCCGGGAAGCGCACGCCGGTCTCGAACAGGTCGCGGAAGCGGTCGAGCGGGATGCCGCCGTCGAGCAGCCAGCTGCCGTCCTCGCGCTGGACCGCGTCGGGATCGTGCTCCTCGCCGATCACGGTGACGTCGCCGACCAGGGCGCTCATCACGTCGGTCATCGTCACCATGCCCTGGATGTCGCCATACTCGTCGACGATCAGGGCCAGCTCGGCGTTGTTCTTCTTGAACAGTTCCAGCACGCCCATCGCGCTGACGCTTTCGGGCACGTAGAGGATGTCCTGGACGGCGGCGTCGAGGTCGATCCCGTCGAGCGAGCCGGCGCGCACCGCCTGCTCGAACAGGTCGCCGGTATGGATGAAGCCGACCACCCGCGAGCGGTCGCCCCGGCACACCGGGAAGCGGCTGTACCTGCTCTCGGCGATGCACTGCAGGATCTGGGCGCGATCGCCCTCGATGTCGATGAAGGTCATGTCGACGCGCGGCGTCATCAGGGCCTTCAGGTGGCGGTCGTCCAGGCGCAGGGCGCGCGAGACGATGTCGTACTCGGTCTTCTCGAACACCCCGGCGTCGGTTCCCTCCTTGATCATGCCGGTGATGTCTTCCTCGGTCGGGGTCTCGTCCTTGTGGCCGCCGATGCCGATCAGGCGCGCGATCGCCTCGGTGGTCAGGGCGAGGATCTTCACGAAGGGCGACATGATCGTCGACAGCAGGCGCAGTGGCGGGGCGATCAGGGTCGCCATCGCTTCCGGGTACTGCATCGCGATGCGTTTCGGGACCAGCTCGCCGAGGATGATCGAGGCGAAGGTGATGCAGACCACCACCACGCCGAGCGCAAGCTGGTAGGCATAGGGCTGGGTCGTGGGCATCGACTCGAACCAGGGCGCCAGCCGCGCCACCAGCGAGGCTTCGCCGAAGGCGCCGTTGAAGATGCTGATCAGGGTGATGCCGACCTGGACCGTGGAGAGGAAGTGGCTGGGATTGTCCGCAAGCTTGAGCGCGACCCG
This sequence comes from Massilia sp. UBA2709, assembly GCA_002354135.1. Taxonomy (GTDB): domain Bacteria; phylum Pseudomonadota; class Gammaproteobacteria; order Burkholderiales; family Burkholderiaceae_D; genus Telluria. The sequence continues at coordinate 6,604 of DEKZ01000154.1, read as the reverse complement.
GGCGCCGCGGCTGCCTTCGTCGGCCTGCTTCTCGAGGCGCAGGCGCTTGGCCGACACCAGCGCCAGTTCGGACATCGCGAACACACCATTCAGGAGGATCAGGAAGAGGATGATCAGGATGTCGGTCATGGTGTGAAAGCGTGGCTCCAGCCGGCGGGCCGGGCCGGGTTCCGGGGCGCGGGGGAGCGCTGGAGACAATCATCGCATGCCATGCCCGACGTTCAACGCACGCTAGAAACCGGTCCTTCCGGCTCCAGCTATTCGCGCGTTTCCGGTTTGTTCGCGGGGAACGCCTCGGCCGGCATATCCCTGGCCGCGGTGTTGCGGGCCGCTACCGTGCAAGTTGCGGGAGCGTCGAGCGTGGCAAGGGTGTCGATCACAGCGTCTTTGGTTGGCACCCTGAAAGCATGGCCGGTAGCGGGCTCGTACAGCACGATCGCACTGGTCGTCGCGAAGACGACGCGTCCCTGTTCGCAAAGCCCCCGTTCGTTCCGGACCCGGACGCAGTTCGCCAGTTTGGCGGCCCCCTCCGTCTTCGGCCGTGGCTTGATGCGCTCGAGCCGGGTGCGCGGCGGCGCGCACTGCTCAGGTTCGACGATGTATCCCTTGATATAGCGCTCGCCGGCGCTCATGCCGATGATGGGCGCGTTGGCCAGCAGTAATGCGGCGAAGACAATCGCGGCGGCGCCGAATACGGATAGGACGATGAACGCGACCGGCACGACCAGACTGTAAGCGCCGACCTGGAGCGCCAGCGTGCGTACGCTGGCTTCGCGCCTGAACCTGAACCAGTTCGCCCAGTCCAAGTTGCGAGCCGACAGGTTGGAGATGCGAGGGCGGTATTTGAGATAGAGCCCAGAAGAAAACAGAAAGACGAACAGCGAGGGTATGGTCCACCACAAGTTGATGAGATAGTCCATGGCTTCCTTCAGGAGGGACATGCGCAAGAAGCCTTCGAAGAAGTACACGACCATCCAGAGCGAAAGGTCGAGAAGGTCCAGGGTAGAACCGAACAAGACTTCGTGAGGAAGGTTGAACTGTAAAATGGACAATGTCAGGCCATACCCAACTAAAGTGAGAAAGGTCGCCAGAAGCGACAGGATTGCGGCAACGACCAGGATATAGTCGCGTGTACGGCGCTTCTCCGATGCGGCGGCGGGTTTGGTTTGGTCCGGTCGAGGTGTGGCCGAGGGAAGGAGGTTTTTGCGGAGCTGACGGCGCATGGTATTCACATGAAATGATCGATACCTGATGGTTCGTCATGCATGTTGATCTTGTCAACGGGAAACTTTCGGTGTGGCGGGACGTCGCTCCGTGCAGTCAGGGCTGTCGCGGGGCTATCCGGAATGTCCCTCAGCTTTGGGGAGAGGCAGGTATGTCCGCTCGCAAGCTCTTTTGTGCACTGGCCTTCGGCCTGCTGGCGCTGCCGGCATTGGCGTATGCCCAACCGGCCGGCGACTTCCACCAGCATGTGTTCGGCGACGACATCCTTGCCCTGATCGGTCCCGAGGCCGGCCTGAAGCCGCTGGCCGGGAGCGACCTCGTCGCCTTACTCGACAGCGCAAGCATCCGCAAGGTTGTCCTGCTATCCACAGCGTATATGTACGGCAGCCCGCAGCGCCGGGTGGAGGACGAATACGCCAGGGTACGCCTCGAGAACGACTGGACCGCTGCCCAGGCCGCGCAGTTCCCGGACCGCCTGCTCGCTTTCTGCGGCTTCAATCCGCTGAAGGACTACGCCCTGGTCGAGCTGAACCGCTGCGCCAGCATCCCTGGCCTGCGCCGCGGCATCAAGCTCCATCTCGGCAATTCCGACGTCCAGCTCGACAATCCGGCGCACGTCCGGCGCCTGCGCGAAGTCTTCGCCGCCGCGAATGCGAAAGGCATGGCGATCGTGGTCCGCCTGCGCGCGAACATCGGCAAGAAGCGGCCCTACGGAGAACAGCGGGCGCGGATCTTCCGCGAGCAGGTGCTGCCGGCCGCGCCCGACGTGGTGGTGCAGGTCGCCCACCTGGGCGGGACTGGGCCCGGCTTCGAGGACCCGCCGGCGCGCGCGGTGCTGGCCGTGCTGGCCAAGGCGACGGCGCGGCGCGCCCCGGGCACGCGCAATCTGTGGTTCGACGTGGCCTCGATCGCCGACCGTGAACTGACGCCGCAGTCGGCGGCCGAGATGGCGGTACGCATTCGCCAGATCGGGGCCGGGCGCGTGCTCTACGGCTCGGATTCGGCCCAGGGCGACAACCTGCGCCCGCGCGAAGCCTGGGCGGCGTTTCGCAGGCTGCCGCTGAGCGAGGCCGAGTTCGCGCAGATCGCGGGGAATGTACCGCCGTATTGTCGGTAGGGGCGAAGGCGGGTTCGAGAACCCACCCCAGGTCTAGCCGATGACTGTCACCACCACCTTGCGCCGGTGCGGCGCGCTGCGGTGCTCCCACAGATAGATGCCTTGCCAGGTGCCCAGCAGCAGGCGGCCGCCGCCTGCCGGCACCGTCAGGCCGGTATCGGTGAGCATGTTGCGCGCATGGGCGGCCATGTCGTCGGGGCCTTCGTCGTTGTGGCGGTAGGCCGGGTCGCCGTCGGGCGCCAGGCGCCCGATGATGGTTTCGAGGTCGCGCCGCACGTCCGGGTCGGCGTTTTCCGTGATCGTCAGCGAGCAGCTGGTGTGCTGCACGAAGACCTGCACCAGCCCGCACTGCACGCCGGATGCGCGCAGGACCCGGGCCACGTCGTCCGTGATGTCGCGCGTGCCGCGGCCGCGGGGGGCGAATTCGAGGATTTCCTGGTGCGCCATGATCCGCTGCGCCCGCTTACGGCGTAGTCCGGAAGTTCTTGCGGATCCCGGCCCAGCAATCCTGGTAGCTGCCCTGCAGTTGCGGCGACGCGAGCGCCTGGGCGGTCGGAATCAGCACGTTGCGCGTCTCGAACATGAAGGCCATGGTGTCGGCCACCTTGGCCGGCTTGCTGGTGTCGGCGTTGCTGGCCTTTTCGAAGGTCGCCGCGTCGGGGCCGTGTCCGCTCATGCAGTTGTGCAGGCTGGCGCCGCCCGGCACGAAACCCTCGGCCTTGGCGTCGTAGGCGCCGTGCACCAGGCCCATGAACTCGCTGGCGACATTGCGGTGGAACCAGGGCGGACGGAAAGTGTCTTCGCCGGCCAGCCAGCGCGGCGGGAAGATGACGAAGTCGAGGGTATCCACGCCCGGGGTGTCGGAAGGCGCCTGCAGCACCAGGAAGATCGACGGGTCCGGGTGGTCGTAACTGATCGAGCCGATGGTGTTGAAGTGGCGCAGGTCGTATTTGTACGGGGCGTAGTTGCCGTGCCAGGCGACCACGTCGAGGGGCGAATGGCCAATCTTTGCCCGCCACAGGTTGCCGCAGAACTTGGCCACCAGTTCGAAGTCGCCCTCGCGTTCTTCATACCGGGCAACGGGCGTGAGGAAGTCGCGCGGGTTGGCCAGGCCGTTCGAGCCGATCGGTCCCAGGTCGGGCAGGCGCAGCAGGGCGCCGAAATTCTCGCAGACGTAGCCGCGCGCTTCGCCGTCCGGCAAACGGACCTGGAAGCGGATGCCGCGCGGGACCACGGCGATTTCCTGCGGTTCGAGGTCGATGGTGCCCAGCTCGGTCGCGATCTCGAGGCGGCCCTGCTGGGGGACGATCAGGAGCTCGCCGTCGGCGCTGTAGAAGAAGCGGTCGCGCATCTCGCGGTTGGCCGCATACAGGTAGATGGCGCAGCCGCTCATGCTTTCCGCCGAGCCGTTGCCGGCCATGGTCACCAGGCCGTCGACGAAGTCGGTCGGCGCATCCGGCATGGGCAGGGGGCTCCAGCGCAGCTGGTTCGGCGGCGGCGCCGCCTGTTGCAGGTTGGCGACGATGCGGCCGTTGCCGATCTGCTCGAAGGGGCCGTGCATCGCCGCCGGGCGGATGCGGTAGAGCCAGGAACGGCGGTTGTGGCCGCGCGGGGCGGTGAAGGCGGTGCCGGAAATCTGTTCCGCATACAGCCCGTAGGCGACGCGCTGGGGCGAATTGCGGTGGCGCGGCAGGGCGCCGGGCAGGGCCTCGGTGGCGAATTCGTTGCCGAAACCCGATTGGTAGGCGGTCTCGGTGCCGATGTTCTGGGTCATGCGCGTCTCCTCGCAAAAAGCGTCGATTTTTCTATCAGTACGCACTCTAAGCCAGCCGTTGGTATTTTACGACATGAATAGATGAATGTAGACTATTCATTAAATCAATACTGGAACACCCATGATCGAGCCCCACGACGTCGACCTGAACCTGCTGTCCGTGTTCCAGGAAGTCTATCGCGAGCGCCAGATATCCGGCGCGGCGCGCCGCCTCGGCCTGTCGCAGTCGGCGGTGAGCAATGCCCTGGCCAGGCTGCGCCGCCTGTTCGGCGACGAGTTGTTCGTTCGTACCGGCCAAGGCATGCAGCCCACGCCGTTCGCGGAAGGCCTGGCCGAGCCGGTCGGCAGCGCGTTGGCCCAGGTGACGCTGGCCCTGAACCGGCGCAGCGGCTTCGATCCGCTCACGAGCCGGCGCCGCTTCACGCTGGCCATGACCGACGTCGGCGAGCTGCACTTCATGCCCACCCTGATCGAGCGCTGCCGCGTGGGGGCGCCGCACCTGCAACTGAGCTCGGTGCGCGCGGGCAGCATCGCCCTGAAGGAGGAGATGGAGAGCGGCCGGGTCGACCTCGCCATCGGCCCCTTCGAGGACATCTCCGAGGCCCTGTACCAACGCCTGCTGTTTCGCCAGCCCTATGTGACCATGATGCGGCGCGGCCATCCTCTTACCCAGGGCAAGGTCGACCTGGCGCGCTTCGCCGAGGCCGAGCACCTGGTGGTCGACTCGCGCGAGAGTCCCTACGACCGCATCAACCAGTTGCTGGAGAAGGCGGGCGTGGGCGTCTCGACCCGCTTCCGGGTGCCCCACTTCACGGCCGTGCCGTATATCGTCGGCAGCAGCGACCTGGTGGTGACGGTGCCGCAGAAGCTGGCCGAGCGCGCAGGCCCGCCCTTCGGCCTGGCCTGGATCACGCCGCCGCTGGCGCTGCCGCCCCTGCAGACCAACGTGTTCTGGCACCGGCGCTTCAACCAGGACCCGGGCAACCAGTGGCTGCGCACCCTTGTTGCCGACTCGTTCGCCAGGTAGGGGCAGGGAAGGAATGCGGCTGCGGGCGACCATGCTTCAGCTCGTCTACTTTCGGTGGCTTTGATCTGGCGCAAACCCTTTGGTCGGCGGCAAGCGATGCTGATGGTTTGCCTGAGAGGAGATCACGATGCGACCGTATCCATGCACGCGCGCGGCACTGCTCGCCGCCATCATGCTCGGCATTGGCGTCCCGTACGCCCTGGCCGACGAGACCTGCAATTCGCCCTACATGGCGAACCTCATCAAGGGACAGGAGGACTACCTCTACGTCTGGACCCTGGGCGTGAAAGGCATGGGCGACGGGTCCGACAAGCTCGTCACGCTCGACGTCAATCCGAAGTCGCCCAAGTTCGGCCAGGTGGTCACCCAGGTCTCCGTGGGCGGGCGCGGCGAGGCCCACCATGCAGGCTTCACTGACGACCGGCGCTTCCTCTGGGCGGGCGGACTCGACGACAGCAAGATCTACGTGTTCGACATCCACACCGACCCGGCCAGGCCGAAGCTGGTCAACACCATCACCGATTTCGCCCAGCGCTCGGGCCTGGTCGGCCCGCACACCTTCTATGCGCTGCCCGGCAGGATGCTGATCGGGGCGGTGTCCAACATGAAGGACGGCAGCGGCGTCACCGGCATGGCCTTGTACAACAACAAGGGCGAATACATCCGGAAATACGACATCCCTGCCGCGTCCGCCGCCTCCACCAAGCCCACCCTGAAGGGCGCCGACGGCTACGGCTACGACCTGGCGATCAATCCGGCGAAGAACACCATCCTGAGCTCCAGCTTCACCGGCAAGAAGAACTACATGACGCCGCTGGGCAGCCTGATGGAGGATCAGGGAGCGATGAAGCAGTTCGGCAATACCATGGTGGTCTGGAACCTGAAGGCCATGCAGCCCGAGCAGGTGCTCAGCGTGCCGGGCGCGCCCCTGGAAATCCGCTGGTCGCTGCATCCGGGCGACGACTGGGCGATCACGGCCACCGCGCTCACCTCCAGGTTGTGGCTGGTGAAGAAGGACGTCAAGGGCCAATGGCAGGCGAAGGACGTCGGCGCCATCGGCGACCCGTCCAAGACCGCGCTGCCGGTCGACATCTCGATGCGCGCGGACGGCAAGGGCCTGTGGGTGAACACCTTCATGGACGGCACCACGCGCTACTTCGACATCAGCAACCCGGAAGCGCCGCGCCAGACCTATGCGAAGAAGACCGGATCCCAGGTCAACATGATTTCCCAGAGCTGGGACGGCAAGCGCGTCTACGTGAGCTCCTCGCTGCTGGCCAACTGGGACAAGACCGGCGTCGAGAACGAGCAGTTCGTGAAGCTCTTCGTCTGGGACGGCAAGGAGCTGAGCGAGAAGATGAACGTCGACTTCTACAAGCTCAAGCTGGGGCGGCCGCACCACATGAAGTTCGGCGCCAGGCCCGGACAGGTGACCGCGGCGCAAGCAGCGGCGCCGGCGCCC
>DEKZ01000021.1:3928-4127 GCA_002354135.1 Massilia sp. UBA2709 | reverse complement strand
CGCGACATCGCCCGCGCCGTGCTCGCGCATGCGGCGGCGGTGCTGCTGCAGGAGCCCGACGGCGTGCTGTGCGTGAGCGAGAACGGCATGCCGCACGTGCTGGGCGCCGCCGGCACCTGCATCGGCCTGGAAGGCGGCGCCCTGCAGCGCCACCCGGACCCCGCGCTGCAGGACCTGATCGCGCGCGCCCTGCAGCAGC
>DEKZ01000021.1:0-3801 GCA_002354135.1 Massilia sp. UBA2709 | reverse complement strand
CCGGCCTGCCGAACCGCACCCGCCTGGTCGAGCAGCTCGACAGCCTGCTGGCCGCCCCCGGGCGTTCGCATGCGACCCTGGCCCTGGTCGACCTCGACCATTTCGCCGAGAGCAACGACGCCCTCGGCCACCAGTTCGGCGACATGCTGCTCGTCGCGGTGGCCCAGCGGCTGCGCAAGCAGCTCGGGGAGCTGGACCTGGCGCGCATCGGCGGCGACATCTTCGCCGTGCTCGGGACCGACGCGCGCTGCACGCCGGCGGCCCTGCACGCGCTGTTCGCGGCGCCCTTCTCGATCGACGGCCAGGACGTGCAGGTGTCGAGCACCCTGGGCCTGGTGCGCCTGGTCGAACACGACGGCAGCGGCCCCGACGCCCTGAAGGATGCCGACATCGCCCTCAAGCGCGCCAAGACCCGCCAGCGTGGCGGCCACTTCTATTTTTCGCGCTCGATGGGCGTGGAAATCCGCGAACGCGTGCGCCTGATGCACGCGCTGCGCCGCGGTTTCCGGCGCGGCCAGCTGTTCCTGGCCTACCAGCCGCAGATCGACCTGGCCAACAACCGGCCCTACGGCGCCGAGGCGCTGCTGCGCTGGCGCCTCGAGGACGGCAGCCTGGTGCCGCCCGACCGCTTCATCCCGATCGCCGAGTATTCCGGCCTCATCGTCGAGATCGGCGCCTGGGTGCTGCGCGAAGCCTGCGCCGAGCTGATGCGCCTGCGCGCCGCCGGCCACCGCGACTTCACCATGTCGGTCAACGTCTCGCAGGCCCAGTTCCGCCACCCGCAATTCGTCGAGGTGCTGCGCCGCGCCCTGGTCGAGACCGGCGCCCCGCCCGCCTTCGTCGAACTGGAAATCACGGAATCGATGGCGATGGAGGACCCGGGTCACCTGGCCGAGATCCTCGCCGCGGTCAAGCAGACCGGCGTCTCGATCGCCATCGACGACTTCGGCACCGGCTTCTCCTCGCTGTCGCACCTGCAGCGTTTGCAGGTAGACCGCCTGAAGATCGACCGCGCTTTTGTGAGCGAAATCACCGATTCCGCGCGCAGCAGCATCGCCGAGATGGTGATCCAGCTCGGGCGCAACCTGGGATTGTCGGTGATCGCGGAAGGGGTCGAGGACGAGCGCCAGGCGCAGATCCTGCATGCGCTGGGCTGCCCGCTGGCGCAGGGTTACCTGTTCTCGCGGCCGCTGTCGCCGCAGGACTTGCGCGTCTGGCTGGGTACGCATGGCCTTGGGTAGACACCATCGGCGGCGTTCGGCGTAGGGTGGGCGCCCCGTGCCCACCAGGTGCTGGCGCCGATCGGCAGGGTGTGCACTCCGTATCCACGCGCGCGCTAGCGCCGGGCGCGTCCCCTTAAGACGCGACTGAGAGAGCCGAAGTCCGGACGGTTCCTCGATACGCCAGGGAAGGCAAGCTTTGACGAAACAGTCAGCGCCAACCTTGCGCATCCGTTTGGTGGGCACAGGGCGCCCACCCTACGGGACTCCGACGCATGGATGCGTGCGCCCGCCCGCCTCAATCCTCGGCCGCCTGCTCGGCCGGCCAGTCGCGGATATAGGCCTTCAGCATGCGGTTCTCGAAGCTTTGCGCCTCCAGCACCGCGCGGGCGACGTCGTAGAACGAGATCACGCCCAGCAGGGTCTTGGCGTTCATCACCGGCAGGTAGCGCGCGTGCTTCTCGAGCATCATGCGGCGCACCTCGTTGACCTCGGTGTCCGGGGTGACGGTGATCGGGCTGTCGTCCATGTAGCGGCGCACCGTGCCGTTGCCCACCGAGCCGCCGTTCGCGTGCAGCACCTTGATGACTTCGCGGAAGGTCAGCATGCCGACCAGGTCGCCGTATTCCATCACCACCAGCGAGCCGATGTCCTTTTCCGACATCGTGTTGACCGCTTCGGCCAGCGGCGTTTCGGGCGTGACCGTGTACAGGATGTTGCCCTTGACCTGCAGAATTTCCGAGACTTTCATATTGGCCACCCCGGCGTCAGATAATTTATTCACTGTAAATACTTTTTTTATCAAGCTGAAAACGAATGTAGCCTAAGCCTAGCAGAAAATCCAGTTTCACGAGGGAGGCGTCCTCGGAAAGCGTTGCGATTCCATAAATAAGTGCTACGATGCCGCGCATAATAATTTCACTCACGAGACAACCCGAGACAACCATGAGCGGTCCACGATACCCCGGTTTCGATACCCTGTCGCTGCACGCCGGCGCGGCGCCCGACCCCGCCACCGGCGCGCGCGCCACGCCGATCCACTTCACGTCCTCGTTCGCCTTCCGCGATTCCGATCACGCCGCCTCGCTGTTCAACATGGAGCGCAGCGGCCACGTCTATTCGCGCATCTCGAACCCGACCAATGCCGTGCTCGAGGAGCGCATCGCCGCGCTCGAAGGTGGCGTGGCCGGCATCGCCACCGCCAGCGGCCAGGCCGCGATGCACCTGGGCCTGTCGACCATCGCCGGCGCCGGCTCGCACATCGTCGCATCAAGGGCCCTGTACGGCGGCTCGCACAACCTGCTGGCCTTTACGCTGAAGCGCTTCGGCATCGAGACCACTTTCGTCGACCCGCGCGACATCGACGCCTGGCGCGCCGCGATCCGCCAGAATACGAAAGTACTGTTCGGCGAAACCCTGGGCAACCCGGGCCTGGACGTGCTCGACATCCCGCGCATCGCCGCGCTCGCGCACGAGCACGACCTGCCGCTGATGGTCGACGCCACCTTCACGACCCCGTATCTGCTGCGCCCCTTCGACCATGGCGCCGACCTGGTCTTCCACTCGGCCACCAAGTTCCTTTGCGGCCACGGCACCGCCATTGGCGGCCTGCTGGTCGACGGCGGCAGCTTCGACTGGCAAGCCGCCCATGCGCGCAGCGGCCGCTTTGCCGAACTGTGCGAACCCTACGAGGGCTTCCACGGCATGGTCTTCACCGAAGAGTCGACAGTCGGCGCCTTTGCCCTGCGCGCGCGGCGCGAAGGGCTGCGCGACTTCGGCGCCGTCATGAGTCCGCACAACGCCTTCGCCATCCTGCAGGGCATCGAAACGCTGGGCCTGCGCATGGAGCGCCACGTCGCCAACACCCGCCGCGTGATCGACTTCCTGCTCGGTCATCCGGCGGTCGAGTCGGTGTCCTATCCCGAGCTGGACAGCCATCCGGACCACGCGCTGGCAAAGACCTTGCTGCCGAAAGGCTGCGGCGCCGTCTTCACCTTCACGCTCAAGGGCGACCGCGCCGCCGGCCGCCGTTTCGTCGACTCTTTGCGCGTGTTCTCGCACCTGGCCAACGTCGGCGACGCCAAGTCGCTGGTGATCCATCCGGCCTCGACCACCCACTTCCGCGTGCCGCCCGAGCAGCTGGCGGCCTCCGGCATTGGCGAAGGCACGATGCGCCTCTCGGTCGGCCTGGAAGACCCGGACGACCTGATCGAAGACCTCGCGCGCGGCCTGAAGCTGGCCCAGAAGGGAGCCTGAACATGATCTACACCGTGAACGATCGCGCCGCCTACGCCTACACCGGCGGCAAGGCTTTCGATGCGGCGCTGCCGACCGTCGTCTTCATCCATGGCGCCCAGAACGACCACTCTGTATGGGGCCTGCAGTCGCGCTGGTTCGCCCACCACGGCTACGGCGTGCTGGCGGTCGACCTGCCCGGCCACGGCCGCAGCGCCGGGCCCGCGCTCGCCAGCGTCGAGCAGATGGCGGACTGGCTGCTGGCCCTGCTGGATGCGGCCGGCGGGGAACGCGCGCTGCTGGCTGGGCAGCGCATGGGTTCGCTGTTCGAGCGGGAAGCGAGGCA
>DEKZ01000361.1 GCA_002354135.1 Massilia sp. UBA2709 | reverse complement strand
GCGGCGCCCCAACGGGGCCCCGCTGCGCTATCATGACGGCATGTCCGAGAACCAAACCCTGTACGAAATCATCGGCGGCGAAAGCCGCCTGCGCGAACTGGTCGACCGCTTCTACGACCTGATGGAACTGGAGCCGGAATTCGCCGGCATCCACGCGATGCACCCCAAACCCAATGACAGCTCGCGCGAGAAGCTGTTCATGTTCCTGTCCGGCTGGATGGGCGGGCCCGACCTGTTCATCGAGCGCTATGGCCACCCGCGCCTGCGTGCGCGCCACCTGCCGTTCGCGATCGGCACGAGCGAGCGCGACCAGTGGCTGCGCGCGATGGCCTGGGCCATGGAAGACATCGGCATGGACGACGCGCTGCGCCTGCGCCTGATGCAGTCCTTCTACCAGACCGCCGACTGGATGCGCAACAAGGCCGACTGAGATGAGCACCCTCCAATTCGTGGTGATCGCGGTCGCGCTGCTTGCCGTGATCGCGCTGCAGGTGCTGGTGCTGCTGCGCGCGCGCGGCCTCAGTGGTAACGGCAGCGGCAGCGGTGACGGCCAGCAGTTCGAACGCGTCGAGCGCGAACTGCGGCTGGAGCTGCAGCACAGCGCCCAGGCCACGCGCCAGGAACTGGCGGCGCACATGGCCCAGCACCAGGCGGCCACCGTCCAGCAACTGGACAGCATGCGCCAGCAGATGCAACTGCATGCGGCCGGCGGCCGCGAGGAGCAGGCGCGCGCCCTGAAGCGCTTCGCCGACACCTTGCAGCAGACCCTGGCCAACCTCACCGAGTCGAACGCCCAGCGCATGCTGGAAGTGCGCGCCACGCTGGAGACGAAGATCCGCGATCTCCAGGTCGACAACGCCAAGCGCCTGGAAGAGATGCGCCAGACCGTCGACGAGAAGTTGCACACGACGCTGGAAACACGCCTGACCGAATCGTTCCGCCATGTGTCGGAACGCCTGGAGAAGGTGCACCAGGGCCTGGGCGAGATGCAGCAACTGGCCATCGGCGTGGGCGACCTCAAGCGCGTGCTGACCAACGTGAAGACCCGCGGCACCTGGGGCGAAGTGCAGCTCGAGATGCTGCTCGAACAGGTGCTGACGGTCGACCAGTACGCCAAGAACGTCGAGACCGTGGCCGGCTCCAACGCGCGCGTCGAGTTCGCGATCAAGCTGCCGGGTGTGGTCGACGGCGGGCCGCCGCTGTGGCTGCCGATCGACGCCAAGTTCCCGAAGGAGCAGTACGAGCGTCTGCTGGAAGCACAGGAACGCTCGGACGCCGACGGCGTGGCCCGCTTCGGCGCCGAACTCGAACGCGCGGTGCGCGCCGAGGCCAAGACGATCTGCGAGAAATACGTGTCCCCGCCGCAGACGACGGACTTCGCGATCCTGTTCCTGCCGACCGAAGGCCTGTACGCCGAAGTGATGCGGCGCCCCGGCGTCGCCGACGAGCTGCAGCGCACCCTGCGCGTGACGATCGCCGGCCCCTCGACCCTGACGGCCCTGCTGAACAGCCTGCAGATGGGCTTCCGCACGCTGGCGCTGGAAAAGCGATCGTCCGAAGTCTGGCAGGTGCTGGGCGCGGTGAAGACGGAATTCGCCAAGTTCGGCGACGTCCTGGCCGCCACCAAGGCGACCCTCGAGAAGGCAGCGAAAAACATCGAAAGCGCCGAGGTGCGCAGCCGCCAGATGGCGCGCAAGCTCAAGTCGGTGGAGGCGCTGCCGAGCGAGGCGGCGCAGCTGATGCTGGGGCCGGACAGGGCCGACAGCGAGGAGTAAGTAGGGTGGGCGGGTCTCCCGCCCACGCGTTCAACCGGCGCGGAATCATTCGAATATTCGGTTACTCCACATCAGCGTTCAACCGGCCCCGGATCATTCGTACATTCGCCTACTCCCACATCAGCTCAGGCAAATCCACCGGACCGCACCAATCCGATGGATAAACTGCATCCCGAACGTAACGCCCAAAACTCGAATACGGCCATAACGACGCGTGCTCTACATGTCCATGCCGTACCGGATTGATATGGATGTAATCGACGTGGCGTTCGAAATCCAGTTCATCCCTGATCTGATGCTCCCAGAATCGCCGCTGCCAGATAGTCGAGACACGGTGTCGTCTCATGCTGGATGACGTTCCGAGACTGGCGTAGTCAGCGCGGCATGCATATGAGACACGATGCTTGATCTCGGACCATCGTCGAGAATAATCGGTATCGTTAGGCGGCAGCGTCCAGATGCAATGCAAATGATCGGGAAGTTGCACCCACGCCTCAATGACGAATGGACGCCGCACCCGAACGGCCTGGATGGCTTCGCGCAGGGCGGTGACGAATATGTCGTCGCACAGAATGGGGCGACGCCGGAAAGCGACGAGCGTGAAGAAAAAGGTGGTGCCGAAGTTGGCGCGGCGGAATCGGGACATCGCCCGATGATAAAAAGGGTCGAGGCGCGCACGAATCGAAAGCGGTGCGGCAGTGACCTGTATCAAAGGCGGCAATGCGGATGAGCATCAGCCGGTTGAACGCGTGGGCGGGAAACCCGCCCACCCTACGGTTATACCAAGCCCTCGAACATCAGCACATCCACCATCTCGCCTGCCGCGACGCTGCCCTGTTCGTCGTGCAGCACCACCATGCAGTTCGCCTCCGACATCGAGCGCAAAATGCCCGAGCCCTGCGAGCCGGTGATGCGCACCTGGGGCGCGCCGTCCTCGCCGTGGGTGAGGATGCCGCGCTGATATTCGGTGCGGCCGGGCTTCTTGCGGATCGCGCCCTGCGAGCGGGCGCGCAGCAGCGGCAGGGGCGCCTCGGCGCCCATCATGCGCAGCAGGGCTTCGCGCGCGAAGAAGTAGAACGAGACCATCACCGCCACCGGATTGCCCGGCAGGCCGAACAGGAAGGCGTTGTGGCCGTTCGAGTGGATGCGGCCGAAGGCCAGCGGGCGGCCCGGGCGCATGCCGATCTTCCAGAAGGTGACGTCGCCCAGGCGCGCCATGATCTGCTTGGTGTAGTCGGCCGCACCGACCGAGACCCCGCCGGAAGTGACGATCGCGTCCGCGTTCTCGCAGGCGCTGCGCAGGGCTTCCTCGAGCGCCGCCGGGTCGTCGCGCACGATGCCCATGTCGATGATGTCGCAGCCCAGGCGCTGCAGCATGCCGTAGATGGTGTAGCGGTTGCTGTCGTAGACGCTGCCTTCGTCCAGCGCCTGGCCGATCGAGCGCAGCTCGTCGCCGGTCGAGAAGAAGGCCACGCGCAGGCGGCGCTGCACCGGCACCTCGGCGATGCCGAGCGAGGCGATCAGGCCCAGGTCGGCCGGGCGGACGATCTTCCCCGCGCGCAGGGCCGGGCTGCCGGCCTTCAGGTCCTCGCCTTTGAAACGGCGGTTGTCGCCGGCGCGGATCGTACCCGCCTTCAGCGCGATCTCGTGCTCGCCGTCCTCCAGCAGCAGCTCCTGCGACACCACGCTGTCGCAACCGGCAGGCATGACGCCGCCGGTCATGATGCGCACGCATTCGCCCGGGCCGGGAACCAGTTCGGACGGGCGGCCGGCATAGACGGTGCCGATCACGGCCAGGCGCGCCACGCCGTCAGCGGGGATATCCTCGCCGCGCAGCGCGTAGCCGTCCATGGCCGAGTTGTCGTGGGCCGGCACGTCGATCGGCGAGACGATGTCGCGCGCCAGCACGCGCCCCAGGGCGGCGCGCAGCGCCACCTGTTCGGTCGAGCGCACCGGCTGCACGAACTCGCGGATGATGCGCTGGGCGTCGCGCACCGGCAGCGCCTCCGGATCGTAGGCCGACAGGCAGCTCGTCACGTCCTGCAGGCGCTGCGGGGCGCCGGTATCCAGGCTGCGCAGCTCGTCGAGCGTGTTGATGTTGCGGAAGGCATCCGCGTCCTCGAACAGCACCTCGACGGCCTTCAGGTCCTTGTACCAGCCGTCCATGCGCCGTCCACCCTCCGCCAGGTAACTCGAAAGAATCGGCAGCAGGTTCGCCTTCACCAGGCAGAACACCGGATGCGGCTGCACGCGCTGGCCGGGCTCCTGGGTCGCGGCGAAGGCGAGGTCGGCGTCCTGTTCTTCCAGCGCGGCCAGCAGGCGTGCGGCCAGGTCGGCAGGCACGAAGGGCGAATCGCAGGGCGCGGTCAGCAGGTAAGGAGTCTGGCAGCGGCGCATGCCCGTTTCCAGCCCGGCCAGCGGCCCGGCGAAGCCGGCCAGGTCGTCCGGCCAGACCGGCACGCCGAATTCGGCATAAGTGCCGAGGTTCTGGTTGGCGTTGATGGCCACGCTCGCCACCTGCGGCGCCAGGCGCTCGAGCACGTGCGCCACCATGGTCTTGCCGCGGAAGGGCTGCAGGCCCTTGTCGACGTGGCCCATGCGCGAGCCGCGTCCGCCCGCGAGGATCAGTCCGCTGATCGATGCCTGTTTGTTCATTTTTTTAACCGCCGATGTAGGACATTTCGACTTTGCGCGCGCCGCGCGCCAGCCCCGTGGTGTTGATGGTGCGGGTCTCGGAATAGCGGTCGGCGCGGCCTTGCCACAGGCGCGCGACGGCGCCGCCGATCGCCAGGTCGTCATGGCCGCCGCGCAGCAGGGCGCGCAGGTCGTGGCCCTGGGTCGCGAACAGGCAGGTGTAGAGCTTGCCCTCGGTCGACAGGCGCATGCGGCTGCAGTCCTTGCAGAAGGCGCCGGTGACGCTGGAGATGACGCCGATCTCGCCGCCGCCGTCCAGGTAGCGCCAGCGCGCGGCGGTCTCGCCGGTGTAGTTCGGGTCGAGCGGCGCCAGCGGCATCTCGGCGCCGATGCGCTGCACCACCTCGTTCGACGGTACGACTTCATCCATGTTCCAGCCGTTCGAGGCGCCCACGTCCATGTATTCGATGAAGCGCAGGATCACGGGCGAGCCCTTGAAGTGGCGCGCCATCGGTACGATCTGGTCGTCGTTGCTGCCGCGCTTGACGACCATGTTGACCTTGATCGGCCCCAGCCCGGCGGCGTGCGCCGCCTCGATCCCGGCCAGCACGTCGGCGACGGCGAAGTCGACGTCGTTCATGCGCTTGAAGACCGCGTCGTCGATGGCGTCGAGCGAGACCGTGACGCGGTCCAGGCCGGCGTCCTTCAGGGCGCGCGCCTTGCGCGTCAGGATCGAGCCGTTGGTGGTGAGGGTCAGGTCGAGCGGCCGGCCGGATGCAGTGGGCAGCGCGCGCAGCATGGCCACCAGGTGCTCGAGGTTCTTGCGCAGCAGCGGTTCGCCGCCGGTCAGGCGGATCTTCTCGACGCCGTGGGCAATGAAGATGCGCGCCACGCGGGTGATTTCCTCGAACGAGAGCAGGTCGCCGTGCGGCAGGTAGGGGTAGTCCTTGCCGAACACTTCCTTCGGCATGCAATACACGCAGCGGAAATTGCAGCGGTCGGTAACCGAGATCCGCAGGTCGTGCAAGGGACGGGCGAGCGCATCGACGAGATGGCCGCTGGGTGCGACGGGTGTTGCCGGAACGGCCAGCGCGGGACTGCGCAGGTCATTCAGCATGATGATTTTTTCAGCCATACCAATACGATAGCACGAGGCCCGCGAGCGCACAGGCAGCGAGCAGCTTGATGGTGCCGACCCGGTAGCGCAGCAGCGCGACCGCGGCGAGGGCGCCAATGACGAGGGCAGCGGGCTGGAAGGCGCCGCCGGCGAAGAAGACTTCGCGCCCGAAGTATACAGCAAGGCTGGCGATGACGCCGACCACCGCCGCCGAGATCGCGGTCAGCGGCGCGCTCAAGCGCAGGTCGCCCCGGGTGGCTTCGACCAGCGGGCCGCCGGCCAGGATGAAGATAAAAGAAGGCAGGAAGGTGAACAGCGCCGCGACCGCGGCGCCGAGCAGGCCGGCCAGCGGCAGCGCCTCCGGTCCGAGCAGGGCATGGGTCCAGCCGCCGACGAAGCCGACGAAGGCGACGATCATGATCAGGGGCCCCGGCGTGGTCTCGCCCAGCGCCAGGCCGTCGATCATCTGGGTCGCGTCGAGCCAGCCGTAGTGCTCGACCGCGCCCTGCACCACGTAGGGCAGCACGGCGTAGGCGCCGCCGAAAGTCAGCAGCGCGGCCTTGGTGAAGAACCAGCCCATCTGGGCCAGGGTGCCGTGGGCGCCGCCCCAGGCCGCCAGCGCCA
>DEKZ01000362.1 GCA_002354135.1 Massilia sp. UBA2709 | reverse complement strand
GACGGCTACCTGTACGTGGCCGACACCGCCAACTCGACCATCCGAGAAATTTCTCCCTCGGGCGAAGTACGCACCATCGCCGGCGCCGCCGGCCAATGCGGCAGCGTCGACGGCCAGGGCACCAGCGCGCGCTTCTGCCGCCAGGCCGGCTTGACGATCGACGGCGCCGGCAACCTGTTCGTGGCCGATACCGGCAACGGCACCATCCGCCGCATCGGCATCTCGGGCGAAGTAAACACCGTGATCGGCGTAGCCGGCGCCCAGAACGTGGTGCTCGGTCCCCTGCCGGGCAGCCTGAACGCGCCGCGCGGCATCACGGTGCTGGCGGCCGGCAGCCTGGCCGCGACCTCCCAGAACATGGTCCTGCGCCTCGTGCCGCGCTGAGCGCCTGACAAAACCGTCANNTCATGGCGGCGTTGCACCGTCTCGCCGTACGCTCATACTGTCTTCGCGGTCCGCCGCTGCGGCGACGCGTCGGGTGGCCGCATCCTTTGCCCTAAGGATTTTGTTAGCCGCTCTTGACGGCGCTAGCGTGCGTGACGGTGGCCGCGCTTGTGTCAGACTGTCCTTCGTTCCCGACAACCCAGGAGATCCGTCATGCCCAAGTCCACGCTCGCCGGCCATCCGCTGCACCCGATGCTGATCGTCGCGCCCGCCGCGCTGATTCCCTTCGGCTTCATCCTCGACGCGATGCACCGCGCCACCGACAACGACGACTACGCCACCGCTTCCTACTACAGCCTGGCGAGCGGCCTGATCGGCGGCCTGGCGGCGGGCGTTGCCGGGGCCATGGACTACATGGCGATCGAGCGCGAGACCGAGGTCAAGCGTACGGCCAACGTGCACGCCCTCCTGAACACCGGCGCGCTGGCGCTCACCGCCGCCAACGTCATCGCGCGCAAGGACACGCGCCACCACCGCGGCGGCTCGCTGGCCATGTCGGCCCTGGCGGCGGCCGGCGTGCTGCTGTCCGGCTGGTTCGGCGGCAAGCTGGTTTACGAACAAGGCATGCGCGTGAAAGGCGTGAGCCCGGTGCAGGACGTGCCCGAACTGAAGGCGCCCGGCGACGAGGTGATGGAACACGCGATGAGCGCGGCCGAGAAATACGTTCCGGCGGCAGGTCCGGTGATGCGCTGAATCGCATCCCCGCAGCTTGCGGTTTCACAGGCGCAGCGGCAGCGCGGCGCCTGTTTTCCCCACCGCGCCTGTTTCCGACTGTGGGCAGAACGTGTTGCGTAGAACACACTTCCCCGCCAACTCAGCCATATGCTGCGATGCATTGCGATATGGCGCACAGACCAGTTCCGACCGCCGGGGTAGACTGGCGCCATGAACACTTCCAAAAAAATGGCGGCAGGGATGGCGGGATTCGCCAGCGTGTTGTGGCTGGGGCTGACCGCCGCGGTGGCGGCAAACCAGCGCCGGCTGGTGTTCAATCCCACCATCATCCCCGAGGTCAACAGCCCGCGCAGCAGCGGCCACCGCACCCGCCCGATCGTCCTGCGCGCGAAAGACGGCACCCGCCTGTGCGGCTGGCTGATGACCCCGCGCGTGCCCGGTCCGCATCCCGCCGTGCTGTACTTCGGCGGCCGTTCCGAGGAAGTGTCCTGGGTGGTGCGCGACGCCGGCAACCTGTTTCCGAACATGACCGTGCTGGCGATGAACTACCGGGGCTACGGCAATTCCCACGGCGACCCGGCCGAAACCCACATGGTCGAAGACGGCTGTACCCTGTTCGACTGGCTCGCCGCCCTCGGCCAGGTCGATGCGCGCCGCATCGCCGTGGTCGGCCGCAGCCTGGGATCGGGCGTCGCGGTGCAGGTGGCCAAGGAACGCGCCGCCCACTCCGTGGTCCTGATCACGCCCTACGATTCGATCCTGGCGATCGCCAAGCGCAAGTTCCGCGCCATGCCGATCGAATACATGCTGCGCCACCGCTTCGAATCGATCAAGCATGCGCCTTCGCTCAAGGTGCCAACCTATGTGCTGCGCGCGGAGACCGACGACATCGTGCCCCACTCGCATACCGACCAGTTGTGCCAGAAGCTGGCCAACCTGATCGCCGACGACGTCGTGCCGGGCTCCGACCACCTGAACATTCCCTACCTCGAGGCGACGCAGGCGCGCATCGCCGGCTTCCTGACCGAGCGCTTCAGCCAGCCCCTGCCGGCGCCGCAGCTCATCGAAACTGTGGCGTGAAGGAAAAAAATGCCGAATCTTGTCGGCATTTATATTTCCCTCGAATAAATTGCCAAGTAAAATCATATTTGTCATGCATCTATGGACTGATGCATATTTGACAGGTTGAGCTGCGAGGGTTCCCGCTACCCGGCGCCACGCAGCGCATGGCCGGCCAGGCTTCCCCTTGTTGTTGCGACGGTGCGACATTCGCACGCGCAAGAGCTGGGAGCGAAGGCCGCGATACAAATCGACACCCCATGAAACGTCCGGGGCTGACACAATCCGCACGGCATCAGACTGCGCCAGCACAAACCGTGCACTCCCGCAGATGCCTTGCCTTTGGGCCGCCCCTCCCAACGCAGCCGTTGCGCCGGGTACAATATCGAAATTCCAGGAGCCATTTCATGAAATTCAAGCAACTCAGCATGACGATTGCAGCACTGTGCATCGCCGGCACGGCAAGCGCAGCCAATCCGAAACTGGGCATCGTCTATGATGCCGGCGGCAAGTTCGACAAGTCGTTCAACCAGTCCGCTTTCGAAGGCGCCGAGCGCTTCAAGAAAGAGACCAACATCCCCTACATCGAAGTCCAGGCCAACAGCGATACCCAGGCCGAGCAGGTGATGCGCGGCCTCGCGCGCAAGAAGCTCGACATGATCGCCGCGATCGGCTTCTCCCAGACCCAGGCCGTGGCCAAGGTCGCCAAGGAATTCCCGAAGGTCAAATTCGTCCTGATCGACTCGATCGCGCCGGGCGCGAACGTCAACTCGATCATGTTCAAGGAACAGGAAGGCTCCTACCTGGTCGGCGTGGCTGCCGCCATGGCATCGAAGTCGAAGAAGATCGGCTTCGTCGGCGGCATGGACATCCCGCTGATCCGCGCCTTCTCCTGCGGCTACAACCAGGGCGCCAAGGCCCAGTATCCGAAGATCGAGATCATGTCGAACATGGTCGGCACCACCGCCGCGGCCTGGAACGACCCGGCCAAGGGCGGCGAGCTGGCGCGCCAGCAATTCGACCGCGGCGCCGACGTCGTGTTCGCCGTTGCCGGCGGCTCGGGCATGGGCGCGCTGCAGATGGCCAAGGAAAAAGGCAAGCTGGCCATCGGTGTCGACTCGAACCAGAACTACCTCCATCCGGGCAACATGCTGACCTCGATGGTCAAGCGCGTCGACGTTGCGATCTATGACTCCTTCATGCAGGTCAAGAACGGCACCTGGAAGGGCGGCGTCACCTACAAGGGCCTGAAGGAAGGCGGCGTCGACTGGGTGCTGGACAAGGACAACCGCAAGGTCGTCACCCCGGAAATCGAAAAGCGCGTCAATGGCGTGAAGGCCGACATCATCAACGGCAAGATCAAGGTCATCGACTACCGCGCGGGCAGCAGCTGCCCGGTCTGATTTTTTTATTTTCTTCCAGAGCGCGCCGCGCCGGATTTTCCGGCCCGGCGCGCTTTTAAATGTATTGAACGCTCAATGCATTGCCCTCTCAAGCATTCACATTTTTACTACTGATCGCTATGCAGCCAGCCGTAGAATTTCGCAACATAAGCAAGGCCTTCGGGCCGGTGCAAGCGAACGCTGACGTCAGCTTCACGATCGCCAAGGGTTCGATCCATGGCGTCATCGGGGAGAACGGCGCCGGCAAATCCACCCTGATGAGCATCCTGTACGGCTATTACCACGCCGACAGCGGCCAGCTCCTGATCGACGGCCAGGAGCGCAGCATCCGCACCAGCCAGGAAGCCATCGGCCTGGGCATCGGCATGGTCCACCAGCATTTCATGCTGGTCGAGAACATGACCGTGCTCGACAACGTGATGCTGGGCGCGGAAGGCGGCTTCAAGCTCAACAAGAACCGCGCCGCGGTCGAGGCGAAGCTGCGCGAAATCTGCGCCAAGTACCGTCTCGACGTCGACCCGCTGGCCACCATCCACGATTTGTCGGTGGGCGCCCAGCAGCGCGTCGAGATCCTGAAACAGATCTACCGCAGCGCCAACATCCTGATCCTGGACGAGCCGACCGCGGTCCTGACCGCCCAGGAAATCGCTTCGCTGTTCGACATCCTGCGGCTGTTCAAGGAACAGGGCAAGACCATCATCCTGATCACCCACAAGCTGCAGGAGATCATGGACATCACCGACCATGTGACGGTGATGCGCGCCGGCCGCGTGTCGGGCGCCGTGGCCACCCGCGACACCTCGAAGGAGCAGCTGGCCAACATGATGGTCGGCCGCCCGATCGAGGGCAACCTGCCGCGCAAGCCTTTCAACCCGGGCGCGCCGGTGCTGAAGGTGTCGAACCTGCAGCTACAGGACGCCAACAAGGTGCAACTGCTGGCCGACATCAACCTGCACGTGCGCGCGGGCGAGATCGTCGCCATTGCCGGCGTGTCGGGTAATGGCCAGAGCGAACTGATGGAAATCCTGGCCGGCATGCGCCTGCCGACCTCCGGCACGGTCGAACTCGACGGCAAGGCCCTGCCCTACGGCGACCGCACGAACGCCGACGGCCTGCCCGCCACCTTCCGCAAGCTCGGCATCGGCCATGTGCCGGAAGACCGCCTGCGCGACGGCGTGATCAAGGATTTCTCGGTGATGCAGAACACCGTGTTCGGCTATGAGGACCGGGTCAGGAACCGCTGGGGCCTGTTCGACTTCGACGCCATCGCCAAGCGCTGCGCCCACCTGCTCCAGGCCTTCGACGTGCGCCCGAACAATCCGGACCTGCGCATCGGCCTGCTCTCGGGCGGCAACCAGCAAAAGGTCGTGATCGCGCGCGAAGTCTCGGCCCAGCCGAAACTGATGCTGGTCGGCCAGCCGACCCGCGGCGTCGACATCGGCACCATCGAATCGATCCACACCCAGCTGCTGCGCCTGCGCGACGAAGGCGTCGCCATCCTGCTGGTGTCGACCGAACTCGAAGAAGTGCGCGCCCTGGCCGACCGCATCGTGGTCGTATCGGGGGGGCGCATCACCGGCGAACTGAACATTGACGAATTCGACACCACCCGCATCGGCCTGCTGATGGGCGGGATGCACAAATCATGAAAACAACCGAACTTCCACGCTGGGCCACGGGCGTCGTCCTGCCTGTCCTGAACCTGCTGTCGGCGCTGCTGGTCGCGGCGCTGGTGATCCACCTGCTGGGCGAGAGCCCGGTCGAATCGATGAAGATCCTGATCGACTCGGCCGTCATCAACCCGGAAGGCCTGGCCTACACCCTGTTCTACGCCAGCACCTTCATCTTCACGGGCCTGGCCGTGTCGATCGCCATGAAGGCGGGCCTCTTTAACATCGGCGCCGAAGGCCAGATGTACTTCGGCGGCCTGGGCCTGACCCTGGCCGTCCTGGCGTTCGACGCCACCCTCTCGCCCTGGCTGCTGATCCCGCTGGCGATGATCGGGGCCGCCGTGTTTGGCGCCCTGTGGGCCTTCCTGCCGGGCTACCTGCAGGCCAAGCGCGGCAGCCACGTGGTGGTCACGACCATCATGTTCAACTTCATTGCCGCCAGCCTGATGAACTTCATCATCGTGAAGTACCTCATCCCAGAGGGTGAGCAGAACCCGGCCAGCCGCGTCTTCGCCGACTCGGCCATGCTGCCGACCCTGAACACCTGGTTCCCCTTCTTCGGCGACACCCCGCTGAACATCGGCTTCCCGATTGCGATCGTCGCCCTGGTCATCTATGGCGTCATGGTCTCGCGCTCGACCTGGGGCTACCAGTTGCGCGCCACCGGCCTGAACCAGCACGCCGCCCACTACGCAGGCGTGCGCATCAGCCGCATGATCATCGTTGCCATGCTGATCTCGGGCGCCCTGGCGGGCCTGGCATCGGTCAACTCGATCATGGGCTCGACCCACTACCTGAGCCTGAACTTCCCGCAGGGCGCCGGTTTCGTCGGCATCGCCATTGCGCTCATGGGCCGCCAGCATCCGGTCGGCATCTTCCTGTCCTCGGTGCTGTTCGGCGCGCTGATCCAGGGCGGTTTTGATTTGTCGCTGGAAAAACCGAACATCCCGGTCGAGACCTTCGTCTTCATCCAGGGCCTGATCATCCTGTTCTGCGGCGCCATGGAAAACCTGTACGGCCCGGCGCTCCTGAAACTGATCAACGCAACACGCAAGGGTTAATCATGGAAGGCTTCGATATCCTCAACATCATCGTCTCGACGGTCCGCAATGCCCCAGTGCTGATGTTCGCCGCGCTGGCCGGCCTGTTCGCGGAGCGCAGCGGCGTGGTCGACATTGGCCTCGAGGGCAAGATCCTCGCCTCGGCCTTCGTTTCGGCCGCGGTCGGCTACACGACCCAGGACCCGTGGCTGGGCATCGCCGCCGGCATCGCGGTCTCGGTCGCGCTGGCGATGGTGCAGGCGTTTGTGTCGATCACCCAGAAGGGCAACCAACTGGTGGCCGGCATCGCGATCAACATCGCGATGAGCGGCCTTACTTTTGTGGTCGCCCAGTACATCTTCCAGCAGGGCGGCCGCACGCCGGACCTGGGTGCGGCGCGCCTGTCCAGCGTGGTGCTGCCGGGCGCCGAGGCGGTCGCCAACGTGCCGGTGCTGGGCTGGGTCTGGAACAGCCTGATCGGCGGCCACTCGCCGCTGGTCTACCTCGCCTTCCTGCTGCTGCCGGTGGTGCACTGGGTGGTCTACCACAGCCGCTTCGGCCTGCGCCTGCGCGCCTGCGGGGAGAACCCGCACGCGGCCGACGCCGCCGGCGTCTCGGTCGAGCGCACCCGCTACCTGGCGATGCTGACGGCCGGCGTGCTGTGCTCGTTCTCGGGCGCCTACCTGTCGATCGTCCAGAGCGGCTTCTTCCTGCGCGACATGTCGGCCGGCGCCGGCTACCTGGCCCTGACCGCCCTGGTGTTCGGCAACTGGCGCCCGCTGCAGACCGTGCTGGGCTGCCTGATGTTCGCCTTTTTCCAGGCGGTGCAGATCCAGATCGAAGGCGTCGACCTGCCGGTCGTGGGCCGCATCCCGGGCTCGCTGATCCAGATGATCCCGTATGTCGTCACCGTGGTCGTGCTGGCCGGCCTGATGGCCAAGTCGGTGGCGCCGAAAGCGGTGGGCAAGCCGTTCGTGAAGTCGCGCTGAGCGTCGTTCGCATCAACGAAAAGGCGGCCTGCGGGCCGCCTTTTTTATTTCTACCGCTGATCCGTAGGGTGGGCGGCTATGCCGCCCACGCGTTCAAACTTGATATGCGCAGACGCGGTGTGATTTGCATGCTGCGGTTGAACGCGTGGGCGGGAAACCCGCCCACCCTACTTCCCCGCCGCATCCAGCTTGCGCAGCGCATGCGCCTTCCCCGTCATCGCCTCGTGCCAGGCCGGCAGCACGCGGAAGGTCAGGGCCAGGTCGTAGTCGCCGGCGATGCTGCCGGCATCCATCGGCACGTCGCCGGCCCGGTTCTGGAACCAGCGCAGCCATTCGGCGGAACCGGGCGCCGGCGAATTCATGTAGGGCGCGCCGGCATTGGCGGCCGCCCCCGCGGTGGGCGGCGCCAGCGGCATCATGAAGGAGGCCATCCCCTGCCCCGGGTTGGCCGCATTCCACTGCGAGGCGCCGTGGCAGCTCAGGCAGGAGGAGTTGGCGGCATTGCGGGTCAGGACCCGTCCGCCCTCGCCCGCCACCGAGATGTCGTTCAGCGCATGGTCGTTCGGCCCGGACAGCCGCCCGCCCCAGCCCAGGGTCTCGGTGGCGTACAGGGGCGCCTGCGGATTGACCCAGGTCTCCTGCAGGGGCGCGCCCGGCGTGGCCGTGCTGTTCACCTGAGGATCGTTTCCCCACTGCGCGCCGAGCGGCACCATCTGGTCCCAGATGCCCTGGCTGCCGGGGCGCGTATCCTTGTCATACACGAGTGTCGTGAAGACCCAGCCGGTCTGGGGCGCCGACTGGCTGTCCTTCACCACGATATCGACCTGCATCAGGTAGGCCTTCTCCAGCCTGGGCCGGTCGAAGTGGCCGGTGGTGGCGTTCGCCGTCATCATCATCGGCCAGGCCAGTGCCCCTTCCATCGCCGGCCAGGTCGCGGGATCGGCCGTGGTGAAGGCCAGCTTCACGGTGATCGAGCCCTCGGCGTACTGGGTGGCGCCGCCCGCGAGTACCGGTGCGTTCGGATCGCGGCCCCAGATCTTCCCGAGGGTTTGCGCGGCCGTGCGGTTGTAATAAGTGATGACGTAGGTGGTGAAGGGTTTCGTCAACCCGCTCTTCGGGAACAGGCTGTTGTCGACCTTCTCGATCCCGACCAGCATGCCGTGGATGGGCTCGCGCTGGGCGCCCAGCCAGGGATCGTTGTACCAGCCGCGGCGCGCCGCATTCCAGTCCTCGTAGTCCGCCAGCAGCGTGTGCATGTCGCGTGCGACGGCATCCTTCAGCGCCTGGGCGTAGGCCGCGGCATTGGCGGTCGTGATCGGCCCATTGCCGATCGCCGTGCGCCAGCCCATGTAGGGCGCCGGCAATCCGGACGGGTAGTGATAGCTGAGCCTGAACAGCGGGCCGTTGTATTCCCCGGCCGCCGGGAGCTTGCCGTTGTGGTCGGCATAGGGGTTGGCCGCGGCGGCCAGCGCGGACAGCGTGAACAAGGTGCCGGCAAGGCAGAGGCAGGCATGTCGAATGAGCATGGTCTTTTCCTTTGTGGACAGAACAGCTCATTCTTCCGCGCATGTGCGCCTGTGATTTGTGACCGGACAATTGTTCCTATTTAAGTAAAACGCTCAGTCGCGCGCCAGGGACTTGGAGCGCCAGAGCGTCCACGACAAGCCGAAGCCGGCGGAGACACCGTTGTTTCGCCGCAGCAGGGGGCTGTCGTCGTTGGCGCCGACGCCGTAGTTCTCGCCGCGCACGAAGCCGAACACGCGCAGGTCGGGGTTGACCTGGCGCGCCGCGAACATCCCCACGCGCACCAGGATCAGGCCGGACCGGGCAGCGTAGGCCGGGCGCTCGGCCGTGGCGTACTGCGGCGCCACCTCGTAGAAATAACGGTTGATCTTGCCGTCGCCCACCACCGCCGCCAGCTGGGCGTCGAACAGCCATTTGCCGTCCATGCTGCGCTGTTCGTAGACCAGGCGCGGTTCGAAGGTATAGCCCTGGTGGCGCACGCCGCTGCGCACTTCGAACACGGCGCGCAGGGGCAGCTCGGCGCGCACGGCGCGGTAGGCGTCGAGCCGGGCCAGGCGCAGCCTCAGGCGCG
>DEKZ01000210.1:4301-4549 GCA_002354135.1 Massilia sp. UBA2709 | reverse complement strand
GCAGCGCCGTCACCGCGAGCGAGGCCGGCACGCGCAGGCCCAGGGCCGCGCCGCCTTGGTCGGCGAGATGCACCCTGGCCGCCAGCGGCGCCGGCAGTTGTGCCATGGCCTGCCTGGCGACCGCGCCGGCGCTGAGGCGCTCGTCCCCGTCATACGACACCGCGCCTTCGATCCGCGTCAGCGTCAGCAGCTGGTCGATGATGCCCTGCAGCCGCCGCACGCCCTGTTCGGCCTGCTGCAGCGCCACG
>DEKZ01000210.1:360-4242 GCA_002354135.1 Massilia sp. UBA2709 | reverse complement strand
GCGGGGTGCGCAGCTCGTGCGCGGCGTCGCCGGTGAAGCGCCGTTCGCGCTCGATGGTCGATTCGATCCTGGCCAGCAGGGCGTTGACGGTCGCCACCAGCGGCGACAGTTCGCCGGGGAGATGGCCATCCGGCAGCGGCTGCAGCGCATCGGGAGCGCGGGCCTCGAGCGCGCGGCGGATCCGCTCCAGCGGCTGCAGGCTGTGGCGCACGGCGAACCACAGCGCGACGAGGGTCGCCACCATGGCGATCAGGAAGGGCAGGAAGGCGGCCAGCGCGACGTGCTCGAATAGCTGGTGGCGGCGTTCGGCCTTGTCGGCGGTCGTGATGCGCACGCCGTTCTGTTCGACGGTGTAGCTGCGCCAGGTGATGCCGTCGATGGTGCGGGTCCGGAATCCGGGTTTCACCAGGCCGAGGCGCTCCGGGCTGTTCTCGGTGCGCCCCACGACGCCGCCGCGCAGGAGCCGGATCTCGCAGGCCACGCCGTCGGTGCGCACCAGGTAGGGAATCGGGGCCGAACCCGCGGCGCCGGGCTGCGCGACCAGGTGCGGCGAATCGGCGACCAGCGCGGCCACCATGCGCGCCGACGCGGCCAGCCGCTCGTCCAGGGCGTCGCGGAACTCGTTGCGCAGGTCGACCAGCGTCCACACCGACGACATGGTCCAGAACAGCGCGAACGACGCGCCGATGGTCACCAGCAGGCGCAGGCGCAGCGTCTTCATACGCCGGCCCTGCCGAGCCGGTAGCCGATCCCGCGCACCGTCTCGACGATGTGCGGCCCGAGCTTGCGGCGCAGGTGGTGGATATGGACGTTCAGCGCATTGCTTCCGACCGCGTCGTCCAGGCCGTAGAGGCTATCCTTGACCTGTTCGGGAGTGAGGATGCGCTGGCCGCTGTTGAGGAGGGTATGGAGCAGGGCCAGTTCGCGCCGCGACAGCTCCACCGGCACCCCCTCCAGCGTCACCTGCTGGGTGGCCGGATCGAATACCAGCGGCCCGTGTTCGATCCGGTCGACGCAGCGCCCGGCGCTGCGGCGCTGCAGGGCATGCAGGCGCGCGACCAGTTCGTCCAGTTCGAAGGGCTTGGCCAGGTAGTCGTCGGCGCCGCTGCGCAGGCCCGCGACCTTGTCCTGCACGTCGTCGCGCGCGGTGAGAATCAGCACCGGCCAGTCCTTGCCGGCGCCGCGCCAGTGCCGCAGCAGGCGTAGCCCGTCGGTGTCGGGCAGGCCGAGGTCGAGGACGATGACGTCGAAACGGCCGGTGTGCACCGCCGCTTCCGCCAGCGAGGCATTGGCGACATGGTCGGCGCCGATGCCGGACAGGCGCAGTCCGGCAAGGATGCCGCTGGCGACGAGTTCGTCGTCTTCGATGACGAGTACACGCATGGGTAGCTTGGGTAATGAATGCAGGGAACGCGATCTTACCGCTTTACGGTTAGGGTTGGATTAAGTGCTGCCGCGTTGCGCCGTGCAAATGGGTGGCCCAGGCGTTTTCTTAATGCCGCGGTAATCGGCAGCGCATACGATCGGCGCCTTCGATGGGCGTCGGATTGCTTCTTCGCGCCCAAGCGCCACCACATCTCGATCGCGGTTTCACCAGCTGGAGTCAACATGCGCAAGCAAAAACACATCGTCCTGGCCGTGCTCGCTGCGGCGTGCGTTCATCCGTTCGCCGCCGGCGCGCAGACCCCGCCGGTGCTCGAACGGGCCGTGAACGCGGGCGTCAAGGTCGTCAGGCAGTTCCCGGCCGCTTCCGGGCTGACCGGATGGGTGCTGGCCCAGGGCGCGCAGCATTCGGTGGTGTACACGACCGCGGACGGGAAGACACTGCTGGCCGGCGCCCTGGTCGACGACCGGGGCCGCAACCTGACCGCGCAGCACGAGGAGATCTACGTGCCGAAGCCGGTCCTGTCGGCGACCTACGCCCAACTGGAGAAATCGACCTTCGTGACCGAAGGCGCCGCCAGCAATCCGAAGAGCGTCATCTACGTCTTCGTCGACCCGAACTGCCCCTATTGCCACCTGATGTGGCGCGCGGTGCAGCCTTACGAAGCGGCGGGGCTGCAGGTGCGCTGGATCCCGGTTGCGACCCTGGGCCCGACCAGCATGCCGAAAGCGATTGCCGTCCTTGCCGCACCGGACAAGACGGCGGCGCTGCGCGACATGGAGCGGAACCACGGCAAACCGTGGACGGCCGATCCTGCCAGGACCGAGCGCACCCACCCGGCGCTGGCGGCGGCGATCGCCAGGAACGGCGAGCTGATGGCCCGGTTCGGCATCGCCGGCACGCCTGGCGTGGTCTGGCGTGACAAGACGGGCAAGGTCAAGGTCAGGAGCGGCATGCCGCGCCTGTCGGAACTGCCGTCGATCACGGGCCTGCCCGAGCAGCGGGTCAGCGATCCGGCGCTCGCCGGCTTCCGTTGATACAGGCCGACGCAGCGCGACGGCGGCGCGCCATGCATGGACGACAGCGACAGGGAGTGCGTATGCGCTGAACACGCGATGTGCATGCGCGCGTCAATCGACGCCAGATAGCCGCTTGACAGCCTGTTTCCGGTCCACGGAAGCGGGAGGGCTGCGCTCGTCCATCGGAAACATCCGACTGTTGCGTAGCCGCGTCATTTCCCCGCATCCTGCGATCCGCAGCCCCTTGTTTCCTGTTGGAATTCTTAGTTTCCGTAGATAATTTTTCAGGACTGCTGAGTATGGCATTGAACAAGTTTATTACGAGGATAGAATGAAGTTACGAAACAAGATGGCTGTATGCATGGCCGTCGTCTTCCTGTTATTTGCGGTTGCGCTGGCGGTGGCCATTTCCGGCATGCGCGAGGCGACCAGCCGCTTCGACAGCTTTGTCGAGCGCGACCAGGCCTTCCTGGGCGAGGCCAATACCCTGTACGCCCAAGGCTTGCAGGCGGGACAGGCGCTGCGCAACATCATCCTGGCGCCGAACAACGAAACCGGCTACAGGAACCTGGCGGCTGCCCGCGAAGCGTTCGGCACGGCGCTCAAGAATGCACGCGCGCTTGCACGGTCCGACGCCGCCACCGACGCCCGGCTGGCCAAGGTGGAAACGCTGCAGCAGCAACGTGCTGCGGTGCAGGACCGCATTGTTGCGCTGGTGAAGAGCGATGGCGGGGCTGCGGTTGGCATCCTGAATGCCGAGGAAACGCCCGTATGGCGCGAGGTCCGCGCGGAACTGCTGGACATCCTGAAGGAAAAGAATGAGGCTGCCGGGCAGATCAAGGCCGAACTGGCCGACCGCACCCACACCATGTTCAAGCTGAGCCTGGCTTTTGCCGCGATTGCCGTCGTCGTGGGCGCCGCTATCGCATTCTGGTTGACCCGCAACATTACCCGCCAGCTGGGCGGCGAGCCTGAGTACGCCGTCGCCATTGCCGGCGCCATCGCGGCCGGCGACCTGACCGTACGCATCGCCCTCGACGACGAGAGCAACCGGTCCAGCATGATGTTCGCCATGCGCCAGATGCAGCAAAGCCTGGCAACCCTGGTGCAAAAGGTGCGGCATGGCACCGATGCGATTACCACGGCCTCCGGGGAAATCGCAGCCGGGAATCTCGACCTGTCCTCGCGCACGGAAGAGCAGGCCAGTTCGCTCGAGGAGACCGCGGCGTCGATGGAGGAATTGACCAGCACTGTCCAGCAGAATACCGAAAGCGTGCGTCACGCCAATACACTGGCCACCACGGCGTCGGAGGTGGCATCCAGGGGCGGCAAGGTTGTCGAGGAAGTGGTCGGGACGATGGGAGCGATCAACGAGGCCTCCAGGCGCATCGCCGACATCATCGGCGTGATCGACGGGATCGCCTTCCAGACCAATATCCTCGCGCTGAACGCCGCTGTCGAAGCGGCGCGCGCCGGCGA
>DEKZ01000210.1:0-273 GCA_002354135.1 Massilia sp. UBA2709 | reverse complement strand
AGCGCGTCACCGACATCATGGTCGAAATCACCCTGGCCGGCCAGGAACAGAGCACGGGTATCGCCCAGGTCAACCAGGCCATTGCACAAATGGACCAGGTGACTCAGCAGAACGCGGCGCTCGTCGAAGAGGCGGCAGCGGCGGCCGACTCGATGCAGGCCCAGGCCGAAGAGCTGCTGGCGGTCGTCAGCACCTTCAGGCTGGCATCGGATGCGCCGCCGGCGCTTCCTGCCGAAGGCCCGCGCCCGCACGCGGCTCGCGGCGCCTTGCCGG
>DEKZ01000081.1 GCA_002354135.1 Massilia sp. UBA2709 | reverse complement strand
CCGCGGCGTGGGATCGTATCGGTGCCGCAGGCCGATCAACCGCTGAGACAGCGTGGGCACGAGTGCCCACCCTACGAGAACCGGCATCCCATGCTCCCGGCGCCACGGCACACTTGATCCAGGCTGCAACCTGCCTCGCGTAGAATAAGGGCTCATCCATTCGAACAGTCTCGCCCTTGCATTCCGTTCTCAAGCCCATCATTCGCACAGCGCTGTACTACCTGCTGTCGGTCCTGGCGATCGCAGTCGTCCTCGTGGTGGGCAACTATCTTCTCGATGGTCTCAAAGGGGCAATGTCCGCGCGCGAGCGGCTCGATCTGCTGGCCGAAGTGGAGCAGCAGGTCGGCCGCCATCGGCAGGACCAGGCGGCCGGCCTGGCAGCGCGCATGAGCGCGGCAAGACGGCTGCCGCTGGCGGCGGTCGACGAGCGGATCCAGGCGGTCACCAGGGAATTGGCCGTGAGCAGGCCGGCTGAGGCGGGCGAACTGGCTCTCCTGCTGGAAGCGGGACCCGAACAGTATGCAACCCGGCTCGCTTCGCGTTATCAGGCGCGCCTCTCGCACGCGCTTCTGGTGCAGGAGCTGGGCTACCTGCAGCAGGTTCGCGCCCACCTTTTCGCACTGCAGAGCCGGAAAGCCGCGCAGGACGAACTCGCACGACTGCTCGCCCAGCACCGTGCTGTCTACGCCAGGCTGTTGCAGAAGCGCGAGGAAGCCGCCCGGCTCGGCTGGCTCGATGCCCGGCGCATGGAATACCCCTGGGCCAGGAGTCCGAAACTGGACAAGCTGGCCGCCGACCTGCGGGCCCTGACTGCCGAGAACAACCGAGCCGCAGCGGCCTATCGCGCCCAGACCCTCGCCCTGGGCCGCATGCAGGCGGTGGCCGACCTGCACGTCTTCGCGCTCGACCAGGGCGCGCTGGACCGCGCGCTGCGGCCGCTCGAACAACAGTTGGACCAGGCGCGCGAGGCCGTCTCGAGCAATCTGCTGTCGCGGCTGGCCGCGCCGCTGCGCCAGGCCTTGCCCCTGGCTGCCGGCATACTCGTCGCCGCCATCCTGGGGCGCGCCGCGATCCGGGCCTTCTTCTACTTCGCGCTGGCTCCTCTCGCGACGCGCGGCGCTCCCGTGCGCCTGGACCAGGCAGAGAAGGAGCCCCAAGCCGGGCAGGGAAGGGCGGCGGCGCCAGCGGTCGCGCTCCTGTCGCCCTCCAAGGTCTCGCAGACCCTGCGGCTCGCGCCCGAGGAAGAACTGCTGGTCCTCCCGCACTATCTGCAAAGCGCCCCCGTCGGCGCGGCGCGCAGCACGCGCTGGCTGATCAGGAAGCGGCCCTGGGCCAGCCTGAGCGCGGGCATGGCGATGCTCACCTGCGTCCAGACCCGCAGGGCCGAGGAAGAGATCGTGTTATCGGCCAGCGACGATGGGCTGAGCGAAATCGCGCTGCTGCGCATTCCCGCCGGCCAGGCGCTGGCGGTCCAGCCGCGCGCACTCGTCGGCCTGGTCGCCCGCCGCGGCGCGTCCATCGACATCGGCTGGCATTGGCGCCCGGCTTCCCTGCACGCCTGGCTGACCCTGCAGCTGCGCTTCTTCGTGATACGCGGACCGCTCACGCTCGCCGTGCAGGGCAGGCGCGGCGTGCGCGTGCAGGAAGCGCGGGCGACGCAGGCGATCAGGCAGACGGCGACGCTCGGCTTCTCCACCGACGTGCGCTACGCGACCATACGTAGCGAGCCTTTCCTGCCTTACCTGCGCGGTCAGGCGCCCCTGTTGTACGACCGCTTCGACGGAGCCGGCATCTACCTCTACGACGAAACACCCGGCGCCGGCAAGTCGGGCCGCTTGCGCCGCGGGCTGGAAGGGGTGACCGATGCGCTGCTCAAGCTGGCCGGATATTGACCAGGCCTGGGTAGGCGCACAGTCGGCGTCGCGCCGGCCGCGGATCCACTCAGGCATTCCAGCCACTTGGCCTGCGGGGCGGCTGAGGTGGGGCGACTCGCTTGAACGGACCACAGCGGGACACATCGATACGCGTAGGGCAGGCCGGATCGAACGGCGCTTAAAACCTTATCGGCAAGCCCAGCCCCGGGAAGGCGAGGCCGTGGACCGGCACCCGGCCTCTCGGCTTTCCGAACCAGCAGAGACGGGCCTTCGCCACCGCCGTGGATGCCATTGCTGCCCGCCTCGGCACGCAAGCGCCTTCCAGCCTTCGTAAAAGACACAGTGGAGAGTCCTGCTTCGCATGCCATTCCCGATCAGCATTCAATGTTATCCAGCCTCGCCCTCAGCCGCATCACCCCGGCCTGTCTGAACTCATAAAACGTAACTAACCAACATCGGAAAACAAAACACAAATAAGAACTCGAAGCTACGTACTGCGAAAACATTCCCGATTCACAAACAGGCAGCCAGGATGAGGGGGGCCGGCGATCCACCACCCTGCACGGTCCGGACCGGGATTTCACGGTCTGATGAACCGGGTGCGCGGAAAAGGGAAGGCTTGCGTACGCGACTGCCCGCCTGTGGGGAAGGTAGGCGCACCACGATCCCGGCCCGGACGCTAGGGCTGGTCCCTGGCCTCGCCCAGCAGGCGCCTGAGCAGCTCGAGGTCGATCGGCTTGGTCAGGTGATGATCGAATCCCGCTTCGAAAGCGCGTTCGCGGTCCTTCTGCTGTCCCCAACCCGTGGTGGCAACCAGGGTCATGGACGATCCGCCCGGAAGTTGGCGCAGGCGCCGCGCCAGCTCGTAGCCGTTCATGTCGGGCAAGCCGATATCGAGCAGGGCCACCGTCGGACGGGCAGCCTCCACCAGTTCGAGGGCACGGGCAGCCGAATGCGCGACCGCGACTTCGCAGCCGGAAGCCTCGAGCGCCATCGCCAGGGTCTCTGCCGCGTCCTGGTTGTCGTCCACCACCACGACCCTTGCCTGGGCCGCCACGGTTTCGAGCGGGGCAGTTCCCGCTGGGCAGTGCGCATCCGCGGCCAGCGGCAGGCGCACGATGAAGGTGCTGCCCTGGCCGGGGCCGGCACTGTCCGCCGCGATGCTCCCGCCATGCAGTTCGACGATGCCGCGCACCAGGGCCAGGCCGATGCCCAGCCCGCCCTTGGAGCGTTCCAGCGCCGGCTCGAGCTGGGAAAACATGTCGAATACGGTGGCGAGCGCCGAGGGAGGAAGGCCGATGCCGTTGTCGCACACCCGGATCTCGGCAAAACCGGGCTCGCAGGCCAGGTGCAGCTCGATCAGGCCCCCTTCCGGCGTGTATTTGGCGGCGTTGGTGAGCAGGTTGAGGACGACCTGGGCCAGCCGGGTGGCGTCGCCATCGACGATCACCGGCCCGTCGGCCAGGAACAGGCGCAGGGTGTGGCCGGCCGACTGCATCGTCGACGCCAGGTCCTGGGCCGCGCTGCGCACCAGTGCCGACAATT
Organism: Massilia sp. UBA2709; assembly: GCA_002354135.1. Lineage (GTDB taxonomy): Bacteria > Pseudomonadota > Gammaproteobacteria > Burkholderiales > Burkholderiaceae_D > Telluria. Next base: position 1,738 of record DEKZ01000081.1, on the reverse strand, counting down.
CGACCGGCTCGCGGCGCAGTTGCATGCGCCCCTGGGTGATGCGCGACATCTCCATCAGGTCGTCCACCAGGCGCGTCAGGTGGCGCAACTGGCGGTCGAACATCTGCAGCAGGCGCCCGTCCGTGGACTGGCCGAAACGCAGCGTGAACACGTCAAGGGCGCTGCGCATCGGCGCCAGCGGATTGCGCAGCTCGTGCGAGAGCGTCGCCAGGAACTCGTCCTTGCGCCGGTCGGCCACCGAGAGCTGGGCATTGAGCCGGGTCAGCTCGGCTTCGGCGCTGCGCCGCGCTTCCAGGGCGCTCTCCGCGGCCTGGCGCGCCAGCAGCAGTTCACGCTCGTAGGCGCGGCGCTCGGATGCCTTGAACAGGGCCCAGTGATAGACGGTGCGGCCCGCATGCTCGCGCCGCACGATGTTGATCAGCATGGGCAGGCGCTCCTGGCGCCGGTTGCGCAGGTCGACCTGGATCTCGGCCACCGAACCCTGCACCTGCAGCAGGGGCTGGCAATGCGTGTGGTAGAACAGGCGCGCGCCGACGGGCAGCAGATCCTGCATGCGCTGCTTGCCGACGAGTTCGTCCTGCTCGTAGCCCAGCCAGGTGCAGGCCGGGCCGTTGGCGCGCAGGATCAATCCGTCGGTGGCAGTCAGCAGCAGGGCGCAGGCGGCGTCGTCGAACAGGGCCTCGCCGCCGGGCGAAGGATCGCTCACGGCCTCATCGCAGGGTCTGCGCCAGGAAGGCGTCGATCGCGCGCGAGCTGGCGGTCGGCGCGCTCATGTGCGGGCAGTGGCCGACGTTCTCGATGATGTGCAGGGTGCTGACCGGCAGGTGGCGGTGCAGGAAGTCCCCCACCGCGCGCGGCGCGACGAGGTCGTCGCTGCACTGCAGGATCAGGGCGGGCACGGGCGAGCGCGCCACATCCGCGCGATGGTCGGACAGGAAGGTCACGCGCGCAAAATGCTTGGCGATCGTGGGATCGTTGCTGCAGAAGCTGCGGGTCAGCTCCTCGCGCAGCTCCGGGCGGTCGGGCACGCCCATGATGGCGGGCGCCAGGCTGCTCGACCAGCCGAGGTAGTTCGCGTCCATTGTTTCGAGCAGCTCGTCGATGTCCTCGCGGCTGAAGCCGCCGACATAATCGCCGTCGTTGATGTAGCAGGGCGAGGGGCCGACCATGACTTGGGCGACAAAGCGCTCCGGCGCCTTGATCGTGGCCAGCAGGCCGATCATGGTGCTGACCGAGTGGCCGACGAAGACCACCGGACCGGTGGCGAATTCGTCGAGGATCTCGAGCAGGTCGTCGGCATAGCCGTGCAAAGTGGAATATTTATCGCGGTCGTAGGCCGACAGGTCGGAATTGCCGCTGCCGACCAGGTCGAAGGCGATCGTGCGAAAACGGTCTGTATAGGCCGGGGCGAGGAAACGCCACATGGTTTGATCGCAGCCAAATCCGTGGGCGAACACCATGGTTGCGGAACCATCGCCGGCGATACGGACGTTGTTACGTGCTTGTATGCGCGACATGAAAGATGCTCAATTGAGAATTTAACAATTGGATTATACATGGTGGATGCGCGGCATGGATGCTCATGCATATATTTGTCCTGCGAGCGATGCAAGGCCCGGCTGGCGGAGGCTGGAGCGAAGGAGCGGCCCGGGCACGGGCGGTGGCGGTGGCGGGAAGGGGGCGAAGCGTGTGGGAGCGCGTGCGCAAGGGGATGCCGCCGGTACGGCGTCAGGCGGCG
>DEKZ01000082.1 GCA_002354135.1 Massilia sp. UBA2709 | reverse complement strand
TTCAGGCCGGCCTGGGCTTCGTCGGCGGCCAGCAGCACCAAGTGCCAGTGGCGCTGGGAGTCCCCGGCGAATTTGTCGGGGCTGCGCACGTCCACGTGCAGGCGCTCGGGACCCAGGATCTTCGCGGCCAGGCGCAACGGCTGGGCCAGTCCCGACCAGCTCATCGTGTCCGGCTCGCCGGCGTTGACGAGCAGGATGCGCAGGGGCCTTTCCTGCGCCAGACAGGACAGTTCAGCTTGCGGCATCGGAACGGATCGGGGTTGTTATCACTCGGGCGCGAGCGCGGCGGCGGGCCGGCTTTCGGAATTCCATTGGCTGACTATCATACCGGAGATCAACAGCAAGCCGCCCAGCCAGCCGCGGGCCGTCAAGGCTTCGCCCAGCCAGAAGTAGCCGAAGAAGGCGGCGGCCGCCGGCTCGAAGGCGTAGACCACCGCCGCTTCGTTGGCCGAGGTGCGCGACTGGCCCCAGGTCTGCAGCGAGATGATGGCGGCGGTCGCCACCACGCCGAGGTAGGCGAAGTTCCAGCCGGCGTGGCCGAGATTGCCCACGACGTCGGCCAGGTAAGCCGAACGCGCGGCGGCCTCGCCCGGCAATTCGCGCGCAAGCAGCCAGACCAGGGCGCACAGGGCGACGGTGCCGATCTGGGCGGCGGTGACGGTCAGCAGGCGCGTGGCGCGCCGGGTCTGCACCTCCATCACCTTGATGTAGACGCCGAAGCACAGCGCGCTCATCAGGGCGAGCGAGTCGCCCAGGCCCCAGGCGCCGCCGTCCCAGCATAGGGCGGCCAGGCCGGCGATCGACATCAGCAGGGCCAGCACGATGCGGCGCTCGGGCAGGCGCCCGCCCAGCACGCCCAGCAGGGGCACGACCAGCACGTTCAGGCCGCAGATGAAGGCATTGCGGTTCGAACTGGTCAGCGCCAGCCCCTCGACCTGGAACACGAAGCAGAAAAACAACAACACGCCAAGGATGGCGCCGGCGCGCATGTCGGCGAGCTTGCCACGCCACAGGAAGGGCGACAGGATCAAGGCGGCGAGCACGAAGCGCACCAGGATGATCCAGACGGCCGAGAAATGGCCGGTCAGATCCTTCATCGCCGGGAAAGTCGTGCCCCAGACCAGCGTGACGAGCAGCAGGGCGAATATGCCGTGGAGATGGCGGGTCATTGCAGTGCGCGCAAGCAAAAACGCCTATGGTACGCGCCTCAGCCATAAAAGGCGAACCGGCGCGGGAAACACCCGCTGGCGGCTATAATCGCTGTTCATGGGGGAACGATATTTAAAGAGTGTCCGGCTGCTGGCCGAGTGCCTGCAAGGCTTCGAACGGTATTCGGGCGAATCGGTGCGGCAGTACGGCTTGACGCATGCGCAGTTCGACATCATCGCCACGCTCGGCAACACCAGCGGCATGAGCTACAAGGAGCTGGGTGAGCGCACCCTGATCACCAAGGGCACGCTGACCGGCGTCATCGAACGGCTCGAGCAGAAAGGCCTGGTGCTGCGCGAACGCAGTACCAAGGATAAACGCTCGTACTTCGTGCGCCTGACCGATCGCGGCGAGGCGGTGTTCCGCGACGTGTTCCCGAAAGTTGTTGCACACGGCAAACAATTGTTTGACGGTTTCAGCGATGCCGAGTTCGACGAAGTGGACGGCGCCCTGAAGAAACTGCGCGAACGGATACTCGGGGCCGCTCGCCCGTCCCCTTAGAGCCTATCCCAGTAGGGAGGAGGAAGTTGATGGCGACATGCGCGTAGGCGATGCATGGCGAGCCATGCAAGGACGAGCAACGCAGCACCCGCTTGTCAGGCGCGTCAGCAACGACTCATTCCCTACTGGGATAGGCTCTTAACTACCACAACAAAAGGAACCATCTTGAAAACTGCCCTGATCGCAGGCAAAAAGCCTGCCCACTTCGACAAGCACATCATCGGTAACCTGCTGCTCGACGTGGCCTCGGAAGCCGAGGTGCGCGAGGAAGCGATGCTGATCGGCGTGCGCAACGAGGACGGCGAGATCTACCGCCTGATCGGCGCCACCAAGCTGAACAGCTTCATGAACGCCGTCGAAGAACTGTTCGACCTGGGCCTGGTCGACGAACTGCAGGACACCGAAGAGCCGAAGGAAGACTGCGACGCGATCTTCAGCGAGCCTTGATCGGGGCGTTGTAAAACGATGCTCTGGGGCAAATACTCCAGAGTGGAGCGATCCATTGGGAGTATAATTTTTCGATGGACAGACTTGACGCCCTCAAGAGCATCGCCGCCCAGGCCATCCGGGGCGAGCTCAGTTTCCCTACCAATGTCGACGCCACGCTCAAGCTGCAGCGTGCGTTGAGCGATCCCGAGTGCCACGCCGACGCGGCGGCCCGCCTGGTGCAGGCCGAACCGCTGCTGGCCGCGCGCACCGTCGCGATCGCCAATTCCGTCACCTATAACCGCGCCGGCAACGACGTGACCAACGTGCGCGCCGCCGTGCAGCGCGTGGGCTTCCGCACGCTCGGCGCGCTGGCGGCGTCCGTCATCGTCCGCCAGTTGAGCAGCGAAATTACCGATCCGGCGCTGCGCGCCCGCGCCGACCAATTGTGGCGCCACTCGGCCCACGTGGCCGCGCTGGCCCAGGTGATTGCGCGCCGCGTTTCCTTCGTCGATCCGGAAACGGCGATGTTCGCCGGCATCGTGCACGAGGTCGGCGGCTTCTATTTGCTGTCGCGCGCGCACGAATATCCGGGCCTGCTCGAAGGCGGCGCCGAGGACTGGCTGGAGCATGGCGAAGTGGCGATCGGCCGCGGCGTCCTGCTCAAGCTGGGCGTGCCGGCGCCGGTGATGGGCGCGATCGAAGCCATGTGGAATGGGCTGCGGGCGCTGCCGCCCGAGACCCTGGGCGATACCCTGCTGCTGGCGAACGATTTGTCGCCGGAACCATCGCCGCTGCTGGAGCGGCCTGGGGCGACAACCGCGCAGGCGGCGGCGACCATCGATTTCGCGGTGGGTGATGGAACGCTGGCCAGGATCATGGAGGAGTCGGCGGAGGAAGTGTATAGCCTCACGTCGGCGTTGTTGTAAGTTCTCTGAAACCCGATTGACGTCCGTGGGGCTGTTGCCTGCCCTGCTGGCGGCCTGCCTGATCCGCGTGGGCACGAGTGCCCACCCTACGGTCACCGCCAACGGCGAGTTCATACGAAACCCGATAACGGTCGGTGTCATCGCCAACAGCGAGTTCATACGAAACCCGGATACGAGGCGTGTCCCGTAGGGTGGGCTCTTGAGCCCACGCGGATCCAACACACCGATAACGCCACAGGCAACAGCCCCACGTACGCCTGCGCTCCGCCCAAAAGCCGAGAACACAAAAAAAATGCCCACTCCGGAGAGTGGGCAAAGTCCAAAACTAGGGATGTCCTGAAAGAGACAGTTTCACTATAGTTCCCGGTTCTCGCACACTCTGTGCGCCAATTCACATTCATGTGACATTCTCGTTTTATTTCGATGACAGACTGCCGGGGCAAAAAAAAACCCGCTCCGGAGGGAGCGGGTGAAGTCCAAAACTAGGGATGTCCTGAAAGAGACGGTTCCACTATAAGGTTCCGTTACCCCGGCGCTCTGTGCGATAACTCACACAAGCTCGGGAAATGTCACATTTCGAAGAATTCCTTGTAAAAATCGAGGTATGGAAATAGACAGGGAATAAAAAATGTCCGCAGTCAAGCGATTGTTGAAATCAGCCTGATGGCCGGAAGTCTATATGGGGTGCGGGTTTGGCTCTACTTCGGGCCGCCTTGCGGGGCTGTGGCGTTGTGGGCTGGGAGCCACATAGGAGCTTCGCGGTAGAAAGCCCGAGCGTGCTGCATCGGGGGCGGTTGCCTGCAGGCGGTAGCCGCGTTTGGTCTTCATAGCCCAATCGGTCGCCGTCCTCCAGAATGAAGAACGCGCAGCCTTGGGCTGCGCGTTTGAGGGATGGCCGCCAGCGGAAACCGGCATCATCAGCTTGGCTTCGGCGGCGCGGCCTTGCCCGCGCCTCCCTTCCTGAATCCCCGATCTCCGACCATGAAGGCTTCTAGCATGTGCGGAATTAGCACCGTGGCATCGACCGCCTCGCCGTAGGTCTGCGCGTGCAGCGTAGCGTAGCGGTCGAGGTCGGCTTTCAGGCTGGCCGGGCAAGCAAAAGTCAGCTTCGTGGATTCCGTTTTCGGCAGCGGCCCGAGCCGTAGCTTGCGCGTCGTCATCGCGAAGTCCCCCTGTTGAAGAAAAGTGGCTGGTACGGCCGCAGCACCAGATCGCGGTTGACGATGATGCGAACCGGCAAGCCGGGGCGCTCCGTCAAGGTGGGCTGGATGTTGAGGTTGCGCCGGGTCATCTCCTGACCGACCTGATTGATGCTGTCCTGGGCGCTATCGCGGCCGGCGATGATGACGCGATCACCGTCCTGCCGGTTCTCCGGCGCAGCCAGTTCGGCACCGATGCCCAGTAGCGTCGTCAGTGCCGCACCGGCAAAGACGCGATCCCAATGCCAATCCACATCATCTTCCAAGCCGGCGTAGCCGGCCGGATCGGTGCCGGCCAAGTTGTCGAGCTTGAGCGAAGACGTGTCGGGCAGGATGATCCGGTTCCACACCACTTGCACGCGGCTCTGCCCGTAGCTGACCTGGCTGTTGTATTTGCCCAGGATGCGTGACCCCTGCGGGATCAGCAGGAACTTGCCGGTAGCCGTGTCATAGACCGGCTCCGTCACTGTGGCGATCACATCGCCCGGCAAGTCCGACTTGATGCCCGTCACCAGCGCCCCGGCGACCACCGTTCCGGCCATGACCTGATACGGCGACGCCGGCAGCGTCAGGTTGCCGGAATCACGGGCTTCCGTGGTTCCGGCTTTCTGGAATGCCTCTTTCTGGTCTTGCCGGTTCTGCACGGCGGTCGGGTCGGCGGGCTGGGCCGCCGTCGACGCAGGCCCGGCCGCCAGCGGGTCGAAGGCCGCATTGGCGGTGAAGCCCGGCGCAGCGGCTACCTGTGTCTGCGCCACCGGCGCGGCCTTCTGCGAACCAGAGCGGAAGAACACCGCCGATGCCGCTGCTGCTTCGGCTTCCTTGCGCAACGCGTCGTTGGGGTCGTTGCCGGGGGCCGCGTAGGCGGCCGTCACCGGCTGCTGCGACTTCACAATGGCCGGGCCAAGATCGCCTGGCAGCGGCGGCCCCAACTCCGGCACGGATGCCGCCAAGGGGGGCGGCAGCTTCGAGTAGTCCGCCGGCAGCGCGTCCAACCCTTCGGACTTCGAGACGCGATCGACGTTGTAAAGCTCGGTCTGCTCGCCTGCACCGCGCCGCTGCGGTTGCAGCGACCACATCAGCGCGCCGAGCACAGCGACCGAGAGACCGCCGACGAGGATGGCCAGCGTGCGCCGGTTCAGGCGCGTGACCGGGCGCGGTTGGGCGCGCAGCGCAACTGCCTCGGGTGCCACCTTGCCCGCATGCGGCGTGGCGAGGTCGGGAGTGTCGTCCTGGCTCATGGTCAGTTCCTCCGCGCCAAGCCATCCGTGCGTTCGATACGCACCACGTCACCCTTGTCGCCGCCCAGGCGCAGTTCGGCCGCGCCGAACAGCCGATCCACGATGTAGTAAGGCGAGCGAAAACGGTAATTCACCAGTTGTCCGTCGCCCTGCGCGCCGATGACGAACAGCGGTGGCAGCTCGCCTTGGGCGATTCCCGGCGGGAACTGGATATAGACCTTCTCGCCATCGTCGAAGGCGCGCAGCGGCTTCCACGGCGGATTGCTGCCTGAGACGGAATATCGGAAGCGGATCTTCTCCAGCGACAGTCCGGTATCGACCGGTGCGGCGGCGCTAGCCGCCTGCGACTGGCGCTGCAAGGCCAACATCCGGTCTTTTGGGTAGTCCCAGGACACCGACGCCATCCATGCCTTTTCCGTCGAGGTCAGTTCCAGCAGGTATGTTCTGCGACTGGTGGTGATGACCAAATTCGTCTTGAGGCCTGAGCGGATGGGCTTGACCAGCACATTGATGCGCATCGCGTCGCCGCTGCCGCTGGACGTGTCACCGACGATCCAGCGCACGGTATCGCCGGCTGCGACCGTCACTAGTTCCTCGCCCGGCTGCAAGGAAACCACGGTCACGCGTCCCGGCGCGGCATAGACTTGGTAGAGCGCACCATCGGTGAAGGGCCACACCTGAATCGCATTGACGTAGCCCTCGCGCGTGGGCGCGATGCGCGCCTCGGCATTGGCACGGGAAACGCGCACCTTCTCATCGGCCGGCTCCGGCTTAGCCGGGGCCGCGTCCAACTCGTGCAGCGGCTTCAACTGCGCTGGCAGCGCCAGCGGCTCGGGCATGGCGACGACTTCCACTGGAGCAGGCGGCTCCGGCAGCGGCTGTGCCTGCACCGGCTCATCGAGCGAAATGGACGGAGGCGGCTTGCCCTGCGAAGCGCAGCCCGACAGGGCCACCACGGTCAGCGCGAAAGCGTATAAGCGGAAAGACAGGTTCATGGCTTGGCTCCTTCAGAAGAATCCAGTTCGCGGCTCCACGACAGGCCGTTGACGTAGATACCCAGCGGGTTCTTGCGCAGGCGCTGTTCGGTGCGCGGGGTTTGCAGGACGGTGGAAAGCACCGCGTTCCATCGCTCGGTCCCGGCGGGGGCACCGTTGATGAACCGTTGCTCCGTCCAACGGACGTTGAACGAGGCATCGCTGGCGCGTACCACGCTGGTGATCTGCACCGTCACCGACTCGCGGCCAACACGGGCGAAAGGATCGTTCTTGCTGGCGTAGTCGTTGAGCACCGCCGCGCCTTTGTCGGTGGTGTAGTCGTAGGCGTCCAGCCAGTTTTGCCGCACCACGATGGGATCGATAGACAGCGAGCGCACCAGCGTCACGAAGCGCGCCAGGTGGTGCGCGATCTGCGCATCGGCGGGCCGGTACGGCGTGGCGGCTTCGCCGACGGCGCGCACCTGCCCCGACTGATCGACCTCGATGACGTAAGGGGTGACGATGGACTGCGCCGAGCGCCACACCAGGCCACCGGCCATCAGCAGCGCAAGCGTGAGGCAGCCGAAGGCCATAAAACGCCAGTTCTTGGCCTGGACGCGGGCCGAGCCGATGCGCTCGTCCCACACCTGCGCGGCGGATTGGTACGGGGTGGCAGGCTGCGGCGTGTCGGCATAGCGCACCTGCGGGCGTTTGAATCGCATAGGGTTCTCCTTGGTGGTCAGGTATCGGGTCACGCATCGGGGCGCAGGCTTGGGCCTTGCCCTGAGCCGCCGCCGTCGCCACTGCGCAGCGTGTGGGCTGCGGTGGTTGCGGCATGGGTGATCTGCTGGCGGCGGTGCATCCGCTTTGCCCAGGCGGGTTGCTCTTGCTTCGGCGCGCTGGCTGCGCCTTCGCCTGCGGCGGCCTGGCCGGAACCGGCAGCGCCGACATCCGCACCGTTCCATCCTGCCCGGAAGGAGTCGGCCACCTTCTGACCGGCAGCGGAAGCGCCCGATGCAGCTCGGCGGCCTGCCGCTTGCGCGCCGGTCTTGGCGACATTGCCGAGGCCCGCAGCCGCGCCTTTAGCCCCGCCGCCCGCAGCGGCGGAACCGGCCTGGAATGCGGACTTGGCGCTGCTGGCCGCCGACGTGG
>DEKZ01000083.1 GCA_002354135.1 Massilia sp. UBA2709 | reverse complement strand
GGTGGTCCCGCGCGCGCACGACCAGTTCGACAACGGCGCCCGGGTCGAGGCGCTCGGGGTGGGGTACAGCCTGCCGGCGGCGCGCGTCACCAGCGCCCGCCTGCTGCGCCTGCTGGGCAAGCTGCTCGACGACGAGCGCCTGCGCGGGCACTGCCGGACGGTGGCGCAGCACTTCGGAAGCGATCCGGGCATGGATGCCGTGGTGACGGCGCTGGAAACCCTGGCTGCCGCGTAGGGGGGCGCCTATACCCGACCGCCGACAGCCGCCCACCTGAGGGTATGTTGGCCGCGCCCCGCTTTGGTAGGGTGGGCTCTCGANNGAGCCCACGCGGTCTCACCGGCGGCATGGCGGCGATCTCGCACGAAGCCCTCGACACGTGCGTATCGGTTGAATGCATGCATCCACGAATTGCATGTGCCGTACCACGTGGGTTCGAGAACCCACCCTACGACAGCGCAGCGTGTGTTAGCGCACCGTCTTTCCCCGCCGGGCACGCTTTAATCACCATAACGAAGGAAACAGGAACAACGATGCGTCGAAAAACCGAGGACAACGTCAGCAAGCCCGCACAGGGAGGCCAAAGCCGCCCCGGCTATGTGCGCGTGCGCGGGGCGCGCGAGCACAACCTGAAAAACGTCGACCTCGAGATCCCGCGCGACGCGCTGGTCGTGTTCACCGGCGTCTCCGGTTCCGGCAAGTCCTCGCTGGCCTTCGGCACGCTGTACGCCGAAGCCCAGCGGCGCTACCTGGAATCGGTCTCGCCCTACGCGCGCCGGCTGTTCCACCAGATGCCGGTGCCGGAAGTCGACGAGATCGACGGCCTGCCGCCGGCGGTGGCCCTGCAGCAGCAGCGCGGCTCGCCGACCACCCGGTCCTCGGTCGGCAGCGTCAGCACCCTGTCGAACTCCCTGCGCATGCTGTATTCGCGCGCCGGCGATTATCCGCCGGGGCAGGAGCTCCTGTACGCCGAGGCCTTCTCGCCGAATACCCCGGAAGGCGCCTGTCCCGAATGCTCGGGCCTGGGCCGCGTCTATGAAGTGACCGAGCAGTCGATGGTGCCGGACGACTCGCTGACCATCCGCGAGCGCGCGGTGGCCGCCTGGCCGCCGGCCTGGCATGGCCAGAACCTGCGCGACATCCTCGTCACCATGGGTTACGACGTCGATACGCCCTGGCGCGACCTGCCGAAGAAGGACCGCGACTGGATCCTGTTCACCGACGAGACGCCCACCGTCCCGGTCTACGCCGGCCTGACGCCCGAGGAAACCAAGCAGGCGCTGAAACGCAAGGACACGCCGAGCTACCAGGGCACCTTCACCGGCGCGAAGCGCTATGTGCTGCAAACCTTCGGCAACACCGAGAGCGCCTCGATGAAAAAGCGCGTGGCGCGCTACATGGTCAGCGCCGAGTGCCCGCTGTGCCGCGGCAAGCGCCTGCGCCAGGAGGCGCTGTCGGTGACCTTCGCCGGCGTCGACATCGCCGACATCTCGCGCATGCCGCTGGCGCGCCTGCACGCGCTGCTCCAGCCCTATGCCAGCGGCGATGCGTCCACGCATTTGCCACACCTTGCGCGCCAGGCGAAGCTGCATCCAGAACAGCTCATCGTCACGCGCCGCATCGCCGAGGACCTGGTCGCGCGCCTGGACGTGCTGCTCGCCCTGGGCCTGGGCTACCTGGCGCTGGAGCGCAGCACGCCGACCCTGTCGCCGGGCGAACTGCAGCGCCTGCGCCTGGCGACCCAGGTGCGTTCGAACCTGTTCGGCGTGGTCTACGTGCTCGACGAGCCCTCGGCCGGCCTGCATCCGGCCGACACCGAAGCCCTGCTGACCGCGTTGGACCAGCTCAAGGCCTCGGGCAATTCGCTGTTCGTGGTCGAGCACGCGCTGGACGTGATCCGCCGCGCCGACTGGATCGTCGACGTCGGGCCGGCCGCCGGCGAGCGCGGCGGCGAAGTGCTCTACAGCGGGCCGCCTGAAGGCTTGAAGAAGGTCGAAGCCTCGCAGACGCGCCGCTACCTGTTCGACACGGCGCAGCCTGGGCCGCGCACGCGGCGCGAGCCGGCCGGCTGGCTGCGCCTGGAGGGCGTGACCCGCAATAACCTGGACCGGCTCGACGTCGACTTCCCGCTCGGCGTGCTCACCGCCGTCACGGGCGTCTCGGGCTCCGGCAAATCGAGCCTGGTCAGCCAGGTGCTGGTCGAGCTGGTGGCGCAGGAGCTGGGGCAGGGCGCGCCAAAGGAGGAAGCCGAGGAGGGCGACGACCTGGAGCAGGAAGCCGCCCTGCCGCTCGAAGGGCGCATCGCCGCCGGCATGGACAGCGTGCGGCGCATGGTGCGGGTCGACCAGAAGCCGATCGGGCGCACGCCGCGTTCGAACCTGGCGACTTACACGGGCCTCTTCGACCAGGTGCGCAAGCTCTTCGCCGCCACCAAGACGGCCAAGGCGCGGCGCTACGACGCCGGCCGTTTTTCCTTCAACGTCGCCAAGGGCCGCTGCGAGAACTGCGCCGGCGAGGGCTCGGTGATGGTCGAGTTGCTGTTCCTGCCCAGCGTCTATGCGCCTTGCCCGGTCTGCAACGGCGCGCGCTACAACGCCAAGACCCTGGAAGTCACTTATAAGGACCGGAATATCGCCGAGGTGCTGGGCATGACGGTGGACGCGGCGGCGGAATTCTTCGCCGGCGAGCCGCTGGTCGAGCGCTCGCTGCAGGTGCTGCGCGAGGTGGGCCTGGGCTATCTGCGCCTGGGCCAGCCGGCCACCGAGCTGTCCGGCGGCGAAGCCCAGCGCATCAAGCTGGCCACCGAGCTGCAGCGCACCGGCCGCGGCAATACGTTATATGTGCTGGACGAGCCGACCACCGGCCTGCACCCGTCCGACGTCGACCGCCTGATTGTCCAGCTCGAGCGACTGGTCGAGGCCGGCAACACGGTCGTGGTGGTCGAGCACACCATGCGCGTGGTCGCTGCCTGCGACTGGGTGATCGACATCGGTCCGGGCGCCGGCGACGAGGGCGGGACCGTGGTGGCGGCCGGTCCGCCCGAAGAGGTCGCGCGCAACAGGACCAGCAGGACCGCGCCGTATTTGAGGCCATATTTACATTCGTAAATACAATGGTGGCGCACGGTTGAGTGAACCAGTGAATGCACAATTGCGTTAAACTTAGGATATTTTTCTTAAGATAATCGCAACGAATGACCGGCTCCTCCATCGATAATTCCCAGTTTCGCCGCATCCTGACGCGCAACGTTGCGCTGCCGCTCGCCCTGAGTGTGCTGAGCGCCGGCGTGTTCGTCGCGATCATCGCCTACCTGATCAACGTGCTGAACTGGGTCGAGCACTCCCAGCGCGTGATCGGCAATGCCACCGAAGTGAGCAAGCTGGTGTCCGAAATGGAGACCGGCATGCGCGGCTACCTGATCGCCGGCGACGAAAGCTTCCTCGGCCCCTACATCGTCTCCAAGCCCAAGGTCGAGGCCGAAATGGACGGCCTGCTCAAGCTGGTCGACGACAGCCCGGCCCAGTCCGACCGCCTGTCGCGGGTCAAGCGGGCGCATGCCGAGTGGGTCAAGTACACCGAAGAGATGATCGAGCGCCGCCGCACCGGGCAGGACGTGACCGAGTCCGTGAAGAGCGGACGCGGCAAGATTCTCACCGACGACATGCGCGGCCAGTTCAACGCCTTCATCGCCAACGAATCGGCGTTGCTGCAGGAGCGCAACGAGGACGCGCGCAAGGTGACGACCTGGTCGGTCGGTTTCTACCTGTTGTTTACGCTGATCGTCGGCGGCACCCTGGCCGCCTTCGGCCGGCGCGAACTGGTGCGCCTGTCGAATTCCTATTCCGAAGTGCTGGCCCACGAGGCCGACCACAACGCCGAGCTGCGCCACCAGGGCTGGCTGCGCAACGGCCAGGCCGAGCTGGCAGCCAAGAGCGCCGGCCTGCACACCCTCGAAGGGCTGGCGCCGGCGGTGCTGGACCAGGTGGTGCGCTACCTCGGCGGCACGGTCGCCGCGATGTACGTGCGCCAGGACGACGGCGTGCTGCGCCGCATCGGCGCCTTCGGCTTCTCGAACGAGGAGGAGCGCGCCAAGGTGGTCCAGCCGGGCGCCTCGCTGGCCAGCCAGGCGGCCGAGGAAAACCGCCTGATCACGGTGAAGGAATTGCCGGACGACTACATGAAGGTCGTGTCCAGCCTGGGCGAAGCGGCCCCGCGCGAAGTGGTGATCGCGCCGTTCGCAAACTTCGGCAAGGTCAAGGGCGTACTCGAGATCGGCTTCCTGCATGGCGTGCGCGAGCGCGACGTCGAGTACCTGAAACTCATCAACCCCGCGGTCGGCGCCTCGGTCGCGGCCGTGGTCTACCGCCAGCGCCTGCAGGACGCGCTGTCGGAAACCCAGGCCCTGAACGAGGAACTGCAGGTGCAGCAGGAAGAGCTGCGCACCGCCAACGAGGAACTGGAAGAGCAGTCGCGCGCCCTGGAAGAATCGCAGACCAGCCTGGAAAACCAGCAGGCCGAACTGGAGCAGACCAACGACCAGCTGGCCGAGCAGGCCCTGAACCTGGACATGAAGAACGCGGCCCTGACCGAGGCCCAGGAACAGTTGCGCGCGCGCGCCCTGGAGCTGGAGCGCGCCAGCCGCTACAAGTCCGAGTTCCTGGCGAACATGTCGCACGAGCTGAGAACGCCGCTGAACAGCTCGCTGATCCTGGCGAAACTGCTGGCCGACAACGTGCCGGGCAACCTGAACGAAGAGCAGGTGCGCTTTGCCCAGACCATCTATTCGGCCGGCAACGACCTGCTGCACCTGATCAACGACATCCTCGACATCTCGAAGGTCGAGGCCGGCAAGCTCGAGCTGCTGCCGGAAGACCTGCCGATCCGCCGCACCGTCGAGGGCCTGGGCCGCACCTTCGAGCCGCTGGCCAAGCAGAAGGACCTGTCCTTCAGCGTGACGGTCGAGCCGAACGTGCCGGCCACCATCCATACCGACCGCCAGCGCCTGGAGCAGGTCCTGAAGAACCTGCTGTCGAACGCGGTCAAGTTCACCGAGCAGGGCGCGGTCGCCATGCACGTCAGTGCAACCAGCGAAGGCTGGGTCCAGTTCAGCGTGAGCGACTCGGGCATCGGCATCGCGCCCGAC
>DEKZ01000423.1 GCA_002354135.1 Massilia sp. UBA2709 | reverse complement strand
CGACATCGGCCTGCCCGACATGAACGGCTACGGACTGGCGCGGCGCCTGCGCGCCATGCCGCAGTTCGCCGCCACGATGCTGATCGCGCTGACCGGCTACGGCCAGCTCCAGGACAAGGCGCGCGCGCGCGAGGCCGGCTTCGACCTGCACATCGCCAAGCCGGCCGAGCCGGACGAGATCCTGGCGGCCCTGGCGCGGGTGCGCGTAGGCGACATGCGCGTTGGCGACATGCGCGTTGGCGACATGCGCGTAGGCGAAGCGCGCACGTCCGATACCGAGCGCGCCAGTTGAGCCCGGGGCGGACCGCGCCATGGGACTGCTGGCGGCGGCGCCGATTTGCTAACGTGGCGCCTTCATCACTCAGGATTGACGCCCATGCCGAAAAATAAGAAGCCCGCGCCGCGCAAAGCGGCCGCGCCCGCCGAACCCGATACCGACGCGCTGGCCCAGGCCCTGGCCGACCTCGCGCTCGAGGTGGCCGAGGGCGAGGAAGGGGATCCGGAACTGCTTGCCGCGCGCGAGGAAGAGCTGGTCGTCGCGGTGCGCAAGGCACTGCGCCGCAAGCGCGACGAGGTGCTCTACGGCGCCATCGAGATCGCGCGCTTCACCGATCCGCATGCCTGCCGCCTGCTGCGCGGCCACATCGGCGAGCAGGCCGCGACCCTGCACCTGCGCCGCGAGGGCGAGCCGGAGCGCGAGATCGACGCCTTCCTGATCCCGCTGTTCGTGCGCAGCACCGGCGGACTGGTGGCCGAGGAAACCTTCGCCGACGACGCCGCCTACGAGGAACTGGCGGCCAGCTTCGTGGCGGGCGACCTGGACAGCAAGGATGCCCGGGTGGCCCTGGTGCGCCATGCCTACGACCTGGCCGAGATCGACCATATCTCGTTCAGCACCCTGCAGGAGCTGCTGCGCGAGGCCGCCGCCAGCCTGGGGAGCAGGAAGCCGGTGCCGGCGCCGCTGCTCGAAGCCAGCATCCGCGGCTGGACCGGCGAGCGCGTCGCGCCCGACGAGACGGCCATGGAATTGCGCTTCCTGCTCGGCTTCTCGATGAAGCGCACCGGCGACCCGTTCTACGAGGTGCCGCGCGACGAGATCGGCGCCGACGTGTACTTCGCCGACCGCATGCGCCGCTACCGCGCCTGGACCGAGCGGGTCGCGCCCCTGGTGCGGCGCTGCCTGGCGCGGGATCCCGAGCGCCTGTCGGTGAACTTCCTCTACCAGGACCTGTTCTACGGTGCGAAGGAGCAGGGCGTGGCCGAGCTTGCGATTCTCGGGCTGCTGTCCGAGATCAAGGGCCTGCTGGCGGAGAAGGGGCTCGAGGCCGACGCGGTGCGCGCCGTGGTCGCGCCGGTCGACGGCGGCGAGCACATCATCCTGTGCGTCAACCTGTACGCGCTCGACGGCGGCCCGCCCTGGGGCGGGGTAAGCCGCGCGGTCGACCTGGCGGCGGACCTGGGCGTCGAGGTGGACGAACTGTGCGACGCGCTGACCAGCCTCGGCATCGACGACGTCTCGACCGCGGACGGCTTCAGCGAGGACGGCCATCCCGAGGGCGCACAGCCGTACCCGGGCGACTGAATCCGTGTCCTGCGCCGCCGCGGCACGGTTCTGCGGCGGCGCAGCAAATCCATCCCCCTCCGGCCACCTGTCCTCGTACCGGGCGCCGATTTCCCTTCCGCTATACCTACAGCTTGCGCGGCGCCGCCTGGCATCGCCGCGCGTGCCGAGAGCCGCCCTGGCAGCAGCCCGGGCCGCCGCGCACGCTTGCACACGGCTTCTATATGGATGAGTTTTCGTAGTTGTTTTTCTTGTATGTAGGTAGGACTTTACCTACAGATGAGGCAGCGCAACACCAGCCTCTCCTATGAGAGCGGACTTGTCTGGCGCACAAAACTATTTCCCCGTCGAAATGTTGTGATGCATAAATGAAAATAATGATAAATTTGCATGTTACGATTGCCGGGTTCGATGTCGGGAGAGCCGCCGCAGCGCGCAGCGCCAGCGCTTTCCCGCCGGACCCCAAGATCAACTAGAACGCCCACGAGGCGAAAGGAAATCAACATGCCGACCCTTATCGTGTTTTGCCACCTGCGCTGGGATTTCGTTTTTCAGCGTCCCCAGCACCTGATGACGCGTCTGGCGGAACACTACGACATCCTCATCGTCGAGGAGCCGGTGCATACCGAAGGGCAGGCACACCTGAAGAAGACGGCCGTCGCGCCGAACATCACGGTGTGCCAGCCGCATACCAATGTCCCGCACCACGGTTTCCATGACGACCAGATCCCGGTGCTGCAAGGCCTGCTGGCCGACCTCGTCCCGGAAGACGAGCGTCCGGTGGTCTGGTTCTACACCCCGATGGCGCTGCCGCTGCTGCAGGGCTTCAACCCTGCCCTCGTCGTCTACGACTGCATGGACGAGCTGGCCGCCTTCAAGAACCCGCCGAAGCAGCTGCTGCAGCGCGAATCGGCCCTGCTGAACATCGCCGACCTGGTCTTCACCGGCGGCCCGAGCCTGTACGAAGCCAAGAAGAACCGCCACGCCAACGCCCACTGCTTCTCGAGCAGCGTCGACGCCGCCCACTTCCGCCAGGCGAAGAATGCCGAGATCTCGCATCCGGAGCAGGCCAATATCGCCCATCCGCGCCTGGGCTTCTACGGCGTGATCGACGAGCGCTTCGACACCGAACTGGTGCGCCGCATGGCCGAAGCCCATCCGGAATGGCAGATCGTGCTGGTCGGGCCGGTCGTCAAGATCGACCCGGCCGAACTGCCGCGCGCCGCCAACGTTCACTACATGGGCCAGCGCACCTACCAGGAACTGCCGCGGTTCCTGGCCGGCTGGGACGTCTGCCTGCTGCCGTTCGCGATGAACGACTCGACCAGGTACATCAGCCCGACCAAGGTCCTCGAGTACATGGCCGCCGAGCTGCCGAGCGTGAGCACCCCGATCACCGACGTCAAGGTGCCTTACGGCGACGTGGTCGCGATCGCCGAGACCCCGGAAGAATACATCGCCGCCTGCGAGCGCATGCTGGCCCTGAGCGCCGACGAGAAGGCCGCGCTGGCCCAGCGCATGCGCGAGGTCGTCGCCAACACGTCCTGGGACAAGACCGCGGCCCGCATGCACGAACTGATCAGCACCACCGTGCCGGGCAACAAGGCCAAGCCGGTCCCGGTCAGCGCCGGCACCGTGATCCCGGCCCGCAAGGAACCGCTGCCGGTGCAGGCTGCGTAAGCTTCGCTGCTCCGGTAAAACCCGCCCGGCCCATGGCCCGGCGGGTTTTGTCATTGGTGCGGCAGGCGGCTGGCAGCTGGGCAGGAATCCGGCCGCAACTGTAGGGTGGGCACTCCGTGCTCACGCGTTTGGTGCGCCACCTTTATTGTTGGTCGGGAGATGCCGCTCGCATCGCCGAGCGTAGCCAGGCGTCGCGTTGGATGATCTGTACTGCATGCCGTGCGGGCGACACTTTGCCGCTGCGGACGCCGGGAACGCGTGTAACGCGTGGGCACGCAGCGCCCACCCTACGTGTTCTGGGCCATAGGGTGGGCGTCCGTGCGCCGCCCCGACAGCCTTCAGTCAATGCCGGAACGATGCCGGCGGCGGCACCACGGCCGGATGCGGGCGCTGGGCGGCATCCTGGTCGGCCAGGCGCACGATCGACAGCGGATGGGCAAAGCGGATCTGTTCGCGTTCGAAGCGGCGGTAGATCTCGAGCAGGATGGCCTGCTGGGTGTCCATGTGCTTGATGTAGTCGGGGCTCTGGAAGTGGTAGACCACCTCGAAGTTGAGCGACCATTCCCCGTAGTTGAAGAAGTGGGCGCGCTCGAAGGCGGCGCTGGGCGCGCTTGTCACCACCTCGCGGATCAGGTCCGGGATGCGCGCCAGCTGCTGTTCGCTGGTGCCGTAGGCCACGCGCAGCACAAAGGCGACGCGCCGCGTCTCCATGCGCTTGTGGTTGTGGATGCGGCTCTTGAGCAGGTCGCCGTTCGAGAAGATGACCTGCTCGCCGCCCAGGCCGCGCAGGCGCGTGGTCTTCAGGCCGATGTGCTCGACCGAGCCGAGCACGTCGCCGACAATGATGAAGTCGCCGATCTCGAAGGGCTTGTCGAGCATGATCGAGAGCGAGGCGAACAGGTCGCCCAGGATGTTCTGCACCGCCAGGGCCACGGCGATGCCGCCGATCCCCAGGCTGGCCACCAGGGTCGTGATGTTGAAGCCGAAGTTATCCAGCACCATCAGGAAGGCGATCACCCACAGCGCCAGGCGCAGCAGGAAGCAGACGACGGTGCGCGAGGACTTGCGCGGACTGTCGCCGTTGGCGAGATAGCGGTCGCGCCAGGCGCGCAGCAGGGTGTCGCCCCAGATCGCCAGTTGCAGGATGAGGGCGGTGATCGCCACGCGCGAAGTGATCAGCCGCTGCTTGTCGGTCAGTTCCAGCGCCAGGCCGCCCAGGTAGGCGGACACCGCCAGCATCCCGACGATATAGGTCTTGCGCAGCATCTTGGCCACCAGGTCGTCGGCGATGGTATCGGTGCGGCGCGACAGCGCCTGCATCTTGTGCAGCACGAAGCGGCGCAGCCAGTGCAGTGCGAGGGTAATGCCAAGTGTGATGGCGACGGCGATCGCCCAGCTTTCGAGGTCGTTGTTCAGGAAGGTGAAATCCATTGGGGCTCCGGTGTACCGCGGGTGAGGCAAGGCAGGCAAGCCGCTAGTGTGCGGTCCCTGCCGCGGAGAGCGCGCGCAGTTGACATCCGGCAGCACGAGGCATACATTGCAATCCTTGCAACCACGCTTTCCCAGCTCGCTTTGCAACACCCATTGCGCATCCTTGCCGTTACCCGTCCGCCGAGCACACCATGAGCAAACATACCGTCTCCTGCGGCACCCTGGTCGTCGACGGCGGCGGCCGGCTGCTGCTCGGCCATGTCACCGGCACCGCCGCCTGGGACATCCCGAAGGGCATGCAGGACCCTGGCGAGACGACCCTGGAAGCGGCCATGCGCGAGCTGCGCGAGGAGGCGGGCGTGGCCTTCGCGCCCGAGCGTTTCGTCGATCTCGGCCAGTTCGACTACCGGCGCGACAAGCGCCTGCACCTGTTCCGGGTCGAGGCCGGGACGGAGCTGGGCGAGCTGCGCCATCTCGTGTGCACCAGTTATTTTCCGCACCATGCGACCGGCAGGCCGACGCCCGAGATGGACGGGTTTCGCTGGGCCGCGCGCGAGGAGGTAAGCCAGTTGTGCTGGCCGCGCATGGCCAGCCTGCTGCTTACGCTGTCGTGGTAGCGGCCGCGCTTGAGGCGAGCGCCGCCTCGATGGCGTCCAGCGTGGCCGGCTTGGTGAGATGGCGGTCGAAGCCGGCGCGGGCGCTGCGTTCGCGGTCGGCGGCGCCGCCCCAGCCGGTGAGGGCGACCAGGCGTACGCCGTCGTTGCGGCGGTCCTTGCGGATTTCCGCGGCCACGTCGTAGCCCGACAGGCCCGGCATGCCCAGGTCGAGGAAGATTACCTGGGGCGCGAAGCCGGGCAGCATGCGCAGGGCCTGGTAGCCGTCGTTCGCCACCGCGGCCGTGTGCCCCATCGAGGACAGGAGGGCGGCGAGGGTATCGGCGGG
>DEKZ01000424.1 GCA_002354135.1 Massilia sp. UBA2709 | reverse complement strand
GTTCAGGCGGTAGAACAGGTCTTCACGGAAGCTCCCCTGGCGGATCATCGCCGCCAGGTCGGCATTCGTGGCGCTGATGACGCGCACCTTCACCTGGCGCTCGCGGTTCGAGCCGAGGCGCTCGAAGCGCCCGGTCTCGAGTACGCGCAGCAGCTTCATCTGCCCGGCCAGCGGCAGGTTGCCGATCTCGTCCAGGAACAGGGTGCCGCCATCGGCCGCCTCGAACTTGCCTTCGCGCGATTTCGTCGCGCCGGTATAGGCGCCGGCGTCGGCGCCGAACAGCTCGGCTTCGATCAGTTCGGAAGGCAGGGCGCCGCAGTTCAGCACCACGAAGGGCCCGTCCTTCACCTGCGAATTCGCCTGGATGATCTCGGCGATGCGCTCCTTGCCGGTGCCGTTCGGGCCCGTGATCAGGACCGGCACGTCGGCGCGCGCCACCTGGCAAGCCAGTTGCAGCACGCGCTCGGTGGCCGGATCGGCCCAGACCAGGCCGCGCAGGTCGTATTGCTGCTCCAGCTCGCGCCGCTCGCGCCGTTCGCGCCCGACGCGCTGCAGGAGCGCGCGGTTGGCCTGGCCCAGTTCGATCAGGTTCGTCACGGTCGCCAGCAGGCGCTCGTCGTTCCAGGGCTTGGGCAGGTAGTCGGCGGCGCCGGCCTTCACCAGTTCGACCGCCGCGTCCAGGTGGGTCCAGGCGGTGAGCAGGATCACCGGCAGGTCCGGGTACAGCGCGCGGATCCGGCGGAACAAGGCCACGCCTTCCTCGCCCGAGGTGGTCTCGAGCGTGAAGTTCATGTCCTGGATGACCAGGTCGACCTGGTCGCGCGCCAGGACCGCCAGGCCTTCCTCGGGAGAAGCGGCGTGCAGCGCCGCGATGTCGTGCAGCGAAAACAGCACTTCCAGCGCGACGCCGACGGCGGCGTTGTCGTCAATGATGAGTACGGTAGGCATGGGCGCTAGCATAGCATTGCTGCATTGTTAAGTGAGAGTGCCCTCAGGTACTGCGGGTTGCCAGCGCGGGCGAAATGCTGGCCGCGCGCCAGGCCGGGCCGTACACCGCCAGCACGCCGAGCGCCCACAGCAGGATCGCGCCGCCCAGCAGGTATTCGAACGGCAGGCGCGCCATCTCCAGCCTGCTCACCAGGAGCTGGTTCAGGCCGACCCCGAGCAGCACGCCGCCGAATACGCCGGCGCTGGTGATGAGGAAGTTCTCGGTCAGGAAGTAGCGCAGGATGTCGGTCTTGCGCGCCCCCAGTGCCCGGCGCACGCCGATCTGCTTGCGGCGCTGGGTGACCCACAGGCTGGCCATGCCGACGATGCCGCTGGCGGTGATCAGGAGCAGCAGCACGCTGACCGTCACCAGCATCCACGACAGCGCCATGTCGGCGCGGTAGCGCGACTTGCGCACGCCATCCATGGTGAAGGTCTCGAGGATCACCGGGGTGGCGGAGGATTTGCGCAGGGCCGCCTCGGCTTCGCGGATCACGCGGTCGCGCTGCCCTGGCTCGGTGCGCACGGTGAAGTTGGCGGACTGGTTGCTGCCGTACAGGCGCACCGGCGCGATGGCCGACAGTTCGCCCCGTTCGTTCACCTCGGCGCCGTGGCTTTGCAGGCGCTCGACCACGCCGACCACGCGCACCTCGATCGCGTTTTCGCCGGTGCCGAAGTACATGGTCCTGCCGACCGCGGCCTGGCCCGGCCACAGCTTCTCGGCCAGGGC
Source organism: Massilia sp. UBA2709 (assembly GCA_002354135.1). Lineage (GTDB taxonomy): Bacteria > Pseudomonadota > Gammaproteobacteria > Burkholderiales > Burkholderiaceae_D > Telluria. The sequence continues at coordinate 7,006 of DEKZ01000424.1, read as the reverse complement.
CTTGGACAGGATCACCACGCGCGGCACCTCGTTCTTGTTGAGGTCAATGTCCTGGACTTCGCCGGGCAGGAAGTCGCGTCCCTCGATCACCTTCAGGCCCCAGGCCTTGACCAGGGAGTCGGGCGAGTAGTAGGACGAGGAGGGCGAGGATTCGTCGGTCTGCCTGCGGTCGAGCGCGACGCTGTTGTTCCAGCCCGACTGCGACATCGGCATCTGGTTGATCTGTGCCACGGCAGCCACGCCCGGCACCGCGCGCAGCAGCTCGGCTTCGCGCTTCATCGTCGCCAGCTGCTGCTCGGGACTGTCGCTCGACAGGTGGCTGACGCTGATCGTGAACACCGACTGCTCGTCGGCGATGCCGCTGGGACGAATCGCGGCGGCGCGGCGTTCGCTGACGATGTGCAGGGCGTTGGCCAGGATCGCCAGGCTGAGCGCGACCTGCAGTGCGACCAGGATGGCGCCGGTCTTGTTGCGCAGGAGCGCCGAAAGGATGGGACGGATTTCCATGATGGGTCTCGCTTGTTCGTTATTGCGACTTGAGTTGGATCGCCGGCGTCACCTGGCAGGCGCGCCAGGTCGGGAACAGCCCGGCCAGCACCGCGGCCAGTACCGACAGCACGAAGGTGAACGCCAGCATCGTCAGGTCCATGCGCGCGACCGCGGCGGCTTCCCGGTTCTGCATGCCGATCAGGGTCAGGGCGCCGAAGGCCAGCAGCAGGCCGAGCAGGCCGCCGGCCAGGCCGACCACCGCGCTCTCGGTCAGGAACTGGCGGAAGATGTCGCGCCGCGACGCACCCAGGGCGCGGCGGATGCCCACTTCGCTGGCGCGCACCGAGAACTTCGCCAGCAGCAGCCCGATGGTGTTGACCAGGCACAGGGCCAGGAAGCCGAAGGCCAGCCAGGCCGACAGCTTGTTGTCCTTGCCGACCACCTTCATGTACTCCATCCACTGGTTGACGTCGTACAGCTCGGCCGGCGAGCCGCGCCGCATGCGGCCCAGCTTGCGCTGCTCGGCGGCGTAGCCGTTCAGGTAATCCTGCAGTGCGCCGCGATCGGCGCCGGAGGCGGTCTCGAACCAGAACTGCAGCCAGGTGCAATCCGAGCGCATGATGCCCTGGAAGCCCGGCTCGGGACGCGAATAGCAGCTCATGCCGCCGTTGCGTGAGGCTTCATGACGGATGGCGCTGGCCAGCGGAATGAAGATCTCTTCGCGCACGCCGAAGTACGCGCTGCCGACCAGCCTGTAGTAGTGCGGCTGCGGCTCCCAGTGGTCGACCACGCCGACCACGGTAAAGGGCGAGCCCATCACGTTCAGGCGCTGGCCGACCGGGTTGGTTTCGCCGAACAGCTTTTCCGCCACCTTGCGGCCAAGAATGGCCACATCGGCGCCGCGGGTGTCGTCGGCTTCGCTCCACGGCTGGCCATGCAGGAAGGGCACGTCGAACATGGCGAAGAAGTCGCGCGTCGACGCGACGCCCGGTGCGGTGAAGGCGCCGATGTCCTTGCGCAGCGGCTCGACCGAGGGCGCAATGCCGTACAGCGCCGTGCGGCGCACGCCCTGGCCGCTCTTCAGGAGGTTCATCGCATCGGTGTAGGTGACCTGCACCTCTTCCGACGGCGTGCCCGGCACATAGCCCTCGGCCGGCTGGACGTCGAAGATCGGCACGAACAGGCGGTCGCTCTTGTGCGGAATCGGGTCGCCCGACATCATGTGCAGGATGGTCAGCGTCGAGACGCTGGCGGCCACGCCGACGGCCAGCGTGAGCACCATCAGGCTTGTCAGCGCCGAGTTGCGGCGCAGGCTGCGCAGGCCGAGCTTGAAGTAGTAAGCGAACATGGCGTGCTCCTCAGACCGCAGCCGATGTCGAAGTCGAAGCGGCGTGGCCGGCGGCCAGCGTCGGCCCCTTGCGCACCAGGTCCGACACCTGGCCGTCGATGATGTGGACGTTGCGGTGGGTGCGCACGGCCAGCTCGGGGTCGTGGGTGACCATCAGGATCGTGGTGCCGGCGGCGTTGATCTCTTCCAGCAGCTCCATCACGCCGCGCGCCATCTGCGTATCGAGATTACCGGTCGGTTCGTCGGCCAGCAGCAGTTTCGGGGAGCCCGCCAGCGCGCGGGCGATCGCCACGCGCTGCTGCTGGCCGCCCGACAGCTCGGCCGGGAAGTGCTTCATGCGCGAAGCCAGCCCGACCTTGGCCAGCGCGTCCTCGATACGTTCCTTGCGCTCGGCCTTGTTGAAGCCGCGGTAGCGCAGCGGCACGTCGACGTTGTCGAACAGGTTCAGGTCCGGGATCAGGTTGAAACCCTGGAAGATGAAGCCGAGCTTCTCGTTGCGCAGGCGGCTCCGGGCATTGTCGTCCATGCCCTTCACGTTGACGCCGTCGAGGATGTATTCGCCGCTGGTGAATTCCTCGAGCAGGCCGGCGATGTTCAGGAAGCTGGTCTTGCCCGATCCCGAGGGGCCGGTGACGGTGACGAATTCACCCTGGTTGACCTGGATCTCGAAACCGCGCAGCGCGTGGGTCTCGATCATGTGGGTGCGGTACACCTTGGAGAGCTTGGTCATGCGCAGCATGGGATGTCCTTTCAGGTTGGATGCTCGTTATTGGTTGATGGAGACGCGCGTCGCGTTCTCGAAGGCGTCGGTGCCGGCCACGACGATCCTGTCGCCGGGCTTCAGGCCGGACAGGATCTCGACCGCGGAAACGCTGGTCGCGCCGAGCTGGACCGGGGTGCGGATCGCCACGCCGTCGCGCACCACGTAGGCGAAGCGTCCGCCTTCGCTTTCGACGAAGGGACCGCGCGGCACCATCAGCACGTTCGGCTTTTCCTCGATCAGCAGGCGCGCGGTGACGCGCTGACTCTGGCGCAGGCCCTTGGGCTGTTCGCCGTCGAAACGCACCCGCGCCAGCACCTGGTTCTTCACCACTTCGGGCGAGAGCGCGGTCAGCTTGCCGGTAGCGCTGCCGGCGGGCAGGGAGATCTCGGCGTTCATCCCCAGGCCCAGGTCGGACACATAGGTTTCCGGCACCTCGAGTTCGACTTCCAGGCGCGACAGGTCGACCAGGGTCATCAGGGGGGCGTTGGCGGCCACCACCATGCGGTTCTGGACATTGAGCGTGCCGATGAAGCCATCCACGGGCGCGCGCACGGTCAGTTCGTCGACCCGGCGCTGGGCATTGGCCATGGCCAGGCGCGCGCGTTCCAGTTCGTTGGTCTTGGTGCGGATGGCCAGCGCCACGTCGTCGCCTTCCAGGTTCGCGGCCTGGGAAGCGTGGCGGGCGCGGATCTGGGCCGAGTTCAGCGCGTCCTTCGCCTTCTGGTAGTCGATCTTGGCGATGATGCCGATCTGTCCCACGCTGTCGTAGCGCTCCAGCGTGCGCTGGGCGGACAGGCGCTCGATCTCGGCGGTCTCGGCTTCGCGCTGGGCCAGCAGTTTCTGCTTGCGCGACAGGATCTGCTGGCGCGCCACCTCGGCCTTCAGTTGTTCGTAGGTCGACTGTTCGCGCTTGAGGGCGTCCGACAGGTCGGGCGACTCGAGCACGGCGAGCACGTCGCCCTTTTTCACCGTGTCGCCGGCGGCGACCTTCAGGTTGACGATGGCCGGGGCGGTGGAGAACAGGGTCGGGCTGACGGCGGCGACCACGCGGCCGTTGACCGAGGCGTCGCGCACCAGGGTGCCGCGGGCGACTTCGGCGATGCGCAGGCGGCTGGCGCTGACCGAGCGCTCGCTCGCGCTCCAGTTCGAGAGCAGCGCAATGGCCAGCGCGGCAAGCGCGGCCAGCGCCACGGCGCCGCCCAGCAGCAGCGCGCGGCGCTTGATCTTCTGCGCCGGCGGCGGGGTGAGCAGGACGTCTTGCAGGGATGTATCGCGAATCATGGTGTGTCCGGTAACGACGTTGATGCTGTCGTTATTGCACGAACCATGCCAGAGCTTAAGTCATTGATAACAAAGGAAGTCGGAGCCCGGGCGGACGTGTCCGGACTGTCCGAACGGGCGGGGGCGTACGTACGCGGACACGGCCGTGTCCGGGCCGATGATTACCTGGCGGTATTTGCCCGCTTGTTGTTCTTCAAGAACCTGGCGAGCGCATGGAAGGCGGGGAGCGAGGTCGGGTCGTTCGCTGCGTTGGCCGCGGTCGGGTGACTGGCGAATCGCGCGATCACCATCTCCGCCGCGGGATCGATGTAGAGTGCCTGGCCATGCACGCCGCGCGCCATGAAGGCGCCGTGTTCGTTATGGGTCACCCACCACATGCTGCGGTAAGTCCAGCCATCGAGCAGCTCGTAGCCCGCCTTGGCAAAATCGTCGCGGTTGCCGCCCCTGCGGATGTCCTGGATCGCCGCCCTGGGCACGATCTGCTGGCCGTTGTAGCGGCCGTCGTTGCGGATCATGTCGCCAAACCGGGCAAGGTCGCGCAGCCCGGTGTTGAGCCCGCCGCCTGCGAAGGGCGTCCCGGTCGAATCGACCGACATGTAGGCGTCCTGCTCGGCGCCCAGCTTGCTCCAGATGCGTTCCGAGAGCAGTTGCGCCACCGAGCGCCCGCTCACGCGCGCAAGTATCCAGCCGAGCGCATCCGTATTGGCGGTACGGTAGTGGAAGGCCTCGCCGTGGACGCCCTCGGGCTGGACGGTTTGCAGGAATTCGTAGTAGGAGCGCGGACCGTTGTAGTCCTTCGGCTTCGGCAAGGGATTGCCGGCCGCGGCATGCATCCAGACCTCCGCCTTCGGGTCGGCGTAGTCTTCGCTGAATTTGATTCCGGTCGTCATGTCCATGATCTGGCGCACGGTCGCGTTGCCGAACGCGGAACGCCCCAGTTCCGGGACGTACTCCACGACCTTGCGCCCCGGGTCCAGCCTGCCCTCGGCAACCATCATGGCCGCCAATGTGCCGGTGAAGGTCTTGGTGACCGACATGGCGCCGTGCTGTCCTTCCGGCTTGAGAACGCCGAAGTAACGCTCGTAGACCACGCGCCCCTTGTGGAGAACGACCACGCCATCCGTATAGTTGGCCAGCAGTGATTCCTGCCAGGTCATCGGGCGCTTGCTCCCGGCTGGCAGGAAGGTGAGGGCGTCGATATCGTTGCGGATGGACTGCTTGAGCTTCAGCGGCGCGTCCAGCCCGCGCGACACGTTCACGGTCGGCATCAACTGCCTGAAGTTCGACACGCTCCAGCGCAGCGCGGGAAATTGGAAGTAGCTTCCGTCCTCGAAGCGCAGGATGCGGTCGGGCGGCGGGGGAGAACCGACCATCCAGCCCAGCCTGGCAGGATCGGAGGCAATGGCGTCAGGGATTTTTTCGGCGCTGTGAGCGAGCCCGGGGAGGAGGATGGTCATTAACACTGCCGGTATGACACATGGTGCCGATCTGCGGTTCATGTTCCAGCCTCCGTCTGATGTGGGTGATCATAGGCCAGGCGCCGCTGCGGCGGCGCTCCAGTGCCGGCAGTGTCCGGATTGTTTCGCTGCCTGCCCAATGTAGCGCATTCCGGCCAGTCGGCGCGCACCTCGGGGCTGTTGCCTGTGCCGTTACTGGTCCGCATGGTCCGCGTGGGCTCGAGAGCCCACCCTACGGGGCACGCTGCGTATCCGGGTTTCGTATGATCTCGCTGCTAACGGTAATCGTAGGGTGGGCACTCGTGCCCACGCGGATGGAAAACACCGATAACGGCACAGGCAACAGCCCCACGACGGTCGCATATCCACACCGAAAGCCAAGCGTACAAGCCGATACCTCACCTGCGCGGCAGCGGCGTCCCCTTGTCGATGACCTCGCGGCAGTCGCCCTTCATGCGCGCGTTGTCGTAGTCGGTCCAGCCGTAGCTGTCGACGTAGCGCTTGTGGCGTTTCAGCCGGCTGCTGGCGATGCTGCGCTCGAGACGCTCGTCCGGATAGCGGATGTCGCCGAGGTCGACCAGGGTGTGGAACACGTTCTCGGTCGACAGGGGCGCCTTGCGGTGGCGCCTGACCTGCTCCACCTTGTCGGGGAAGCGCTCGCCGTACAGGGTGGAATACCAGACGAACGCCGGCACGTGGAATTCGTATTGCGTGTTGTGGCCGTGGAAGGCGAGCTTGCAGGATTTGTCGTACAGGGTCTGGCCGTGGTCGGCCACGTACATCAGCGCCGCCGCCTTCTCCGGCGACTTCAGCTTGCCGATCACCTGGGCCAGGAACCAGTCGGTGTAGAGGATGGCGTTGTCGTAGCTGTTGCTCAGCAGCGGCTCGATCGCGTCGTCGGTCACGACCGGCTTGTCGACGCCGCGCAGCGAGGGCGTCCACTTGTCGAAGCTGGCGGGATAGCGGTGCGCATAGTTCCAGTGGCTGCCGAGCGTGTGCAGCACGATCAGTTTTTTGGGAGCGGGGTCGTGCAGGGCCCGCTCGAACGAGGGGAACAGGACCTCGTCCAGGTTCGAATTGTTGGTGAAGCCGCCCAGGTTCAGGAATTCGACCTGGTCGGCTTCCTTGGCGAACACCGACACCGGCGTGTCGAACTTGCCGAACGAGATCTGGTTCGACAGCCAGAAGGTTTTATAGCCGGCTTCCTTGAATGCGGTCAGGAAGGATTTCTCGCTGAAGCCGTCCTTCAGGCTCTGCATCGCGGGCTTGCGCGAGATGATGACCGGCACCGACAGGCGCGTCGCCGACACCGAAGTGATCAGGTCCTGCAGCGGCACCAGGTTCGTTTCCTGTTCCAGCAGCGGATTGGTCTGGCGCGCATAGCCGTTGATGCTCCAGCGGTCGTAGCGCGCCGATTCGCCCAGCACCATCACCACGACATCCGGCGTCTTCTCCGGGTCGGCCTGGCGCGCATCGAAACGGAAGGCCGCGCTGCGCTGGTTCAGTTCGGCGAGATAGACCCGCTCTTTATAGAAGTCGACGCTGCGCGCCGCCAGGCCGAAGGGCCAGGAGCGGGCGAAGGCGTCGAGTTCGACGGGCAATTGGGCCCAGCGCGGCAAGGGCGGCGGCGTCCAGCCTGAAGCGGCCGGGGCCGGGGCCGCGGTTGCG
>DEKZ01000289.1 GCA_002354135.1 Massilia sp. UBA2709 | reverse complement strand
AGATACAAGGGTGGGCGCCCCTGTGCCCACGCGTTCAACCAGCAGCAGCATAGCCGCGCACCGATTACACCCCGCGCGACCGATCGGCCGCGAACTGAATGCGGAACGCGTTGAAACCATCCGCATCGATCGCGTCGCGAATCTCCTGCATCAGGTTCAGGTAGTAGTGCAGGTTGTGGATAGTGTTCAAACGCGCACCCAGGATCTCGTTCGAGCGGTGCAGGTGATGCAGGTAGGCGCGCGAGAAGTTCTTGCAGCAGTAGCAGGTGCAGGACTCGTCCAGCGGCGCAGTGTCGTCCTTGTAACGCGCGTTCTTGATCTTCACGTCGCCGAAGCGCGTAAACAGCCAGCCGTTGCGGGCGTTCCGGGTCGGCATCACGCAGTCGAACATGTCGACGCCGTTGGCCACGCCTTCGACCAGGTCTTCCGGCGTGCCGACGCCCATCAGGTAGTGCGGCTTGTTCTCCGGCAGGCGCGGGCCGACGTGGGCCAGGATGCGCTTCATGTCTTCCTTCGGCTCGCCCACCGACAGGCCGCCGATCGCCAGGCCGGGGAAGTCGATGTCTTCCAGGCCCGCCAGCGATTCGTCGCGCAGGTGCTCGTACATGCCGCCCTGGACGATGCCGAACAGCGCGTTCGGATTCTCGCCGCGGTTGAATTCGTTCATCGAGCGATGGGCCCAGCGCAGCGACATGCGCATCGACTTGGCCGCCTCTTCGGCGGTGGCCGGACGCCCATCGATTTCATACGGCGTGCACTCGTCGAACTGCATCACGATGTCCGAGTTCAGCGAGCGCTGGATCTGCATCGACACTTCGGGCGACAGGAATTTACGGGAGCCGTCGATCGGCGAGGCGAAGGTTACGCCCTCTTCCGTGATCTTGCGCATCGCGCCCAGCGAGAACACCTGGAAGCCGCCCGAGTCGGTCAGGATCGGCTTGTCCCAGCCCATGAAGCCGTGCAGGCCGCCGAATTTGTCGAGCACCTCGGTGCCCGGGCGCAGCCACAGGTGGAAGGTGTTACCCAGGATGATCTGCGAGCCCACTTCCTTCAGCTCGACCGGGTCCATCGCCTTGACCGAGCCATAGGTCCCGACCGGCATGAAGATCGGGGTTTCGATCGTGCCGTGGTTGAGTTTCAAGCGGCCGCGGCGCGCATGCGACAGGCCGCTGGTGTCTTTCTTCAGTAGCGTAAATTCGAGCATCGGTATTCTTGACGGGCTTATTGTGAACGTTTGGTGGTCAGCAGCATGGCGTCGCCATAGCTGAAGAAGCGGTATTCGCTGGCGATCGCGTGGGCGTAGGCCTTGCGGATCTCCTCATAGCCGGCAAAGGCCGACACCAGCATCATGAGCGTCGACTTCGGCAGGTGGAAGTTGGTGATCAGGCGCGTCACCGTCTTGAAGCGGTAGCCCGGGGTGATGAACAGGGCCGTGTCGGCGCTGCCGGCCACCAGCTCGCCGGATTGCGAAGCCGATTCCAGCGCGCGTAGCGACGTGGTGCCAACCGCCACCACGTCGCGTCCGGCCGCCTTCGCGGCGCGCACCGCGTCGACCGTCTCTTGCGCGATGGTGTACCACTCGGAGTGCATCTTGTGCTCCGACAGGTCTTCCACGCGCACCGGCTGGAAGGTGCCGGCGCCCACGTGCAGGGTGACATAGGCGAGCTTGACGCCCTTTGCCTGCAACTTGTCGAGCAGCGGCTGGTCGAAGTGCAGGCCGGCGGTCGGCGCGGCCACCGCCCCGGGCTCCTTCGAATACACGGTCTGGTAGCGCTGCTCGTCGAATTCGTCGGCGTTGTGCTCGATGTAGGGTGGCAGCGGCAGGCGGCCGTGCGCTTCGATCAGCTCGAACACGTCGCCACCCTCCGCCGGGAAGTGCAGCGTGAAGAATTCGCCGGCGCGTTCGCCGGTGGTGACGTCGAAGGCGTCGGCCAGGCGGATGCGGTTGCCGGGCTTGGGCGACTTGGAAGCGCGCACCTGGGCCAGCACGGTGCGGTTGTCCAGCACGCGCTCGACCAGCACTTCAACCTGGCCGCCGGTTTCCTTGACGCCGAAGAAGCGCGCCTTGAGCACGCGCGTGTTGTTCATCACGAGCAGGTCACCCGGCTGCAGCTGGTCGACGATGTCGGCGAAGCGGCGGTCGGTGATGCGGTCGCCGTCGAGCTGCAGCAGGCGCGAAGCGCTGCGGTCCGGCAGCGGAACCTGCGCGATGCGCTCGGGCGGCAATTCAAAATCGAAATCGGAAAGCGAGTACATTCTGGTCAATTCTGGGAAAATGGGGGCTGGCAGCTTTACAATAGAGGCTGCAGCGCGTGCGGCGAACCCTCTATTTTACGTCAGCCTGCGCCGGAATGCCGCAGATATGCCTCCACCAAAATCCACTTCCGCCCCGAAAACCACAGAAAGCAAGCTCGCCAAGCTCGGCCTGCGCAGCGACATGGACCTCGTCCTGCACCTGCCGATGCGCTACGAGGACGAGACCAAGATCGTGCCGATCCGCGAGGCCTGCCTGCGCGGCGGCCATGTGTCGCAGGTCGAGGGCGTGGTCACGAAAAACGAGATCGCCCTGAAACCGCGGCGCCAGCTGCTGGTGACGATCGCCGACGACAGCGGCGAGATCCTGCTGCGTTTCATGAATTTCTACGGCAGCCAGGTCAAGCAGCTGGCCGAGGGCGTGCGGGTGCGCGCCCGCACCGAGGTGAAGCACGGCTTCTTCGGCGCCGAGATGGTCCACCCGACTTATAAAGTGGTCAATGAAGGCGCGCCGCTGCCGACCTCGCTCACCCCGGTTTATCCGTCGGGCGAAGGCCTGTCGCAGCCTATCCTGCGCCGCGCGATTGCCGACGCCATGCGCCGCGTCGACTGGGCCGACACCGTGCCCGCGAGTGTGCGCCGCAAGCTGGACTTGATGGATTTCGAGCCGGCCGTGAAGCTGCTGCACTACCCGCCGAAGGACGCCGACGAGTACGCGCTGATGGACAAGTCGCACCCGGCCTGGACGCGCGTGAAGTTCGACGAGCTGCTGGCTCAGCAGCTCTCGATGAAACGGGCCCAGCGCGCACGCCGCGACAAGGGCGCGCCGACTCTGCGCGCCGTGGGTGAGCTGTCCGAGGCATTCCTGCGCGCCCTGCCCTTCCAGCTCACCAATGCCCAGCAACGCGTGGTGCAGGAAATCCGCGCCGACCTGCGCGAGGGCTACCCGATGCAGCGCCTGCTGCAGGGCGACGTCGGCAGTGGCAAGACGGTCGTCGCCGCGCTGGCGGCGGCCCAGGCCATCGACAGCGGCTACCAGGCCGCGCTGATGGCGCCAACCGAGATCCTGGCCGAGCAGCATTTCAGGAAGATCGCCGCCTGGATGGAGCCGCTCGGCGTCAAGGTCGCCTGGCTCACCGGCAGCCTGAAAAAGAAGGAAAAGACGGCGGCCAGCGAAATGGCCGAATCGGGCGAAGTGCATCTCGTGATCGGCACCCATGCGCTGATCCAGGACACGGTGCAGTTCGCGAAACTCGGCCTGGTGCTGGTCGACGAACAGCACCGCTTCGGCGTCGGCCAGCGCCTCACGCTGCGCAACAAGGGCAGCGACGGCCTGGTGCCGCATCAATTGATGATGTCGGCGACGCCGATCCCGCGCACCCTGGCCATGACGTATTACGCGGATCTCGAAGTGTCGGTCATCGACGAGCTGCCGCCGGGCCGTACGCCGATCGTCACGCGCGCCATCGACCAGAACCGGCGGGATGAAGTCATCGAGCGCGTGCACGCGGCGGCGCTCGAAGGGCGCCAGGTCTACTGGGTCTGTCCGCTGATCGAGGAATCCGAGGCGCTGCAATTGCAGACGGCGACGGAAACCTACGAAACCCTGGCCGAAGCCCTGTCCGACCTGCAGGTCGGCCTGGTGCACGGGCGCCTGAAACCGGCCGAAAAACAGGTGATCATGGACGCCTTTGCCGCCGGCGAAGTGCACGTGCTGGTGGCGACGACCGTCATCGAGGTGGGCGTGGACGTGCCGAACGCCTCGCTGATGGTGATCGAGCACGCCGAGCGTTTTGGTTTGTCGCAGCTGCACCAGCTGCGCGGACGCGTAGGGCGCGGTTCGGCAGCCAGCGTCTGCCTGCTGCTGTACCAGAGCCCGCTCGGCCAGGTGGCCAAGCAGCGCCTGATGACGATGCGCGAGACCACGGACGGCTTCGAGATCGCGCGGCGCGACCTGGAGATCCGTGGGCCCGGCGAATTCCTGGGCGCGCGCCAGTCGGGGCAGGCGATGCTGCGCTTTGCGGACCTGGAGACCGACCAGTGGCTGGTCGAACATGCGCGCGACGTGGCCGCTGCCTTGCTGGAGCGCGAGACGCCGGAGTGCATCGCCATCGTGGATGCGCACCTGTCGCGCTGGCTGGGTGGGCGTGAGGAGTTCCTGAAGGCCTGATGCCGCAAGCCCTGCGTTTGCGCAGCCTGTGACAATTCGATAGACATTCGGGCAGCAAATCCGGATATCGTTGCGGCCGGCACGGCACGGCGGCACACAAGGTCGAGCCACCTCCACAACAACCACAGGACTCGGCCATGCCTTTTCTCGGACTCGGACTTCATATCATCGTCGCGCTGTTCTTCGCGGTCCACGCCATGCGCACCGGACGCCAGATGTACTGGCTGCTCATCCTGTTCTCCTTTCCGCTGCTCGGCAGCATCGTCTACTTCGCCGCCGTGTTCCTGCCGCACTCGCGCCTGGAGCGCCAGGCGCGGCTGGCCGGCCGCGCCATCCAGAAGAGCCTCGACCCAAGCCGCGAGGTGCGCGAAGCGCAGCGCGACTTCGACCTGACGCCGACCGCGCACAACCAGATGCGCCTGGCCGCCGCCCTGCTCGATGCCGGCCAGGGCGCACAGGCCGTGGCGCAGTACGACGCCTGCCTGCGCGGACCGTTTGCCGGCGATCCGGAAGTGATCCTGGGCGCAGCGCGCGCGAAGCTGGCGCACGGCCAGGCCGATGCCGCGGTCGTGCTGCTGGCGCCGCTGCAGGAGAAACAGCCGGGATTCCGCGCCGAGGAAGTCGGGCTGGCGCTGGGCACGGCCTATGCGGCTTGCGGGCGCCAGGAAGAAGCGGGAGCGCAGCTGGAGACGGTGGTGGAACGCTTCGGCGGCATCGCGTCACGCGTGGAGCTGGCCTTGTGGGCAATGGCCAATGACCGCGAGGGGCTGGCCCAACGCGAACTGAAAGAGATCGAGCATGCGCGGCGACACATGACCAAATACACGCGTGACTTGCATCAGGACTTGTTCAAGAGGCTGGATGCGGCGCTTGCCGGACGCCGGGGCTGATTGGCGTTGCCGCGCTCCCGCATCCGGCAGCCTCGGATCGGGCGCCGCGCCGTCGTGATGGTTTGAGCCAGCCCTGCTCAGGCGCCGTACCGCGTGGGTTCGAGAACCGCCCCTACGAGTCTGGCTCGGCAGGCGCGAGCCGTTCCTGACACGTCAAGCAGGCAACCAAACGGTAGGGTGGGCGGGTGTCCCGCCCACGCGTTCAACAAAAGCATGCGCTGTATTGCGCGTATCGAATGAGCAAACCGTACTTGAACGCGTGGGCGGGGAACCCGCCCACCCTACGGGTCAACGCATCTATCTAGGCACCGGTCGCGCCGGTGAACACCAGGCGGTTCCCGAACGGATCCTTGACCGCCATCTCGCGGCTCCCCCACGGCGTGTCGTCGAGGCCCGGCCGGGCATAACCATACTCCTTCGCCGCCAGCTCCGCGTGATAAGCGTCGACATCGTCGACCTCGATGCGCAGCGCGGCGCCGGGGCAGCAGTCGCCATGGTGTTCGCTCAGGTGCAGCACGCAGCCGCCGCGCGCAACCTGCAGGTAGAGCGGCAGGCCCGGCTCGAAGCGGTGCTCCCAGTCGACTTCGAAACCGAGGAAATCCACATAGAATGCGCGCGCCTTCGCTTCGTCGAAGATGCGCAGGATGGGGGTGACGGAACCGAGCTGCATGTCCGCCCCCGGCTCAATCGACGCGGGTCAGTTCGACGCCGTCGACCGTCATCTTCCACTTCTCGCCTTCGCGGTGCGGCGGCTTGCTGACGACGAAAGTCGAGCGCACGAAGCCCCAGCCGATGTCGAAGTTGTCGCCGTCAAAACCTTGCAGGTCGACGCTCAGGTCCATGTTCTTCCCGGGCCGGTCGCGCTTGTACTTGATCTTGCCGTCCTTCGCCATCTGGATGCGCATGTCCTTGCCCTGCCAGTCGCCTACATAGGCCAGCTTGTCGGCGGGGACGGGAACGGGGTCGGCGTGCGCCGCCAGGGGTAGCAGGCAGGCGGCGGCAAGGATGGCGGCGCGAAGACTGGGCATGAAGGACTCCGGACAGGTCGGGTGGCGGGAACCTGTCCAGTATTCGGCCCTCTGGTTTTCTTGTCAACATGCATACGCCGGACGGCGTTGCACGGATGTTGCGAATCTACCCTGCGCGATCGGCCTCGTAGACCAGGCCGATCTGGCGCCGGATCTCGTCCATCACGCCCATCAGCGCCAGCGTCTCGTCCTGCGTCATGCCGGGGCTCTCCAGCAGGCCGGCCTGGAAGCAGCGCTGGGCCTCGATCACTTCATGCACATAACCGTTGCCGATAAACGGCGTGTCGACCGTGCGGGTGCTGCCGTCCTCGAGCGCCACCGTCACCGAGCGGGCGCGGTGGAACATGGTGTTCATGCGCACGTGGCCGCGCGTACCCGACACGGTCAGTTCACCCGGCGTACGCGCCAGGAAGGAGCAGCTGCAGACCGACATGCCGCCGCCTTCGTGCCTGAGCGTGAAGCCGGTCTGCACGTCGACGCCGGTGGGCCCCATCTGGGCCTGGGCCTGCACCGAAGCGACCGGGCCAAGCAGGCTGGCCGCGATCGACAGCGGATAGATGCCCAGGTCGAGCAATGCGCCGCCGCCGAGCGCAGGGTTGAAGACGCGGTGTTCGGGACCGAAGTTGGCGGTGAAGCCGAAGTCGGCCACGACCTGGCTGACCTCGCCGATTTCGCCGGAGGCGATGATGCGCTTGACCTCGAGCAGGCACGGCAGGTAGCGCGTCCACATTGCCTCCATCAGGAACAGGCGTTTGGCACGCGCCAGCGCTACGACCTCCTCGGCCTCGCGGCGGTTCACCGTGAAGGCCTTTTCGACCAGTGCGCCCTTCCCGGCCCCCAGGACCAGCAGCGCATTCGCGGCGTGCTGGGGGTGCGGGGTGGCGATGTAGACCAGGTCGATATCGCTGGCGGCGGCCAGCTCCTCGTAGGAGCCATAAGCGGCAGCGGCGCCGAATTCGGCGGCGAAGGCCTCGGCCTTGTCGCGGCTGCGCGAAGCGACGCCCGCCAGTTGCGCATCGGGGACGTCGCGCAGTGCGGCGGCAAAGGCGCGGGCGATCTTGCCGGTGCCGAGGATGCCCCAGCGAACCTGTTTATTCATCATCACGTTATTCTTTTCGGACGGAAGACGCCGGCGTCGGCGTAGAAAGCGGCGTCCTGGTCCGGCCACCAGCCCGGCACGCCGAGGACCGGCAGGGGCGTGAAGCTGGAGGTGGTCAGTTCGCTGCTTGCCAGCTCGGCCGCCACGCGCTCGTCGATCCAGGCGCGCTGCGCATCCAGCGGTAGTTCAAAATATGCGTCGCCGGCGAAGACCACGCGGGTATGCGCGGTGATCGCCTTGCGCGGCGCGACCAGCTTTTCCATCAGCGCGTGGCCGAACAGCCACAAGCGGGCGTCGCGGCCGAACATGGCGCGCTTCTCGAACAGGGCGGCGTCCCAGCAGTGGGCGCGCAGCTCGTCGACCAGCTCGCGGCCCGCGCTCGAGGCGCGCACCACCAGCAGGGCTGCGTTCTCGTCAAAAATGGTGGCGGCGTCGCGCGCCGGGCCGCGCGACTGCCCTACCCCGCCGGCGGCCTCGATCTGCGCCGCCTGCAGGGCGTTCAGTTGGCGCTTGATGAGGGGGAAAGTCTGCCACACCAGGCCATTGAAGAAGTCGTGCAGGTTGTCGCGCGTGGGCACGCCGCCGGTGGCGCTGATGAAGGCCTCGTAGGCCGTTCCTTCGGGCAGCGATTCCTGCGGCACGAAGGTAATCGGCAGATCACGGTGGTTGCGCAGGGCGAGGCTGGCCGCGTTGCGGTTGAAGGCGGACACGAATGCGTCGTCTTCGAGCTGCAGGCGCTCGAAGGCCGGACGTACCGCGTCATACCAGGGGCGGGACCAGTCGATCTGCGCAAGCATCGGCCGGCCTTAGACCATCTTCCAGTGGATTTGCTCGCCGGCGTTCAGCGGCACCAGGCGGGCGGCGCCCATCGGCACGGTTTCCGGCAGGGTCCAGGTTTCGCGCGCGAGGGTGATGGTGCCTTCATTGCGCGGCAGGCCGTAGAAGGCCGGGCCGTTGAAGCTGGCGAAAGCTTCCAGTTTGTCGAGCGCGCCGGCGTCGGCGAAGGCTTGCGTGTACAGCTCCATCGCGTGCAGCGCGGTGTAGCAGCCGGCGCAGCCGCAGCTCGTTTCCTTGGCATTCAGGGCGTGCGGGGCCGAGTCGGTGCCGAGGAAGAAGCGCTCGTCGCCGCTGGTGGCGGCCGTCACCAGCGCCAGGCGGTGTTCCTCGCGCTTCAGGACCGGCAGGCAGTAGTAATGCGGACGGATGCCGCCGCGGAAGATCTCGTTGCGGTTGTACAGCAGGTGGTGGGCGGTGATGGTCGCCGCGATCGGGCCTTCGGCTTCGGCCACGTACTGGGCCGCGTCCTTGGTGGTGATGTGCTCGAACACGATGTTCAGGGCCGGCAGGTCTTTGCGCAGCGGGCGCATCACGCGCTCGATGAAGACGGCTTCGCGGTCGAACAGGTCGATATCGTTGTCGGTCACTTCGCCGTGCACCAGCAGCGGCATGCCGACTTCCTGCATCACTTCCAGGGTCTTGTAGCACTTTTTCAGGTCGGTGACGCCGGCCGCCGAATTGGTGGTGGCGCCTGCCGGGTAGAGCTTCACGGCGTGGATGAAGCCGGTGTCCTGGGCGCGCCGGATCTCGTCCGGATCGGTGTTGTCGGTCAGGTACAGGGTCATCAGCGGTTCGAACTGCATTCCTTCCGGCAGCGCGGCCAGGATGCGGTCGCGGTAGGCGGCGGCATCTAGAGCGGTGGTGACCGGGGGTTTCAGGTTCGGCATCACGATCGCGCGCGCGAACTGCTGGGCGGTATGCGGCAGCACGCTGGCCAGCGCCGCGCCGTCGCGCAGGTGCAGGTGCCAATCGTCGGGGCGGGTGATGGTGATGGATTGCGGGGTCTCGATGGTGGACATGGCGGCTCTCGAATTGCGGACGGCGTCATTTTACCCGCATAGGGAATGCGCAGCGCGCCCTGCTCCACGCTTGCGCATTCCCGTCCGTTCAATCCCGCCTGACGCCGCGGCGCCGGCCCGGGTTTCTTGCATCATTGGCATCCCGGGCCACTGCCTTACTTCGCGCCGCCCTCCAGCTTCAATGCCCTGGCAATGTCCTCCCAGGCCACGGCCTTGAAATTCTGCGGCCCGTCCGGCAGGCGCTTGAAGCCGTCCTGCACCACCAGCATGCCGCGCGCATACGGACCGCCGAGATTGGCCGACGTCACTTCCAGGCCATCGGTTTCGGATGCCCCGTCGATGCCGCCTTCCGCATCGATACCGATGCGGAAGGCGCCGCGTACGGCGAACGGCGGCGCCGCATCGAGCACCACGTAGCTGTTGTTGCCCTGGCTCGACACCACCAGGTAGCTCCGCTCGGCGCCATGGTAGATGCCCATGCCTTCGACGTCCGCATGCAGCACCGCGCCCACCGGCAGCACCATCTTCAGCGTCGCCGGCTGGTCGGCGCGGGCCGAGGTCACCCACAGGCCGCGCTTTTCCTCGCCGACGAACAGCAGGCCGCTGCGGTCGTCGGCGACGCAGCCTTCGGGCTGAGTCGCGACGCGGAAGCGGCGCGCCAGGCTGGCCCCGAAACGTCCGCCGCTGCGCGTGATGCGATAGTGCTCGTAGCGTCCGTCCTTGTCGTTGACAAAGGCATCCAGGCCGCCCTCGGGAGTGCGCAGCACGCAGGTGCCGTAGATGTCCTTCAATCCGGTCGGCAGGCGCGCCGCTTCGGCCAGCACGCCTTGCGCGTCGATGGTGAACAGCACCATCGCATTTTCGTCGCGCTGGGTGGCCAGCGCCAGGTCGAAGCGTTCGTCGCCGAAGCGCAGGTCCTGGCGCAGGTCGACGTTGTTCAGGCGGCCCGCTTCCAGCAACTGCGTCTGGCGGCCCTGCAGGTCGTACACCAGCAAGCCCTGCTTCTTGTTGGTGCCCAGGATGCGCGAGCGGCCCGGATCGCCCGGATGGACCCAGATCGCCGGATCGTCGGCGGCGTCGCCCAGGCGTGCGACCGGTGCGGTCTGCATGCGCGGCAGCACGACCGGCAGTTGCGCCGGAGGTGCGCTGCCGGCTTTCCACGCCAGCGCCGGCGCCTGCCAGCCCTTGCCGGTCCGGACCATCAGGCGCGCCGACGACGGCTCGAGCGCGAGCAGCTGTTTCGCGCCCAGCGCCCGGGCCGGCAGCGCCTGCC
>DEKZ01000290.1 GCA_002354135.1 Massilia sp. UBA2709 | reverse complement strand
ACATGCGAGGCCGCCTCGGCCAGGGTGTTCGCCTGGCGCGCGTTGTCGGCGTTCTGCTTTACGGTCGAGGTCAGTTCTTCCATCGAGGAGGCGGTCTCCTCGAGCGAACCGGCCTGCTGTTCGGTGCGGCTCGAGAGGTCCTGGTTGCCGGCCGCGATCTCGCTCGAGGCGGTGGCGATGGCGCCGGTGCCGCTGCGCACGCGGCCGACGATCTCGGCCAGGGCGCCCGTCATGCTGCCCAGGGCGCGCATCAGCTGGCCGGTCTCGTCGCGGCTCTCGACGGCGACGCGGGTGGTCAGGTCGCCGGCGGCGACCTTTTCGGCCACCGCCACGGCGTCGCGGATCGGCACGGTGATCGAGCGCGTGATCAGGATGGCGCAGCCGATGCCGAGCGCCAGCGCGGCGATGCTCAGGCTGACCAGGATCACGCGGGTGTTGGCATAGGAGTCCAGGATGGTGGTGGCGACGCCGTCGGCGGCGGTGACCTGCATGGTGGCCAGCTTGTCCATGGCGGCCAGGAAGGCGGCGCTGCGCGGCACCATCTGCTCGGCATGGATTTTGGCGGCGAGCGCCTCGTCGCCTTCGATCTTGGCCTTGAACAGCGCGGTGCGCGCTTCCAGGTAAGCGTTGCGCACTTCCTTCACGACCGCGAACTGGGCTTTCACCCCTTCGTTACGCAGCGAGCTTTCGATGGCCTGCTGCAGTTCGGTCGAGCAGGCGGAAACGGCTTTCATGCGCTCGGCGATTTCCTTCACCTTGGCCGGATCGGTGGAGATGAAGGCGGTCTCGATCATCGCACTGTTCACCTCGATGTACTTGCCCCATTCGGCGACATTACGCTGGTTCTTGATGCTGGTGTGGACGAGACGGTTGGTCATGTCTCCCGCAAACTGCATGCGGGTCAGGGCGGTGACGGCAAGCGCAACCAGCAGGGCGAGCACGATCGCAAAGCCGATGCCGAGGCGGGCGCCGATCTTGAGGTTCTTCACGTTGGATTTCCTGATTCAAGCTATTGATGGGCCGCGCGGAGCGGCAGCTGTCGGACTTGCGCAGAACGCGGCGGCGGAAAAGGCATCGCTGCATGGCGGGGCTGCGCCGCCGGGGCGAGTGTAACAGCGGTATCAGGGAAAATGATGCTGTGCGGCAAAATTGCAACATGCAGCGTTAGCGATGTTGCAATTGTCGGCGGAGGGGGGGGCGGCTGCGCGCCCCCGGCAGGGAGCGGCGCTCAGTGCAGCTGCTTCTTCTCCGGCTGCACCAGGATGAAGGGATGCACGACCGTGCCCCAGAGCGAGACTTCGCCGGCCGACCAGCTCTCTGCCTGCACGTCCGAGACCTTGGCGATCTTTCCTTCGGCCATCCAGCGCGCGATATTCTCCTTGTCGTCGTGCGAGATGCGCATGGCGACGTCGATCAGGTCGAGCGCCTCGCTCACGTAGATCACGTTGCCCTGCGCGAAATGGCGCTCGAGCTCGTCCCATTTGACGCGGGCGGTTTCGCGGTTGATCTTGTCGTGCAGCTCGGTGTCGTTTTCCGGTTTGGTCTTCATAAAATAGTGCGATGGTCCTGGATGATCTCGATCCGCGGTTGCGGCGAACCCGCCCATGTTAACCGATAGGCCACGCCCTTGCGCACATTGCCGACCAGGGCGGGGCGGAAGCACGCCAGGTTGGTGCCTTCGGGCCGGCGCACGCTGGGGTAGACAATCCCCATCGAGCCTTGTTCCAGCAGTTCCGCAGCCAGGGCCTGGGAAGCGACGTAGCTGCGCGGATCGAGGCAGTCGGTGTAGCGCTTCAGGCCGCGGATGTCGTGGAAGCTTCCCGTGAAGTCGGCCAGCATCGCCTGGTAGGTGACGCTGTCGTCGAAGCGGTTGATCTCGGCGTACTCGACCGCCTTGTGGAAACTGACCTCGGCCAGCGCGGTCTCGGCCTCGAAGGCGCAATACCAGGCGCCGCGTTCGCCGTCGTTGAAGCGGCTGCCCTCCGGGCGCGCATAGGTATAGGCCGCGTTGATGATGCGGAAGTCTGGCACGCCGAAGACCAGCTCGTCGACGCCGATGCCGGGCAGCAGGCCGGCTTCGCCGCGCAGGCGCTCGTTGGTGGCATTGTCGAGGTCGAACAGGTCGCGCAGGACATCGGTGCTGTCGGCCAGCGGCGCCAGCACCGAATCCTCGACGTCGGCAAAGCGCGAGGGGATCAGGCGGCAGGTGTCGAACTGGCGCAGGGCGTTGAGTTTCGGTACGACCGGCAAGATCAGAGACCTCCGCGGCGCGCATCGAGCAGCTTGCGTACCGTTTGCATGGCCAGCAGGCCGCCGCCCAGCATATAGGCGAGCGGGGTGCGGCCGCCGAAGATGATGTTGGTGTTCGGCAGGCCGACCCATTCGTCGGCGAGCTTGTCGCCGTACAGGATGTGCAGGGCCTTGTAGATGCCGAGCAGGTAGGAAATACGGGTGATGCGGTCGACCTCGAGCACCCGGTCGGGGTTCTTCTTCCAGTCGTAGAAACTGGACGCGGACAGGCCGCCCAGCAGCTCGCGCGCGTCCTCGTCGCGCAAAGCCCAGGCGGCGGCCAGCTTGAAGAAGCCCTTCAGGGCGGACTGCGACAGGCGCTCGCGCTCGGCGCGCGAGTTCAGGTCGACCAGCACCGCCGGCTCGAAGCGGCTCGTGGGGTAGGCATAGGCCAGACTCATAGTTCCTCCGTTTCTGGAGTCTTTATACTCCATTTTCGCAAACCATGCAACTACCGGTTGTCAAGGGACTTGCGCCATGACAGAATTGGCGCCGACTTGTCAAAAGGAAAAGGATATTTCCATGAGTTGGCGATCGGCAGGCATCATCCTGGGGGCGCTGGTGGCAGTGGTCATTGCGGCCTGCATGGCGCGCGGCTCGCGCGGCACGCAGGAGGAACTCAGGCAACAGGTAATGGAGACGGAGCGCGCCTTCGCGGCAACCATGGCGGCGCGCGATTTCGAGGCATTCGCCGGCTTCCTGTCGAAGGAAGCGGTATTCATGGCGCCGGGCGGCGCCCAGCGCGGCAGGGACGCGGTGGCCCAGGCTTGGCGCCCCTATTTCGACGGCGCCGCCGCGCCCTTCGCCTGGGCGCCGGACCAGGTCGAGGTGCTGGCCTCGGGCACGCTGGCCTACAGCAGCGGGCCGGTGACCGACCCGGCCGGCCGCCAGGTCGGGCGCTTCAATTCGGTCTGGCGGCTGGAAGGGCCGGGGACGTGGAAGATCGTGTTCGATCGCGGCTGCGATTGCGGACGGTAGGGTGTTGTAGGGTGGGTTCTCGAACCCACGCGTTTGTACCAATGCGCAATCGTCAGGCGTCATGGGACTGTTACGCCCGCACATCGATTCCTGGAGCGCCGCAGAGTCGCAAGCGCTCTACCGCGTGGGTTCGAGAACCCACCCTACGATTTACAGCGCCTCGGCGTGCTCGACCAGCAGCTGCACCTTGGTCACGCCGTTGTACTCGTTCGCATCGAGCCTGAAGGCGACGCGGGCGCGTTCGCCCAGGGCGTCGGTGTGGCCGAACCAGATCGCGTCGTAGCGCCGGCCGTTGCGCTCCAACAGGAGCTTGAGGTGCTTCTCCTTGAGGATGCGCTGGCTCAGCACGCGGAATTCGTCGCAGAACACGGGCGGGGCGAAGCCCTGGCCCCAGACCTGGCCGTCGCACAGCTCGATGAAGCTGGTGCTGTAGAACTCGTCTTCCAGCGGCCCGTCGGTCTCGATCACGCGCTCCAGTTGCGCTTCGCTCAGCCAGGCGCGCCCGACCGCTTCGAACGCCTCGCAGAAGCTGTCGAAATGCTCGGCGCGGATGGTGAGGCCCGCCGCCATCGCGTGGCCGCCGAACTTGTCGATCAGGCCGGGCACGCGCTTGGACACCAGGTCGAGCGCATCGCGCAGGTGAAAGCCGGGAATCGAGCGGCCCGAACCCTTGATCAGCCCCAGGCCCGCGGGCGCGAAGGTGATGGTCGGGCGATAGAACTTTTCCTTCAGGCGCGAGGCGACGATGCCGATCACGCCCTGGTGCCAGCCTTCGTCGAAGACCGCGATGGTGCTGCTGTCCGTAGGCTGGAAGTCGTCCAGGTGCAGCAGGGCCGTGTCCTGCATCTCGGCCTCGATCTCGCGGCGCTTCAGGTTGATCTCGTTGAGCTGCTGGGCGATCGCCCAGGCGCGGCCCTCGTCGTCGGTGACCAGGCACTCGATCCCGAGCGACATGTCTTCAAGCCGGCCGGCGGCGTTCAGGCGCGGGCCGACGGCAAAGCCGAGGTCGAAGGGCGAGGCGCAGCGCGCTTCGCGTCCGGCCACGCGGAACAGGGCCGCCACGCCCGGATGCATGCGGCCCGCGCGCATGCGCTTGATGCCCTGGGCAACCAGGATGCGGTTGTTGGCGTCGAGTTTCACGACGTCGGCCACGGTGCCGAGC
>DEKZ01000287.1:2338-3618 GCA_002354135.1 Massilia sp. UBA2709 | reverse complement strand
CGGCGAAACCGCAGGCGCCGGCCAAGCCCGCCGCCAACGAAGCGAAAGCGCCGGCACGCGAGGCCGCGAAGGAGCCGGCCAAGAACACTGCCGACGAAGCCGGCAAAGCGGACGCCGCGCAAAGCGCCGGCGAGGCCAAGACGGCCGCCGTCGAGGGCAAGGATGGCGAGGACGCCGCCTCGGCCGACGCCAAGGCCGCCGATTCGGTGACCGACATGCTGGCCATGCTGGCCAGCCTCAGCCAGCCGGCACAGGCAGCGGCAACGCCCGCCGTTGCGGAAGAAACCGCCGCCCAGGGCGGCGCCCTGCAGGAGGCGCTGAAGGGCAAGCCCGGGCTTGACGACGGCAAGCACACCGTCAAGCTCGAGAGCGACACCGCGCTGTCGGCCGTGACCGAGGAACCGCAGGACAAGGCCGCGACCGGCATCGACCTGCGCGCACTCGACCTGGCCAGGGCGGGCGAACAGCCGGGCAAGCCCCAGCTCGAATCCGGCCAGTTCGCGAGCAAACTGCAGGACAGCATGGCGCAGGCCGCCGTGCTGAAGGACACCGCCGCGCCGGAAGGCTTGACCAACCTGGTGGCCCAGACCAATGCCCTGCAGACGGCGCAAGCGGCCGGCGCCGTGCCGACCGACCGCCTGAGCGCGCGCGTGGGCACGCCCGCCTGGGACAACCAGGTCGGCCAGAAAGTGATCTGGATGGTCGGCGGCGAAGAACAGAGCGCCACGCTGGAACTGAACCCGCCCGACCTCGGCCCGGTGCAGGTGGTGCTGAACGTCTCGAACGAGATGGCCAGCGTGACCTTCTCGGCCCAGCAGCTCGAAGTGCGCCAGGCCCTGGAAAACTCCCTGCCGCGCCTGCGCGAGATGATGAACGAGAGCGGCATCGCCCTCGGTAACGCGACCGTGAACGCGGGCAGCGACGGCGGGCAGCAGCAGAACCAGCAGGGTTCAAACCGCTCGGGTAGCGGCGGCAACGGCGGCAGCGGCGGCGACAGCGCCGTGGCGGACACCGCGCCGCGCCAGCGCACCAGCATCCTCGGCGGCGCGGGAGCGGTGGATACCTTCGCCTGATCCGTTAGCCGTTGTGTTGGCTGTTGTAGGGTGGGTTCTCGAACCCACGCGGTACGGCGGTTGCGCACATCTTACGTTTCCGGCGGACGCCAACATTGATCGCCCGGTGAGACTGTGATCTTGTAGGGTGGACACCTTTGTCCACGCGGTATAGGACTTTTGATCAGCCGACACTGCTCAAGCGGCGAGACAGCGTGGGCACAGGTG
>DEKZ01000287.1:0-2329 GCA_002354135.1 Massilia sp. UBA2709 | reverse complement strand
GTTCGAGAACCCACCCTACGAAAAACCACACCCGCACTCACAAACCCCGAGCTAACCCAGCTTCTCCCCTCTTTTCCAAGCTTGCCGCTGCGCACTTTTTCTCGATAATGACATAATTACGCAACCCATTTGGCACCGAGGTATCTTGAAAGCGAATCCGAAAATGAAGGCTGCCCCGGCGGCAGACGCAGCGGCGCCGGCAGGCGGGTCGAAGAAGAAGCTCATGATCATCGCGATCGCGGGCGTGCTGCTGCTCGGCGGCGGCGCCGGTGCGGGCTGGTTCTTCCTGCACGGCAGCGGCGACGCCGAGGCCCATGAGGAAGCGCCGAAGAAAAAGAAGAAAGAGAAGAAAGCCGCCGTCAAGTCCGAGTACGTGCCGATCGAGCAGTTCGTCGTCAACCTGCAGCCGGAGAACGGCGACCAGTACCTGCAGATCCAGTTCACCCTGCAGGTCGACGGTCCCGAGCAGGCGCTCCTGGTCAAGGACAACATGGCCAAGGTGCGCAGCCGCGTGCTGCTCCTGTTGTCGGGCAAGAAAGCATCCGAGATCAGCACCATCGAAGGCAAGCAGCAACTGGCCGCCGAGATCAAGGCTGTCGTCCAGGCGCCTTTCGACGAAGGCGGCGACGAGCAGGAAGTGTCCGACGTGCTGTTCACCTCGTTCATCATCCAGTAAAGAATCATCATGGCCGATAATTTCCTCTCTCAGGAAGAAGTCGATGCCCTCCTCAAGGGGGTCAACGGCGATCAGGACGACGTTTCGACGCCTGAAGACACCTCGGGAGTCCGCACCTACAACCTGGCGACCCAGGAGCGGATCGTGCGCGGCCGTATGCCGACGCTCGAGATCATCAACGAGCGCTTCGCGCGCCTGTTGCGCATCGGCCTGTTCAACTTCCTGCGCCGCAGCGCCGAGGTCTCGGTGGGGTCGGTGCGCGTCTCGAAGTACAGCGAATTCATCCGCAACCTGGTGGTCCCGACCAACCTGAACCTGATCCACATGAAGCCCCTGCGCGGCACCGCGCTGATGGTCTTCGACCCGGGCCTGGTGTTCCTGTTGGTGGACAACCTGTTCGGCGGCGACGGCCGCTTCCACACCCGCGTGGAGGGCCGCGACTTTACCCAGACCGAGCAGCGCATCATCCTGCGCATCCTCGACATCGTGTTCGAGGCCTATACCAAGTCGTGGGAGCCGGTGTACCCGATCGAGTTCGAGTACATCCGCTCGGAGATGAACACCCAGTTCGCGAACATCGCGACGCCGAACGAAGTCGTGGTATCGTCCACCTTCACGATCGAGCTCGGTCCGGTGTCGGGCCAGATCCACTTCTGCATGCCCTACTCGATGATCGAGCCGATCCGCGACGCGCTGACCTCGAGCATCCAGGGCGAAGCGCTGGAAGTCGACAAGCGCTGGATCCGCCTGATGACCCAGCAGATCCAGGTCGCCGAAGTCGAGCTGGTGGCCGAACTCGGCCACGGCAAGGCGAACTTCGACGAGATCCTCAACATGAAAGTCGGCGACGTGATCCCGATCAGCGTTCCCGAGACCATCCAGGCCACCGTCGACGGCGTGCCGGTGATGGAATGCTCCTACGGCGTCTCGAACGGCCAGTACGCGCTGAAGGTCGAAAAACTGCTGGCCAATAGCGACAGCTTCAAGTAATTCAGGAGAAACACATGTCTGACACCCAGGACGACCAGAGCCTCGACGACGATTGGGGCGCCGCGATTGCCGAACAGGCAGCCGCCGAAGCCGCCGCGCTGCAAAAACAGCAGCAGGCCAGCGCCGCCGTGTTCCAGGACTTCGGCACCAAGAATCCGCGTCCGGACACGCCGAACGACATCGACTTCATTCTCGACATCCCGGTCCAGCTCACGGTGGAACTGGGGCGCACGAAGATTGCCATCAAGAACCTGCTGCAGCTGGCCCAGGGCTCGGTCGTCGAGCTCGACGGCCTGGCCGGCGAGCCGATGGACGTGCTGGTCAACGGCTGCCTGATCGCCCAGGGCGAGGTCGTGGTCGTGAACGACAAGTTCGGTATCCGACTCACTGATATCATCACACCTTCGGAACGGATCAGAAAATTGAATAAATGATGCCCCTGCTCGCCCCTGCCTGCCTTCCTGCAAACGAAAAAGGGGCAGCCGCCCATGTCGCAAGGACTGGCCGGCTGCCTTCTGTCCTCTTACGCAGGCGCGGGGCGAGCGTGTTGCTGTCGGTGGCCTGCCTGATGCCGCTGGCGGCCTGCGCGGCCCAGCCGGCCCAGCCGGGCGCTGCTGAATCCGCAGCCGTCGCCCAGACGGCGCCAACGGCTTCCCGCGAAGC
>DEKZ01000019.1 GCA_002354135.1 Massilia sp. UBA2709 | reverse complement strand
TCGCTGTCGCGCCCGGCCAGGACGCGCGCCACCGGCCAGTCCCGTGGCCCGAGCGGCTCGCCGGCCGCGGGGCCCTCGGTATGCCAGCCCTTCCACTCCACGTACTCGTCGACCGAACCGGGCTGGGGATAGTCGCCCCAGATCGCCTCGTTGGCGGCGTTCCCGATCAGCAGGCGCCCCTCGCGGTCGAGGTAGAAGATGCCCACCGGCGCCGCTTCGAGCAGGGCGTCCAGGCGGCGCCGGTCGTTCTCGGCGCGCAGCGAAGCCGCCGAGGCCAGCTGCTGGCTCACGCGCAGCGCCTCGGCCTGGGCTTTTCTCTCGCTGATGTCGACCGCGATGCCGGCGAAACGCCGTCCGCCGCCGGCCGGATCGGCGAACACCTTGCCGCGCGCATTGACCCACACGTCCAGGCCCGAGCGCTGGGGAATCCGGTATTCGATGTCGTACAGGGTCTCGGTGCGGATCGCGTGCTCGATCGCCGCCAGCACCCGGGGACGGTCGTCAGGATGGATCATGTCGGTGAAACGGGCCAGCTCGGTGCCCTCGCGCGCCAGCGCCGCGTCGACCTGGAACAGGCGCGCGAAGCGCTCGTCGACATGGGTGGCGCCGGTCGTGAGGTCATAGCTCCAGGTGCCGATGTTGCCCGACGCTTCCAGCGAGAGCGCGAGCCGCTCCTCGGCTTCCTTGTGGCGCGCCAGGGCCGCCATCTTGTCGGTCATCTCGACCACGGTGCAGATCAGGCCGCGGACCAGGCCGGTTTCGTCGCGCAGGGGGCTGAAGGAAAACGTGAACCAGGCCTGCTCGGGGTAGCCGTGGCGCTCGAGGGTGACGGCGTAGTCCTGGAAGAAGAACGATTCTCCTTGCAGGACGCGCCGCACATAGGGTGCGAGAGCGGGCCAGGCCTCGGGCCAGACCGCGGCATACGGTGCGCCCAGGGCGGCTTCGGCCTTCCGGCCGAGGATAGGCACGTAGGCGTCGTTGAAGAACAGGGTCTGCTCCTCGCCCCAGGCGAGAAAGCTGGGGAAGGCCGAGCCGAGCACGATCCCGAGCCCGGTGCGCAGCGCCGGCGCCCAGCCCATTACCGGGCCGAGCGCATGGCCGGACCAGTCGCGCCGGCGGATGCGCTCGCCCATCGCGCCGCCCTGGTCCAGGAACGCATGCTGGTTGGTGCTGCTTTCCACGGCTGCCTTTTGTGATAAAACTTGCATTGTACACAAGTGCTGGCGGCCATGCCCGCGGCTGGGCAGGCCGTGCGGCACGCGAGGAATGGCTCAGTCCCAGCCCTTGTCGGTCTCGCTGTCGTAGTTCTTCAGGTCGCGCGCGAACATCTCGTTCAGTTCGTCGCGCGCGCGCTTGGCCATCGAGACATACTGCTCGCGGTCCTTGTAGTAGGGGTAGACGGCATCGACGCTGGCCTTGTTGTGCTCGCGGAACTTGAGCGTCGCTTCGCGCGCGCGGTAGGCGCCGTAGCCGAGCTGGCACAGGACGCGCCGTCCGAGCTGCAGGGCCGATTCGAAGGTCTCGCGCTCGATCACGGTGACGCCGCGGTCCATCAGCTGGTAGTAATGGGTGACGTTGCGCGCGCGCGCCAGGATGGGCAGCTCGGGGAAATCCTCGCGCACCGCGTCGGCCAGGGCCAGGCTGTCGTCGATGTCGTCGATCGCCAGCACCAGGGCGCGCGCCTTGGCCGCGCCGGCGGCGTGCAGCAGGTCGACGCGGGTGGCGTCGCCGTAGAAGACCTTCAGGCCGAAGCGGCGCAGCAGCTCGATCTGGTCGGGGTCGTGGTCGAGCACGGTCAGCTTGACGCGGTTGGCGATCAAGAGGCGGCCGATGATCTGGCCGAAGCGCCCGAAGCCGGCGATGATCACGTGGCCCTCGTTGGCGTCGATGGCATCGGGCTCGCGCTTGTTCTGGCCGCGGTAGCGCGGCTCCAGCACCTTGTCGTACAAGACCAGCAGCAGCGGCGTCGAGACCATCGACAGGGCCACCACCGCCACCAGGATCGAGCCGGTCTCGGGCGCGAACACGCGGGCGGCGGCCGCCGCGCCGAACACCACGAAGGCGAACTCGCCACCCTGCGAGAGCAGGAAGGCGAACAGCCAGCGCTGGCCGCGCGCGATGCCGAACCGGAAGGACAGCGCGAACAGCACCGCCAGCTTGATCGCCAGGAACCCCAGCACCAGGCCGAGGATCAGCCAGGGCTTCGACAGGAAGACGCCGAAGTCGACCGACATGCCGACGGCGATGAAGAACAGGCCGAGCAGCAGGCCCTTGAAGGGCTCGAGGTCGGTCTCCAGCGCGTGGCGGTATTCGGAATCGGCCAGCAGTACGCCGGCCATGAAGGCGCCCAGTGCCATCGACATGCCGACCCACTGCATCAGCAGCGAGATGGCGATCACCAGCAGCAGGGCGAACGCGGTGAAGATCTCGCGCATGCCGGACTTGGCGATGATGCGCAGGGCCGGGCGCACCAGGTAGCGCCCGCCGACCACCAGGCCGAGAATGACGGCGCCGACCCGGGCCGCCTGGAGCCAGCCGGCCCCGTCGGCATGGTCGACGGCGGCCACGCCCAGCACCGGCACCAGGGCGATCATCGGGATCGCGGCGATGTCCTGGAACAGCAGCAGGGCGAAACCGGCCTGGCCGGCCGGGGTGGCCATCAGGTTGCGCTCGCCCAGGGTGGCCAGCGCGATCGCGGTCGACGAGAGCGACAGCCCGAGGGCGGCGATCAGCGCCACGCGCCAGTCGATCCCGGCCAGCAGGGCGGCGCCGAACAGGGCGCCTGCGACCAGCAGCACCTGGGCCGTGCCCCAGCCGAAGATCTGGCGCCGCAGCGACCACAGGCGCTCGGGCTCGAGTTCCAGGCCGATCAGGAACAGCAGCAGGACCACGCCGAACTCGGAGAAATGCAGGATGTCCTCGACTTCGCGGATCAGGCCAAAGCCCCAGGGGCCGATCGCCATCCCCGCCAGCAGGTAGCCGAGCACGGCGCCCAGTCCCAGCCGCTTGGCGAGCGGCACCGCGACCACGGCGGCGGCCAGGTAGATCAGGGCGTTGGTCAGGAGGCTATGATCCATGGGGGTTCGTTTCGTTGGCGGGCGATTGCAGGAACTGCGCGAGGCGCGCACGGAAGGCGGCGACGTGGGCGTCGATGTCGGCCTCGGAGGCGCTGTTCGCGCCATGCAGGATGTGGGGCGGATGCCACTGCATGCCGCAGCGCGCGGCGGTCTGCTCGAAGGGCGGCAGGAAATCCTCGAACGGGCGGCCATTGGGCTCGCCTGCGCGGTAGCTTGCCAGCGGGCTGCCGGTGGTCGCCGCCAGCAGGTAGCCCTTGCCCTTCAGGGCGCTCGCGCCCGGGCCATAGGCCCAGCCGGGTACCAGGACCGAGTCGACCCATTCCTTGAGCAGGGCCGGCATGCTGTACCAGCGCAAGGGATGCAGGAAAACGAGCAGTTCGGCCTGCTCGACCAGGGCCTGTTCGCGGGCGACGTCGATGAAGAAGTCGGGATAGGTTTCGTAGAGATCGTGCAGCAGCACACCGTCCTGCGAGCGGGCGGCGTCGGCCAGCCGGCGGTTGATGCGGGAGCGGTGCGGCGCCGGGTGGGCGTACAGCACCAGGATGCGTGGCTTGGACATGCGAGTTGGACGTGTTGTATTGCACAATTGTACAGGCACGTCGGGCGGCGCGTGGCGCTGCCGCTTTTCCGCATTGCCGCGCGGACCGGCGAAACGCAGCCGGCCGGGCGGGAAATCGCCCTGGGGCCGGCGTGCGGCAGCCTTCAATCCGCCACGGCAGCCTTCATCGCGGCTTGCCATTCCTGGCGGATCGCTTCCTTGAATGCCAAGTAGCCGAATTCGGGTCCTTCTCGCGCAGCTTTTCGTGGCAGAGGGCGGCCGGCGTGGCGATCGAATACTGGATCGCCTGCGCGAACTCCGGGAAATCCTTCGGCGCCAGGTTCATGCCGGGTCCGGCCACCCGACGCAAAAGGGGCAGCGAGCGCCGCCGGCTGGCGAAAAAAAACCGGACTGCGCGGGCAGTCCGGTTCGAGCGGTCAGACCGGCCGGCGGCCGGAGACCAGCGGGTGCTTAGAACGAGTAAGCGACGCCGGCGACGATCTTGGTGATGTCGCTGTCAGGCTTCTGCACTTCCAGGCGCGCGTTGACGACCGGCGAGAAGGCGTAGCCCATGCCGATGCCGTACAGGGCGTTGGTGGTGTGGTCCTTCTGCTTGACGCCGTTGAACTTGGCTTCGCCTTCGACGCGGTTGAAGCCGAGGCGGCCGTACATGCTGAAGCCGTTGGTCAGCGGCACGGTGCCCAGGACCGACACGTCGAACTGGTCCAGGGTGACGTCGGCGCCGTCGACCGTGGTGTCGGCCAGGCGGTGGTAGCCGCCTTCGATGGCGACGCTCTGGTTCAGTTTATAGCCGACGAATGCGCCGCCGCCCAGTTTGTCGTCGAAGCCCGAGACCTTGGTCGACGAGACGTCGACACCGGCGTAGAACGGGGTTGGCTCGGCGGCGAAGACGGCCGACGAAGCGGCGACCAGGGCGGTTGCGATTGCGATTCTCTTGAACATTTTTGTTGCCTTTTCTTACGATGATACGAAAGAGGCCGAAACGCCATGTTTCGGCCGGGGCCGGATTATCGCACGATCGGACTTTTCCTGCTGACAACGATGAATTTTCTATGGACTAGCTTGGACGATGCAGAGGTATCAGCGGAGTTCTGCGCCTTGAAACGAATAAAGGCGCCACTGGCGCCTTTGCCGTCGAACTTGATGCGGTTCAGGCCGCGACCGTGGCTTTGCGGGCGCGCCGGCGGCCGGCAAAGCCCATCAGCATCGCGCCGCCGCCCAGCAGCAGGGCAGTGGCCGGTTCCGGAACGGCGGCGGCTTGCGGGGTGTAGTCGATGGTAATCGTGCCGAAGTTCCAGCGGCCGTCGGGCGAGATGAACATGTCGTCGAAGTCCTCGTAGAACTCGAGGCGCAGGATGCCGTCGTTGCCGACATAGAATGCCAGGTCGAGCGCTTCCAGGTCGGCCGCACCCGCATAGACAGCGGTGCCCGGGTACCAGTCCGTAATGCCGGGGTTGAAGTAGACGCCTTCACTGGTTTTCGAATTGGTGATGGCCAGGCCGAGTTCCATCAGCCAGCTCGGGTTGTAAGCGGTAACGTTGAGGTCGTAGCTGATCCCGGTGATCTACGAATTGGCGCCGATGTCATAGGTCAGGACGGTGTTGCCTTCTTGACCGAATTCGCCGTAGCTGGCGGCGTTGTCGATATTGATGACCAGCGGTGCGGCAAACAGGGACGAGCAGGCAAAGAACAAGGAGCCGAGCAGCGCTTTTTTCAGGACAGTCAGGAACATATTGATCTCCGGTTGGTGTGGACCCTCCGTGTCAGCAAGTAGCGTGCCAATACGTCAATATTTCTTCAAGTAATTGATTCATATCGGAAAAATTTACGGGTGTAAATATGCTGGGCGCGGGCACGTCAAGATTCCCGACAACCACCATGCATAAGCGCTTGCTCCGATCGCCGCGCCAACGAAAAAGGGCGCACGCGGCGCCCTGATGCTTGGGGATCCGGCCAGGCCGCAAGGCGAATCAGAAGTTGAAGACCACGCCCGCGGCGATCTTGGTGATGTCGCTGTGCGGCTTCTGCACTTCCAGGCGGCCGTCGATGGCCGGGGTGAAGGCGTAGGACAGGCCGGCGCCGTAGACGACCTTGTCTTCCGTGCCCGATTCCGATACGCGCACGCCGTCGACGGTGCCGCTCAGCTTGCCCTTGACCTCGTTGTAGCCCAAGCGGCCATAGACGCTGAAGCCATTGCTCAGCGGCAGGGTGCCGATCAGCGAAATCTCGGTTTGCTCGTACTTGACGCTGACCTTGTCGCCAAAGACGCGTTCGTTCATGTCGGCCAGCTGGTGCCAGCCTGCTTCCACTGCGACATTCGGGCTGAACTTGTAGCCGACGAAGATGCCTGCGCCTTCGTCACGGTCGAAACCGTCGACCTTGGTCGAGGCGACATCGGCGCCGACGTAGAACTGGGGAGCTTGCTGGGCAAAAGCCGCCGACGAAGCGATAACGAGCGCTGCTGCAACTGCGATTTTCTTGAACATTACAAACTTTCTTCCATTGATAATAGGTGACATGCATATTGCTGTCTTGAAACATTATCGCATGGGCATGTAATTGTTGCAAATCGACGGGCAGTATTTCACATATGTATGTGCGAGGACGCTCTACCGGAAAATGGCGGCCGATGCGCAGGAAACGGGGCGTGCGCATCCGTTTTCCTGCATCGGCCGCAAGGGCTGCGGCTGCGATCAGATATGCAGCGCGTGGCCCAGCGCGCGCAGCGCCGCCTCCTGCACCGCTTCGCCCAGCGTGGGATGGGCATGGATGGTGCCGGCGACGTCTTCCAGCGTGGCGCCCAGCTCGATCGATTGCCCGAAGGCCGTGGACAGTTCCGACACGCCGCGCCCGACCGCCTGCCAGCCCAGGATCAGGTGGTTGTCGCGCCGCGCCACGACGCGCACGAATCCGTCCGTCGACTCGATCGTCATCGCCCGGCCATTCGCCGCGAACGGGAAGTGCGCGCTGATGACGTCCAGCCCGGCCTGTTCGGCATCCAGCGGCGACAGGCCGACCACGACCACTTCCGGATCGGTGTAGCAGACGGCGGCGATCGCGTTCGGCGTGAAATGGCGGCGCTTGCCGGAGATGATCTCGGCCACCATTTCGCCCTGGGCCATGGCGCGGTGCGCCAGCATCGGTTCGCCGGTCAGGTCGCCGATCGCCCAGACGTTGCGCATCGAGGTGCGGCACTGGTCGTCGATCTTCACGGCGCGGCCGTTCATGTCGAGCCGCAGGCTTTCCAGCCCGAAGCCGGCGCTGCGCGGACGGCGGCCCACGGCGACCAGCACGCGGTCGGCCGCCAGCACGGTTTCCTCGCCGTTCGCATCCTTCACGCGCACGCCGTCGCCGGCCGCGTTCAGGCCGAGCACGCTCGAACCCAGGCGCAATTCGACCCCGAGGCGCTTGAGCGCCGCGCCCACGGGCTTGGTCAGCTCGGCGTCGTAGGCCGGCAGGATGCGCTCGGCCGCCTCGACCACCGTGACCTCGGCGCCCAGCTTGCGGTAGGCCGTGCCCAGCTCCAGGCCGATGTAGCCGGCGCCGACCACGACCAGGCGCCGCGGCACGTCGGCCGGCGACAGCGCCTCGGTCGAGGAGACCACCATGCCGCCGAACGGCATGAACGGCAGCTCGACGGGTTCCGAGCCGCTGGCCAGCAGCAGGTGCTCGCAGCGCACGCGCAGCAGTTCGCCATCAAGCCCCTTCACCTCGATCGTCTTGCCGTCGAGGATGCGGGCGAAGCCGTTGATCACCTGGACGTCGTTCTTCTTCAGCAGGGCGCCGACGCCGCTGGTCAGGCGCTTGACGATGCCGTCCTTCCACTGCACCGTGCGGCTCACATCGATCGACGGGGCGCTGGCCATGATTCCCAGCGCCGAGCCGTCGGCGAAGTGTTTCGCCTTGTCGAACTCCTCGGCCGCGTGGATCAGGGCTTTCGACGGAATGCAGCCGATGTTCAGGCAGGTGCCGCCGGGCGTGGCCGCTTCGACCAGCACGGTCTGGATGCCGAGCTGGCCGGCGCGGATCGCGGCCACGTAGCCGCCGGGACCGCCGCCGATGACGAGCAGGGTGGTACTGACTTGGTTCATCGGCTCACTCCACGAACAGGGTTGCCGGGCACTCGAGGTAGCCGCGGATGGTCTGGATGAACTCGGCCGCCACCATGCCGTCGATCACCCGGTGGTCGAAGGAGGACGAGAGGTTCATGATCTTGCGCGCGACCATGGCGCCGTTCAGGATCACGGGCTTGTCGATGATGCGGTTGACGCCGACGATTGCCACCTCCGGCCGGTTGATGACCGGCGTGGTGACGATGCCGCCGAGGGCGCCGAGACTCGTGATCGTGATGGTCGAGCCGCTCAGCTCCTCGCGCAGGGCCTTGCCGCTGCGCGCCGCTTCCGCCAGGCGCGCCACCTCGGCGGCGGCCGACCAGGGGTCGCGCGCCTCGGCGTTCCTCACCACCGGCACCATCAGGCCGGCGTCGGTCTGGGCCGCGATGCCCAGGTGGACGGGGTTGTAGGTGGTGACGATGTTGGCGTCGTCGTCGAACCGCGCGTTCACCGACGGGTACTTGCGGATCGCCAGCACCACCGCGCGCATGATCAGCGGCAGCAGGGTCAGCTTGGGACGCTGGCCGGCGTAGCGGGCATTCAGCTGCACGCGCAGCGCTTCCAGTTCGGTGACGTCGACTTCCTCGACGTAGGTGAAGTGGGGGATGCGGCGCTTCGCCTCCTGCATCTTCTCGGCGATCTTGCGGCGCATGCCGATCACCGGCATCGCCTGTTCGCCTTCCAGGACGGCGTAGCGGCGGTCGCCTTCGGCCGCCTTCTTCTGGCCGCGCGCCACATACGTGTCGAGGTCGGCGTGCGTGATGCGGCCGGCGGGACCGGAACCGGTCACGTATTGCAGCTCGATGCCCATGTCCCAGGCGCGCTGGCGCACGGCGGGGGCGGCCAGCGGCTTTTCGCCGGCGGCGCGGCCGTGGTGCTGGTGCGCCGCCTGCATGCCGCCCTGTGCGTACGCGGGCGTCGACGTGGACCGCGCAGGTGCGGCCTGGGCCGGCGCCGCGGTTTCCTCGCTGGTCACGGTCGTGACGACCGTCTCCGGCTGGGCCACGGTGATCGGCGGGAACTCGTCGACCGTCGCGGCGTTCGCGGACACGGCCGGCTCGGTTTGCCGGCGCGCCGCGGTAGTGTGGCCGCCCTTGTCGCCGCTCTTGTCGCCGACATGGTTGCCCGCGCCCTCGACTTCGAGGCGGATCAGTTCCGCGCCGACGGCCATCGCCTCGCCCAGCTTGCCGCCGAGCGCCTTGACGACGCCGTTCACCGGCGAGGGAATCTCGACGGTCGCCTTGTCGGTCATGACGTCGGCCAGCACCTGGTCTTCCTTGACCGTGTCGCCCGGCTTGACGTGCCAGGCGACGACTTCGACCTCGGCGATGCCTTCGCCCAGGTCCGGCATCTTGATGACGTGAATACCCATTTATTTGGCCTCCATCGCACGTTTGAACGCAGCGCAGACGCGGTCGGGGCCGGGGAAGTACGCCCATTCCTGCGCGTGCGGATAGGGGGTGTCCCAGCCGGTGACGCGCTCGATCGGGGCTTCCAGGTGATAGAAGCAGTGTTCCTGCACCAGCGAGGCGAGTTCGGCGCCGAAGCCGCTGGTGCGCGTCGCCTCGTGCACGACCACGCAGCGGCCGGTCTTCTTCACCGACTCGACGATGGTGTCGAGGTCCAGCGGCCACAGGGTGCGCAGGTCGATGATCTCCGCATCGATGCCGGTTTCCGTGGCCGCCGCTTCCGAGACCCAGACCATGGTGCCGTAGGTGATCACGGTGAGGTCGGCGCCGGGCCGGAACACGGCCGCCTTGTCCAGCGGGACCGTGTAGTAGCCTTCCGGGACTTCGCCCATCGGGTGCTTGCCCCAGGAGACGACCGGGCGGTCGTGGTGGCCGTCGAAGGGGCCGTTGTAGAGGCGTTTCGGTTCGAGGAAGATCACCGGGTCGTCGTTCTCGATCGAGGCGATCAAGAGGCCCTTCGCGTCGTAGGGGTTCGAGGGCATCACGGTGCGCAGGCCGCAGACGTGGGTGAACATCGCCTCGGGACTCTGGCTGTGGGTCTGGCCGCCGTAGATGCCGCCGCCGCAGGGCATGCGGATGGTCAGCGGCGCGGTGAAGTCGCCGGCCGAGCGGTAGCGCAGGCGCGCCGCTTCGGACACGATCTGGTCGGTCGCCGGGTAAAAATAGTCGGCGAACTGGATCTCGACCACCGGGCGCAGCCCGTAGGCCGCCATGCCGACCGCCGTGCCGACGATGCCGCCTTCGGAGATCGGCGCGTCGAACACGCGGGTCTTGCCGTACTTCGCCTGTAACCCATCAGTGGCGCGGAACACGCCGCCGAAGTAGCCGACGTCCTGGCCATAGATGACGACGTTGTCGTCCTTGCCGAGCATGACGTCCATGGCCGAGCGCAGGGCCTGGATCATGGTCATCTGGCTGGTCTTCGTTTCGCTGACCGGCTCGTTGCCGGCCGAATTGGTATCGTTGTCGTCGCGTGCCATTTCACACCCCCAGTTGTTGACGTTGGCGGCGCAGGTGCTCGGGCATGTCCTTGTAGACATCCTCGAACATCGACGCGGCGCTGGGCACGCGGCCATCGGCCAGCGTGCCGTATTGTTCGGCCTCCTTCTGCGCGGCCAGGACCTCGGCCTCGAGCTCGGCCTGGACGCGCTCGTGCTCGTCGTCGGACCAGGCGCCGATCTTCGTCAGGTGCTGGCGCAACCTGGCGATCGGGTCGCCCAGCGGGAAGCGCGACCAGTCGTCCGCGGGGCGGTAGCGCGACGGGTCGTCGGAGGTGGAGTGCGGGCCCGCGCGGTAGGTCACCCACTCGATCAGGGTCGGCCCGAGGTTGTTGCGGGCACGTTCGGCGGCCCAGCACGAAGCCGCGTACACGGCCAGGAAGTCGTTGCCGTCGACCCGCAGCGAGGCGATGCCGGCGCCCACGCCGCGTGCGGCGAAGGTCACGCTCTCGCCGCCGGCGATGGCCTGGAAGGTCGAGATCGCCCACTGGTTGTTGACGACGTTGATGATGCAGGGCGCGCGGTAGACGTGGGCAAACGTGAGCGCGGTGTGGAAGTCGCTTTCGGCGGTGGCGCCGTCGCCGATCCAGGCCGAGGCGATTTTCGTGTCACCCTTGATCGCGGACGCCATGGCCCAGCCGACCGCCTGCGGCACCTGGGTGGCCAGGTTGCCGGAAATCGAGAAGAAGCCCTTGTCCTTGACCGAGTACATGACCGGCAGCTGGCGGCCCTTCATCGGGTCGCGCTCGTTCGAGAGCAGCTGGCAGATCATGTCGACCATCGGGTACTCGCGCGCCATCAGGAGGCTTTGCTGGCGGTAGGTCGGGAAGCACATGTCCCCATCCTTGAGCGCCAGCGAGTGCGCGGTGCCGATCGCTTCCTCGCCGAGCGAGGTCATGTAGAAGGACATCTTCTTCTGGCGCTGGCCGATGACCATGCGGGCGTCGAAGATGCGGGTCTTCATTATGGTGCGCAGGCCGAAACGCAGCTGCTCTGGGCCGATGTCGGGCGCCCACGGGCCGACGGCATTGCCGTCCTCGTCGAGCACGCGGATGAGGGAGGAAACCAGGTCGGCGGTGTCGCCGAACTGGACGTTCACGTCGGGCCGGCGTACTTCTCCAGCCTTGGACAACTGCAGATACGAAAAATCAGTCTTGCAACCCGGGCGGCCGGTTGGCTCCGGGACGTGCAGCGACAGAGGATTACCCTGGCTCATAATTCGCTTTCCCTTTGTGAGGTGATGTGCGGCAAGCAGAAATGATAAGTCCTGCAAGCCCGCGCACGAGCATTGCATCGAAGTATTTTCGTGCTGCTGTGCAGCATGGGAGGGTGCAAAATGCCTCGTTCCGGTACGTTTGCGAGAGAATCGGTTTCGCGTATCGACGCGTGGACGGCGGAGCCGTCCACCCTACGGGTATGAGAGATACGCTGGCGACATTCGCCATGTGCCGGATGGACCTAGGGTGGACGGGTCCCGTCTACGCGTCGATCGTTACCATTGGTAAATCGCGCACGCGCCGGCACCCACATCCACCCGTGAACCTAGCACGCCGTCCGGCACCCAAAGGCGACCCTGGCCAAATGTGCGCGCGTCAGGAGTTCCTCACGGCAGCGTCTGCGCCGACCATCCGCCGCCCAGCGCCCGGTACAGCGCGATGAGGTTATCGATCTGTGTGCGCCGCAACGTGACCAGCGACAACTCCACCTGGTAGAGATTGCGCTGGGCGTCGAGTTGCTCGAGGTAGGAGGCATAACCGGCCTGGTAGCGGTCGCGCGCATAGCCGAGCGAGCGTTCGAGGATGGCGCGCCGCTGCATGGCGTGGCCGACCTGGTCCTGCAGGCGCGGCACGCCGGCCAGGGCGTTCTCGACTTCCGAGAAGGCCGTGAGCACGGCGCGGCGGTAGGCGAAGGCCGCCTGGTCGCGCTGTGAGGCCGAGGCCTCGTACTGGGCCGTGAGCCGGCCGGCCGAGAACAGGGGCGCGAGCACGCTGCCGCCCACGCTCCAGATCCTGACCGGGTCGTAGTCGAGGGCGCTGACCAGCACGCTGCCGAGCTGGGCGCTCAGGTTGATCTGAGGCAGGAAGGCCTGGCGGCGCAGGGCCAGCGCCGTGTCGGCGGCCGCCAGCAGCAGTTCGCGCTGGGCAATGTCGGGCCGGCGCGCCAGCAGTTGCGAGGGCAGGGCGTTCGGCACCGGCGGCACGTGCAGGTCCTGGAAGCCCTTGCCACGCGCCACGGGGCCCGGCAACTCGCCGGCCAGCAGGCGCACCGCGTTTTCCTGGCGCCGCACGGCGAGTTCGAGTTCGGGCACGGCCTGCAGCACCGACTGGTATTCGGACTGGGCCTGGGTCAGCTGGAGCTGGGAGATGTAGCCGACCCGGGCCTGATCAAGCGCGAGACGCAGGGCCTCGGCGCGCGAGGCGACGGTGGCGCGCGTGATGAAGAGCTGGGCGTCGAGGGCGAGCAGGGCAATGTAGTTCTGGGCGGCGCCGGCGGCCACGGCCAGGGCCGCGGCGTCGCGCTCGGCCTGGGTGGCGCGGTATTGCAGGCCGGCGGCGCGTATCTGTTCGCGGATGCGCCCGAAGATGTCGGGTTCCCAGCTTGCCT
>DEKZ01000018.1:9997-10287 GCA_002354135.1 Massilia sp. UBA2709 | reverse complement strand
CCTCGCGCGGCGCGCGCTGGCGCTGGCGATCAGCGACGAGCCGGGCGCGACCATCGGCGCCGAGATGATCGCCGCCGTGGCCGGTAACCATCCCGACATGGCCTTCGACTTCGCGATCGCCAACATGGCCGCGGTCGACAAGCGCATCGACGCCACCTCGCGCAGCCGCTACTTCCCGATGCTGGCGCGCGGCTCCTCGAGCCCGGACATGGTGGGCAAGGTGCGGGCGTACGCCGAGGCGCACCTGGCGCCCGAGGCAAGGCGCGATGCAGAGACTGCGGTGGCGGCCA
>DEKZ01000018.1:7804-9950 GCA_002354135.1 Massilia sp. UBA2709 | reverse complement strand
GCGCGCCCAGCGCGTGCCGGAGATCGACGGCTGGCTGGAGCGCAACGGGAACTGATCGGCCGCGGCGGCCGGAGCTACAGGACCATGGCCGGCTGGCGGGCGACCATCCATTCGTCGAGGCGGCTGGCGCTGCCGGGCGCCAGGTGCAGGCCGAGCTTGCTGCGCCGCCATAGGATGTCGGCGGCGCTGCGCGCCCATTCGTGGGTCACCAGGTATTCGATCTCGGCCGCGTACAGGCCAGGCACGACTTCCTGCCCGAGATCGGCCAGGCTGTTGCGGCGCGCCAGCAGCGTGTCGATGCGGGTGCCGTAGGCGCGCGCATAACGCTGCAGCAGGCCGGGCGGCAGCCAGGGGTAGCGCGCGGCCTGGGCGGCGGTCCAGGCGCCGAATTCCAGCACGCCGCGCTTGTCGGGCCGGCGCCCGGCCACGTCGCCGCCCGGCAGGCAGGCCTCGCCGGTCCAGGCCGGGGCGTTCTTGCCGAGCGCCCGGGCGATCCAGTCCACGGCCTGCTCGGCCAGCTTGCGGCAGGTGGTGATCTTGCCGCCGAAGACGGAAAGCATGGGCGCGCCGGCGCTGTCGGTCTCGAGCCGGAAGTCACGCGTGGCGGCCTGGGCGCTGGCGGCCGCATCTTCCACCAGCGGCCGCACGCCGGCATAGCTCCACACCACGTCGCTGGGCGTGACCGCGCGCAGGAAGTAGCGGTTCGCCAGCTGGCACAGGTAAGCCACTTCCTCGGGGCTGGTCGCCACCTTGTCGAGGTCGCCCTGGTAATCGACGTCGGTGGTGCCGATCAGGGTGAAGGCGTTTTCGTACGGCAGCGCGAACACGATGCGCCCGTCGGGGTGCTGGAAGATGTAGGCGTGCGGGTGCTCGAACAGGCGCGGCACCACGATGTGGCTGCCCTTGATCAGGCGCAGCGCCCGCTGGCCCTGCAGCTCCGGCATGCCGTCGAGGAAGCGCGCGGCCCAGGGCCCGGCGGCGTTCACCAGGCAGCGCGCCTGCAGCCGCAGGCGGCTGTCGCCCCCGTCCAGGGTGACGCTCCAGTGGGTGGGGTGGCGCTGCGGCGCCAGGCAGTGGGTGCGGGTGAGGATGGTCGCGCCGTGCTCGTGCGCGTCGAGGGCGTTGAGCACGACCAGGCGGGCGTCGTCGACCCAGCCGTCGGAATACATGAAGCCGCGCGTGTAGCGGTCCTGCAACGGCGCGCCGGCCGGGTGGCTGCGCAGGTCGATCGCATGCGAGCCGGGCAGGAATTCGCGCCGCGCCAGGCGGTCGTAGAGGAAAAGGCCGGCGCGGATCAGCCAGGCCGGCCGCGCGCCTTCGTCCTGGGGCATCACGAAGCGCAGCGGACGCATGATGTGCGGCGCGCTGCGCAGCAGCACTTCGCGCTCGATCAGCGCCTTGCGCACCAGGCCGAACTCGTAGTGTTCGAGGTAGCGCAGGCCGCCGTGGATCAGCTTGCTCGATGCCGACGAGGTGTGCTGGGCCAGGTCGTCCTTCTCACACAGCACCACGCGCAGGCCGCGCCCAGCGGCGTCGCGCGCGATCGCCGCGCCGTTGATCCCGCCGCCGACGACCAGCACGTCGCAATCGATCCGTCCTTGCGCCCCATCCACATCGTTCTCCCGAAAGTCGCAACCCGAACCAGTGTAGGCCCCTCAGGTGCCTCCATGTTCGCATGGATCAATGCGGGCCGTGTGCGCCCGCTGTGTGCCCCATGTGCGCCCGCTGTGCGCTCCATGTGAGCCCCGTTTTCGACGCGATGTGTAGAATCGAGGCATCGATACGACGACGATTCACGGAGAATGCATGCCCCAAGCGACGCGGCCCGCGCCCGCCACCCGCTCCCCCAGTTGCCACGGCCTTGCCCGCGGCAATGCCGCCGGCGGGGACCGCGCCTGATGGTGCAGCAACGCGCCTGGGTGCGCATGCCGTCCGGCAAGCGTCTTGACCTGCTGAACCCCACCCCGTTCGACTGGGACGATGCCGACCTGGCCCTCGGCCTGGCCCGCACCTACCGCTGGGGCGGCCACTCGGCCTGGCCGCTGCCGCTCTCGGTGGCGCAGCACTCGATCACGGTGATGCTGCTGCAGCGCGCGGCGCTCGGCGGCCGCGTCGACCCGCTGCTGGAGCTGCGCGAGCTGCTGCA
>DEKZ01000018.1:0-7699 GCA_002354135.1 Massilia sp. UBA2709 | reverse complement strand
CTGCACGACGCCGAGGAAGGCCTGCTGGGCTTCGACGCCCTGTCCGTCATCAAGCCCTTCCTGGGCGAAGGTTTCCGCGCGCTCAGCAAACGCCTCGAGCACGTGGTCTTCCTGCGCTACCGCCTGCCCTCGTGGACCGCAAGCGAGCATGCCCGCCACAAGCGTGCCGACCGCCTGGCCGCGGCCAGCGAGGCGGTGCACGTGGCCGGCTGGTCGCGCGAGGAGGTGCGAAGCACCCTGAAGATCCGCGCGGCCGTGCTGCAGGACGATCCGCTGGCCGCGGTCTACGGCGGCACGCCCTGGGAGCCATGGCCGCCGGCGCTGGCCTGCGAGCGCTTCCTGCTCGAGCTCGAGCGGCTTACCCGGCTGGTCAAGGACAGAGAGGAGGGACAACATGCTTGAAGCGGACCTCGTGCGCGCGGCGCGGCTGATCGACGCCGCCGATGGCCTGATGATCTGCGCCGGGGCCGGCATGGGCGTCGACTCCGGCCTGCCCGACTTTCGCGGCAACACCGGCTTCTGGCGCGTCTACCCCGCCCTCGCCCAGGCCCGGATTCCCTTCTATGAGATCGCCAACCCGGCCAGCTTCGAGGCCGACCCGGCCCTGGCCTGGGGCTTCTACGGCCATCGCCTGGCGCTGTACCGCGCGACGCGGCCGCATCCGGGCTTCGGCATCCTGCGCGACTGGGCGGCCGGCAAACCGCAGGGCGCCTTCGTTTTCACCAGCAATGTCGACGGCCAGTTCCAGCGCGCCGGCTTCGACGAGGACAGCATCGTCGAATGCCACGGTTCCATCCATCACCTGCAATGCGCGAGACCCTGCCTGGACGCGATCTGGCCCGCCGACGCCTTCGTTCCGGATGTCGACGCCGCCGCCTGCCGCCTGCTCGGCGCAGCGCCGCGCTGCCCCCGCTGCTGCGCGCTGGCGCGGCCGAACATCCTGATGTTCAACGACGGCGGGTGGATCGCCACGCGCACGGAGGCGCAGTTGGCGCGCCAGCGGGCCTGGCGTGCGGCCGTGGGCAAGCTGGTCGTGATCGAACTGGGCGCGGGCGTGGACATACCCTCGGTGCGCCGGATGAGCGCGCTGCAACGCGCGCCGCTGGTGCGCATCAACCCGCGCGCGCCGCAACTCGAGGGCTGCGAGGGCGTCGCCCTGCCGCTCGGGGCGCTGGATGCCCTGCAGCGGATCCGTGGCCTGATCGATAGCGGCGCCGCCGCCTGACAGCTACTGGGTCCAGTAATCGACAACCAGCGAGCGCGCCAGGCTCTTGCCCAGCGTGCCGACGAAACGCTCGTGCG
Source organism: Massilia sp. UBA2709 (assembly GCA_002354135.1). Classification (GTDB taxonomy): domain Bacteria; phylum Pseudomonadota; class Gammaproteobacteria; order Burkholderiales; family Burkholderiaceae_D; genus Telluria. The sequence goes on along the minus strand of DEKZ01000018.1, from coordinate 6,397 downwards.
CGGGGTGCACCAGGTAGGCGTCGCGGTCTTCGGCGCGGGCAAAGGTGAGCGTGAAGCAGTGGGTGAAGCCGTCGTTCAGGCCTTCCGGGCTGACGTTCGTGCCCCACTCGTAGGAAACGATGCCGGGAATGGCTTGCGGCAGCGTGGCGAAATCGGCGACGACGGCATCGACGTCCTCGGCGCTGGCGGTTTCCTTGAAGGCGAACAGCACGACATGACGCAGACTGGTGGAATTGGCGGACATGGCACTCGACAGTGGATGAGGATGCGCCATCTTACACAAAGGGCTCGACAGCCCGTTTACGATAGAATTGACGGGCGTCAATACATCTCTTGATCTCGCGCCGTAAGTCCTTGATCTGATTAGGATAACGCCGATATCCACAAGAAATGTGGATAACTATGTGGAAAAGCACCTCTTGACAAGCCGGGAGGGCAGTATTGATGCGGGTTTCAACAAAATGCCCGTTCCAGAGGCAAAAATAAGCGCCTTAAAAATCAATGACTTGCACAAACACCTCGGCGCTGTTGTAAGACTCTATCGGAAGATTCCTACAAAAAAGCTGCGCGGGGGATAAGTCATCCAATCAGGTGCCCGGCGTCTCTTTGCAGCCCCCACGGTCTCGTTTCCTCATCGTATTTAAACCACTTATTTCCACGCATCCCTTGCCCGGTTGCGCACCAGCATACGCACGGTCTCCGGCATGGGTTTGCGCGATTGCGCCTTGTCGGCCGTGATCCAGACGCATTCCTCGAAATGCTTGAGCATGGCGGGCGTGAGGAAACGCGTGCGCGAGGCGTACACGTGGCGGTCGCCCATCTGGGCCTGCTGCTTGATGAAGAAGCGGTTCGGCACCACCAGGTGCAGGTGCTCCTTGGCGCGCGTCATCGCCACATACAGCAGGCGCCGCTCCTCCTCGATTTCCTCGGCGCTGCCGGTGCTCATGTCCGAGGGGATGCAGCCGTCGACCACGTTGAGCACGTGCACCGACTTCCACTCCTGCCCCTTGGCCGAGTGGATGGTCGAGAGGATCAGGTAATCCTCGTCGAGCAGCGGCGGGCCGGCGCGGTCGCTGGTCGCTTCCGGCGGGTCGAGCGTGATCTCGGCCAGGAAACTCTCGCGGCTGCCATAGCCGCCCGCCAGCTGGGTCAATTGTTCGAGGTCGGCCGCGCGCACCTGCGCGTCGTCGTGCAGGCGCTCCAGGTGGGGCAGATACCAGTCCTTGGCCAGCTCCAGGTCGGCCGGCCAGCGCAGGCCGGGCGTGCGCAGGCGGCGGTATAGCGCCACGAAGTCCTGCCAGTCGCCCTGGGCCTTGGCCGGCGCCTCGAATGCTTCCACCGCCTGCGCGGCTTCCGGCGCCTCGGCGACCGCGTCGAGCAGGCGCGTGGCGGTGGCCGGGCCGATGCCCGGGATGAGCTGGGCCACCCGGAAGCCGGCCATCCGGCCGCTCGGGTTCTGGGCGAAACGCAGCACCGCCAGCACGTCCTTGATGTGCGACGCTTCCAGGAATTTCAGGCCGCCGAACTTCACGAAGGGGATATTCCGGCGCATGAGTTCGAGTTCCAGCGCCGCGCTGTGGCTGGCGGCGCGAAACAGCACCGCCTGCGCGGTGAGCTTGATGCCGGCTTCGCGGTGCTCGAGGATGCGATTGCAGACCCAGCGCGCCTGTTCCGCCTCGTCGGGGATCAGGACCAGTTCCGGCAGCTTGGATGCGGCCTTGTCGGTCCACAGGGTCTTGGCGTGGCGCTCGAGCGCAGCCGCGATCACGGCGTTCGAGGCGTCCAGGATGGGCTGGGTCGAGCGGTAGTTGCGGTCCAGCGTGATCACCTCGGCCGGCTGCGAGAACTGCTTCGGGAAGTCGAGGATGTTGCGTACCGTCGCGCCGCGGAAGGAATAGATGGACTGGGCGTCGTCGCCGACCACCATCACGCCCTCCCCGCCCGGCTTCATGCCGGTGATGATCGCCGCCTGCAGGCGGTTGGTGTCCTGGTATTCGTCGACCAGCACGTGGTCGAACAGCGCGCCCAGTTCCGGCCCCAATTCCGGATCAAGCGCCATCTCGGCCCAGAACAGCAGCAGGTCGTCGTAGTCGAGCACGTTCTGCTCCTGCTTGGCGTCGACGTAGGCGCCGAACAGGCGCTTCAGTTCGGCTTCCCATTCCGTGCACCACGGGAAGGTGCTCTGCAAGACTTTGGCCAGCGGCTCGCGCGAATTGACGACCCGCGAATAGATGGACAGGCAGGTTCCTTTCAGCGGGAAGCGCTTCTGGGTGTGGGTCAGGCCGATCTCGTGGCGCACCAGGCCCATCAGGTCTTCGGAGTCGCCGCGGTCGTGGATGGTGAAGGACTCGTCCAGGCCGATACGCCCGGCGAATTGGCGCAGCAGGCGCGCGCCGATGCTGTGGAAGGTCCCGGCCCAGGGCAGCGTCGTCACCTGGGTCGTCACCTGCGCGGCCGTCCCCATGATGCGCTGCAGGACATTGCCGGCGCGCTGGGTCATCTCGTTGGCCGCGCGCCGCGAGAAGGTCAGCAGCAGGATGCGCTGCGGGTCGGCGCCGCCCTGGATCAGGCGCGCCACCCGGTGCGCCAGCGTATTGGTCTTGCCGGACCCGGCCCCGGCCACCACCAGCAGCGGGCGCGTCGTGTGCGCCCCGATGTCGTGCTCGACGGCGGCGCGCTGGGCCGGATTGAGGCCGGCAAACGGGTCGTCGGCGGAAACGGCTGGAGAGGGGGCGGAAGGTGCGGCAGCGGCGGCAGCGGTCATGAATGGAATGGCAAGAGGCGAACAGCGCAACTGTACATTTGTCCAGTAAGCTTTCGCAAGTGCATTTTGCACTCCAGATCGACGAGTCTGTCGCAAAAAGGCCGCGCCCGCTTCACGGCGACTTCAAACGTTCTCCGAACAAGCTGAGCTAAGTCGCCGGAAATAAAGGAGTTTTCTGGATATCCACAAAGATTGTGAATAACTTTGTGGAAAAGCCGGGGCTTGACATCCCGAAAGCGCGATGGGATGCGGCTTTCAACAAAATGCCCAAACGGCGGGCAGTGCCGAACACTAGAAAAATCAATGACTTGCACGCATTTGTGCAGGCAGCCCGGCAGCAAGGTGCACATTGAAAAAAAGAAATTTTTGTGTATAACCGGACTTCCGGTCGCGCCACAAACATGTGCTTTTGATATCAAAAAGCCGAACTGTAGAGCAACTTTTTATTGACGGGAACGGCGTCGAAACGGTTCCAGCAGGACGCGCTCGATCACGGCGCGTCCGATGTTACGTGAGCGCAGGTACTCGACCGCGGACATGGTGTTGGCACTGAACTGGACCGCGATCCCGGCGTCGACGATGACGCGCTGCCGGACATCCTTGCGGGCGTCGCCCCTGCCATCCGCGGCGATGCCGCGCAGCTCTGCTGGTATGTGCTCCATCCTGCCTCCGCCTTGACGTGGTTAAACTCCTTGCGTTTGGAGTATTGATCAAGAAGCGGCAATGTCAATGTCATTTTTCCATCGAAAAACAAGAAAAGGCAGGCATGCCGGGAGGCAGCGTTGCGCCATCCGTTTCGCAACACGCCTAGAATGGCCGCGCTGCATCCCTTCAACCCACCAGCGAGGCATCCATGAGCACGACATCTCAACCGGATATGAACCCTGGCGACGAAGCCGCCCCCGGCACCCCGGGCGCCGGCGAAGACATCTGCGACGCCTGCTCCGGCAGCGGCAAGCAGGCCGACGGCAAACCCTGTCCCCAATGCGGCGGCAGCGGCAAGGTCATGCGCGGCATCGGAGGGGGCTAGTTGCGTAGCAGTAATATGAGGGCGATAATCGCAGGATGAAACCTGAGCCATCCAGCGACCGCCCGCGTCCCTCTTCCCTGCCCAATCTGTTCATCGCTTTTACGCTGCTGGCCCTGCAGGGTTTTGGCGGCGTGATGGCTGTCGTCCAGCGCGAACTCGTCGACCGCAGGCGCTGGCTGACCCAGGACGAATTCATCGAGGACTGGGCGGTGGCCCAGATCATGCCGGGGCCGAACGTGGTCAACCTGTCGATGATGATCGGTGCGCGCTACTTCGGCCTGGCCGGCGCCATGACCGCGCTGGGCGGGCTGCTGGCGGCGCCGCTGGTGCTGATCCTCCTGCTGGCCACCCTGCACGCGCGCTTCGCCGGCAACCAGCATGTCGCCGGCGCCCTGCGCGGCATGGCGGCCGTCTCCGCCGGGCTGATCGCGGCCACCGGCCTGAAGCTCTCGAGCACGCTTGCGCGCAACCCCATGCCGCTGGCCTGGTGCCTCCTCATCGGCGCGCTCGCCTTCGTGCTGCTGGCCCTCGTCAAGGCGCCGCTGGTGTACGTGTTGCCGGTCCTGGGCGGCCTCGGCTGCTTCCTGACCTACCGGAAGCTGAAGTCATGAGCGCCGCGGCCATCCACCTGAGCCTGTCCTGGCAGGACTGGCTCAACCTGTTCGCGCACTACCTGATGCTGTCCCTGATGTCGCTCGGCGGCGCGATCTCGACCACCACGGAAATGCACCGCTTCCTGGTCGAGCAGCACGGCTGGCTGACCCAGGCCCAGTTCAACGATTCCATCGCCCTGGCCCAGGCCGCGCCGGGACCGAACGTGCTGTTCGTGGCGCTGATGGGCTGGCACGTCGGCATGAACGCCGGTAGCACCACGGCCGCCTTCCTCGGGGTGGCGACCACGATGATCGGCATCATGCTGCCCTCGACCATCTTCACCTACCAGGTCGCGCAATGGGGCCACCGCAACCGCGAACTGCGCGCCGTGCGCGCCTTCAAGCAGGGCATGGCGCCGATGGTGATCGCGATGCTGCTCTCGACCGCCTGGGTCCTCGCCAGCTCGGGGGCGCGCGGCGCGGCCGACTGGCCGCTGTGGCTGCTGGCCGTGGCGAGCTGCCTGGTGATCTGGCGGACGAAGGTGCATTTGCTGTGGGTGCTGGGGGCCGGGGCCGTCCTCGGGGCGTTCGGGCTCGTCTGAAGGCTGTCGCCCTGCGTTTCGGCTGATCGAACGTCGTAGCGCGAGGGTTCAAGAACCCACGCCGTACACCACCCGTGCAATCGAAACGCAATGCACAGCTCCCGCAATCACAGCCCTGCTCTACCCAAAGCCTGCCAAACTGGCATACTTGCACCGTCACCCAACAACGGATAACAACATGGCACAACTCCTGAGCGAACACGCCTGCTTCGGCGGCACCCAGCGTTTTTATCAGCATGACTCGAACGCCATCGGCCTGCCGATGAAGTTCTCGGTCTACCTGCCGCCCGGCGCGCAGGACAAGCAACTGCCCGTGCTGTTCTACCTGGCCGGCCTGACCTGCACCGAAGAGACCTTCATGATCAAGGCCGGCGCCCAGCGCGTCGCCGCCGAGGAAGGCCTGATCCTGGTCGCCCCCGACACCAGCCCGCGCGGCGCCGGCGTGCCGGGCGAAACCGACAGCTGGGACTTCGGCGCCGGCGCCGGCTTCTACCTCGACGCCACCCGGGAACCCTGGGCCCAGCGCTACCGCATGTACAGCTACATCCTGGAGCTGCGCGAACTGGTGATGCGCGAGTTCAACGCCGACCCGGCGCGCTGCGGCATCTTCGGCCACTCGATGGGCGGCCATGGCGCGCTGGTGATGGCGCTGAAGAACCCCGAGCTGTTCCGCTCGGTCTCGGCCTTCGCGCCGATCGCCGCGCCCTCGCGCTGCCCATGGGGCGAAAAGGCCTTCGGCGGCTACCTGGGCGATGACCGCAGCGCATGGAAGGCCTGGGATGCGACCGAGCTGGTGAGCAGCGGCCCGGTACGTTTCCCGCAAGGGATCCTGGTCGACCAGGGCCTGGCCGACAAGTTCCTGCCGGACCAGCTGAATCCGGACGTCTTCGAAGCCGCCTGCCGCGCCGCCGGCCAGCCGCTCGAACTGCGCCGCCACGCGGGCTACGACCACGGCTATTACTTCATCTCGACCTTCGTCGAGGACCACCTGCGCTTCCACCGCCGCCAGCTCGGCTAAGCGCCGCACGGCGCCCCGCCACCGGCGCGCGCTCCGGAAGGTTCAGACCGTCCGGAGCGCCGCCGGTTCCCTCTTTCCGCATGTCCGCTGGCCTGGCGCAATTGCCCGCACACTGCCCCCTGCTTCCCTGTCCCGCGCGCCTTGAAAACGCCGCGCCGCTGCCCTATAAAACAGGTGCGGCCAACGCGCCGCGCATGTTCATCATGAGGAAAGGAGGCCTACCATGAATCTCGTCAGGAGAGGCAGTACGCCACTGTCGGCTTATCGTCCCGGTTCGGTCGAGGACCAGTTCGGCCGCCTCGTCGAAAGCATGTTCGAAGACTTCTTCGCGCCGCTGGCCCAGGGCGGCAGCCGCCTGGGCGACGCCGGCGCCGCCGTGCCGCGGCTGGA
>DEKZ01000350.1 GCA_002354135.1 Massilia sp. UBA2709 | reverse complement strand
GCGCCGCGCGCGCCGGCCAGCACGCTGTCGGGCGCCTGGCCCTTTTCGACCCAGTTCACCAGCGGGGTGAGCATGTCGAACTGGTCCGTCGCCGGTCCGCCCGAGCAGTGGTTCATGCCGGGCACGCGGAAATAACGTGCGAAGTTCGCGGCGTCGCCGCCATTGGCCGCGCGCAGCGCCTCGTACCAGCTTGTCGTGTCGTCGCTCGAGAAGATCGGGTCGCTGGTGCCGTGGTAGACCACCATCTTGGCGCCGCGGTTCTTCAGCGTGGACAGGTTGGCGCCGTCCGGCGGCGTCATGAAGGACGTGCCGCTCTCGGTATAAGTGGCATCGGTCGCGTTGATGCGGCCCAGCAGGCTGTCCAGGTTGGCGTTCAGGACGAAGTCGCGGCCGTTGAAGGTGGCCGGGTCCGCCGGCGGCACCGCCCAGATGAAGGCGACGGCGCCGGAATCGCGGTCGATCGGCGCGCCGAACTTCCAGCTCGCCCAGCCATTGGTGGCAAAGCCCGCGTCGTACGGGAAGCTGGTGTAGATGGTCTTGCCCGATTCCGTTTTCGCGCCGGCGAACAGGGCGGCGATGCCGGTCATCTGGGCGCTTGAGAGGCAAGTGCCGTTGCGTTCTCCGCTGCAGGTCGGCACGTCGCGTTCCAGGCTGAAGGCGGCCTGGCAGGCGCCCGTATCCTGGATGAGACCATCGGCCGCGCCGTCGAGCGCATCGCACTTGCCCAGCACCGCGTTCGACACCAGCGTGCGCTCGGCCTGGGTGAAGCCGGTCGGCAGGTCGCCCGGGGGCGAGGCCAGCGCGGCATAGGTCTTGGCGCCGGCGATGTTGGCCAGCGCCGCCAGCGGCAGGCGGTAGCCGGGATTGCCGACCAGGTAGCCGTCGTACTGTTCGGCATAGCGCGCCGCAGCCACCATGGTGTGGCGTCCCCCGTTCGAGCAGCCGCCGATGTAGGAGCGGTCGGGCGCCTTGCCGTAGGCCACCTGGATCAGGCTTTTCGCCATCGGGGTGAGTTTGGCGACGGCCTGGTAGCCGTAGTCGAGGCGCGCCTGCGGGTCGATGCCGAAGAAGGGCGTCGGTGCGCCGTGGCCGGCGTCCGAGCTGATCACGGCGAAGCCCTGGTTCAGCGCGTTGTCCAGCGGTCCGCCGCCGCCCACCGGGCCGGCGGCCGTGACCACGCTGCCGTCGACGCCGCCGTTGGCCTGGTAGAAGAAGCGGCCGTTCCAGTTGGTCGGCAGGCGCATCTCGAAGCCGATCGCATAGCTCTTGTTGTCCACGGGACTCACGCGGCGGAACATCTGGCCCAGCACCTGGCAGTGGGCGTCGACCGGCTTGCCGGCGACGGTCAGGGCGCCGGCCGCGATCTCGTTGGCGGCGGTGATGGTGGTATCGGGAATGTTGACGCGGGTGGCCAGCCCGGCACAGTCGCCGAGGGTGGCGCCGACAGCCGGCGCCAGCTGGGGCAGTTGGGCGCTTGGCGGCGGTTGCTGCGGCGCCGGCTCCTCGTGGTCGTTGTCGTTGCCGCTGCAGCCTGCGAGGCCAAGTGCGGCGATGGCGGCGACGGCGGCTAGTGTCCTGGAATGCTTGAGGTGCATGGGTGTGTTCTCCTGTTGCGAAACCGGTTGATTTGCGAAACGTCGGGACGAACCGGTCCTGCGCAGCCCGGGGAGCGGGCTGCGGCTGGACCTGCACTGCAAAAGAAGGGGGATTAGTCCGGCATCACGTCCTTGAGGACGCTGATCGGCTGGTTGACCAGCTTGCCGTTGACCTTCTTGACTTCGCGGATGTACATGTTCTGGACGATGTCGCGGGTCTTCGGGTCGATGCTGATGGGGCCGCGCGGGCTGTTCCACTTCATGCCCGACAGGGTCTTGACGGCGGCGTCGCCGGTGACCTTGCCGTTCAGCTTGCGCACGGTCTCGTAGATCATGCCCATGGTGTCGTAGGCGGCGACGGTGACGAAAGTGGGCGCCGGACGGCCGGGGTTGGCGTCGGCATAGGCCTTGAGGAAGCTCTTGTTCGCCTCGTTGTCCAGTGCGGTGGAGTAGTTCAGCACCGTGACCGCACCCAGGGCGCGATCGCCCAGGGCTTCGAGCGTCGGGTGGTCGCTGGTCATGTCGCCCACGCCCAGGAACTTGATGCCGGCCTTGTCCAGGCCCTTGTCGCTGAAGGCCTTCAGCAGGCCGGCGCCATCTTCCGCGCCCGGCGCGAAGAAGAACAGGGCGTCCGGCTTCTGGTCCTTCACGCGCTGCACGAACGGCGAATAGTCGGGGTTCGCCAGCGGCACGCGCGAGGAACCGACGATCTTGCCGCCCGCCTCCTGCAGGCCCTTGGCGAACTTGGCCTCGGCGTCGTGACCGGTGCTGTAGTCGGTGACCAGCGAGTAGACGTTGCTGATCTTGTTCTGCGCGGTCCAGGTGCCGAAGGGTTCGGTCATCTGCTGCATCGTCATCGAGGTGCGCAGCATGTAGGGCGACTTGGCCGTGATGCCGGTGGTGACCGCGTTCATGACGATCATCGGCGTCTTGCCTTGCGTTGCCACCGGGGCCACGGCCAGCGCGCTCGGGGTCAGCGAGAAGCCGATCAGGAAGCTGACCTTCTCGCGTCCGATCAGTTCCTGGGCCGCGCGCTTGGACAGCTCGACGTTGCTGCCGCCGTCGTCGCGGTAGATGACCTGGATCTTCTTGCCGGCCACCGTATCGCCGTGCTGCTTCATGTAGGTCTTGATGCCGTCCTCGAAAGGCTTGCCGATGTTCACAAAAGGTCCGGTCAGGGCGGCGATGACGCCGATCTTGATCGTGTCGCCGTTCTGGGCACAGGCGCCGCCGCTGGCGAAGGGCAGGAATGCAAGGCCGATGCAGGCCAGGGTCTTCAGTTTCATGTCGTCTCCTCGTTTTTGTAGGTGGTGCCGCTCGCTGCTCTCAGTTGCTCTCGGTGCTCTCAGTTGCTGACTATCGTCTGTGCTTCCGTTCCGTCGTACATCGCATCGACCAGGGCCGCGCGCCGGTTCAACACCGCCGCCTGGTTGATCGAGCCCTTGTCGGTCTGCTCGCGGTGGTCGATCGAAGGCGGCTCGGACAGCAGCAGCATCCTTTCGATCCGCTTCGAGGAACCGCTGGCGCCGACGTTCAGCGTGTCGAGCAGGCGCTTGAAGTGGCTGCGCACCGGTTCGCTGGCCAGCACCTCGGCGGCAGGCGTACCGGCCGGCAGCCCCGAGAGTTCGGTGCAGTGATCCAGGCGCGGGAAGACCAGCAATCCGATCGTGGCGCGGTTCAGGCCCGTCACCACCGCGTCCTGTACATAGGGTGCGCCCTGGCTGATGACGCGTGCGCGCAGCGGCCCGACGCTCACGAACGTTCCCGAGCTGAGCTTGAAGTCCTCGGCGATGCGGCCGTCGAACATGAAGCCCAGCGTCGGCTGGCTCGGGTCGACGAAGCGCAATGCGTCGCCGGTGCAGTAGTAGCCATCCTCGTCGAAGGCCTCGGCGGTCAGGTGGGGCGCGCGCCAGTAGCCCGGGGTGACGTGGGGGCCGTGGAAGCGCGCTTCGAGCTTGTCGCCGACCGGGACCAGCTTGACCTTGCAGCCGGGCGCCGGCACCCCGACATAGCCCGCCTTCACGATGGGACCGGTGCCGAAGGTGCAGGACGGCGAAGTCTCGGTCATGCCCAGGCCGGTCATGATGCGGATGGTCTCGCCGCAACGCTTCAGGGCGACGGCGTCGAGGTGGTCCCAGCAGGCCTGGGACAGGCCGGCGCCGGCGCAGAAGAACAGCTTTACCTGGGAGAAGAAATTGGCGGCCAGGTTGTCGTCGGTTTCCAGCGCCTCGGCCAGCATCTCGAAGCCGGCCGGGATATTGAAGTACACGGTCGGCGCGATCTCGCGCAGGTTGCGCAGGGTGCGTTCGAAGTCCTGGCGCGTGGCGCGGCCGTCGTCGATATACAGCGTGCCACCGTTGTAGAGCACGATGCCGACGTTGTGGCTGCCTCCAAAAGTGTGGTTCCAGGGCAGCCAGTCGAGCAGCACCGGCGGCGCCAGGCCGAGGAAGGGGAAGGTCTGGAGCAGCATCTGCTGGTTACTGCAGAGTGTGCCATGGGTGGTGATCACCGCCTTCGGCTTCTTGGTCGAGCCCGAGGTGAACAGGAACTTGGCGATGGTCGACGGGCCGACCTGGGCGTTGCGCACGTCGATGGTGGACGGTTCCGTCTCGAGCAGCGAGGCGAAACGGGTTGCGCTGCGGCCCGCGATGTCGCCGCCGGCCAGGATCAGCTCCACGCCGTCCGGCAGCACGGCGTCGATGGCGCGCGCAAAGGCCTTGCCGTCCGACGCGTAGATGGCGCCCGGCGTGAGCTGTTCGATCAGGTCGCGCAGCTTGGCCGGATCGGTCGCGACCAGCGAATAGGCCGGCGACAGCGGGGAATAGGGCACGCCCGCGTACATGGCGCCGAGCGCGAGCTGGAAGTGCTCGAGGTCGTTCCCGGACAGGATGACCAGCGGCCTTTCCTCGGACAGGCCACGCTCGAGCAGGGCCTGGCCGATGCGGCGCGCGCGCTGCAGGACCTCGGCGTAGGACAGGCGGATCCACTCGCCGTCGGGGCCGCGCTGGGCGACCAGGGTGCGCTCGGGGTGTTTCTGCGCGCCTTCGACCAGGCGGTCGGTGAAGCGGCTCGGCACGGGTCCCAGCGGCGTGACGGCGTCCACGTGCCAGGTGTCGCCCACCTGGAACGCTGCGACCTCGGGATTCCCGAGCTCGACGTGACGACGCCTCACGCTGCTGCCGCCTGCCTCAATCGTCGATTGGGTCATGGCGGCCTCCGCTCAGATCGGATAGTGGCGCGGGGTGGTCTGGACCGTGATCCAGCGCAGGTCGGTGAACTCGGCAATCGCCGCCTTGCCGCCGAAGCGTCCGTAGCCGCTGCCTTTCACGCCGCCGAAGGGCATTTGCGCCTCGTCGTGCACGGTCGGGCCGTTGATGTGGCAGATGCCCGACTCGATGCGCTGGGCCACCGCCATCGCGCGGCCGATGTCGCGGCTGAACACCGCCGAGGACAGGCCGTATTCGCTGTCATTGGCCAGGCGGATCGCTTCCTCGTCGTTCTCGAAGCGGAGCACCGAGACGATAGGGCCGAAGGATTCTTCCTGGTAGACCAGCATTTCGGGCGTGACCTTGTCGACGATGGCCGGCTGCATGATGTTGCCATCCACGCCTTCCTGCGCTTGCGTGACGCTGGCGCCGCGGGCGCGGGCATCCTGCAGCATGGCGTCCACGCGGGCGGCGGCGCTCGGGTCGACCATGCCGGCCAGCGGTGCGTCGGCGCGTGCCGCCTTGAGCGTGGCGGTCTTGGCGGCCAGCTTGCGAGTGAACTCATCGGCGACCTTGGCGTCGACCAGGATGCGGTCGGCCGACATGCAGATCTGGCCCTGGTTGAAGAAGGCCGAGAAGGCCGCCGCTTCGACGGCGGCGTCGAGGTCGGCGTCGTCCAGCACCACGACCGGGTTCTTGCCGCCCAGTTCCAGCAGCACGGGCTTCAGGTATTTGGCGGCGGTCTGCGCGATGATCCGGCCGACCTTGGTCGAGCCGGTGAAGTTAATGCGGCGCACGGCCGGGTGGGCGATCAGGCGCTCGACCACCGTCGGCGCGTCGTCGGGGGCATTCGTGATGACGTTCACCACGCCGGCCGGGAAGCCGGCGTCGACGAATACCTGGCCGATCAGGCGGTGCAGGGCAGGGCAGAGTTCCGATGCTTTCAGGATCACGGTGTTGCCGCAGGCGAGGGGCATGGCGACCGCGCGCGTGCCCAGGATCACCGGCGCATTCCAGGGCGCGATGCCCACCACCACGCCGCAGGGCTGGCGCACGCCCATGGCGAGCGAACCCGGCACGTCCGAGGGGATCACTTCGCCGGCGATCTGGGTCGTCATCGCCGCCGCTTCGCGCAGCATGTTGGCGGCCAGGGTCACGTTGAACTGGTACCACACCGGCGCGCCGCCGGCTTCCGCGACTGCCGCTTCGACGAACTGGCTGCGCAGGGCTTCCATCTTGTCGGCGGCTTTCAGGAGCAGCGCGCGGCGTGCGCCCGGCAGCATCGCCGACCATGCGGGGAAGGCCGCCTGCGCCGCGGCGATGGCGGCGTCGACGTCGTCGAGGGTGGCCGCGGCGGCGCGGGTGGCGACGTCGCCGGTGGCGGGATTGCGGCGCTCGAAGCTGGCGCCGTTGGACGCGGGGCGGACTTCCCCGTTGATCAGCAGATCGGTCTGGAACATCAGAGGTCTCCTCTGTTACTCTGTTATCTGGATAGAAGGCGGCCACCTGCACTGCAGGGGCCGCCACCATTATTATTGTTTTTTTCTAAATGCGGGTCTTTATCTATTAACCCCGTTTATAGGTCTGCAGGCCCGGCTTGATGGTCTTATCGTCCAGGAACTGCTTCAGGCCTTCCTTGCGGCCCTTTTCCGGGTCGCGGTAGTTCGACTGGTCGGTCTTGGCGTACAGGTAATCTTCGCCTTGCTCCCAGGTCAGTTCGCGGCAGCGCTTGAAGCCGATCTTGGCGTAGCGCAGGACGACCGGGTTCTTTTCCAGCAGCTTGTTCGCCAGTTCGATCACGGCGTTGCGCAGCTCTTCTTTCGGCACGCTCTTGTTGATCAGGCCCATGGCGGCCGCTTCCTTGCCGGTGAAGGTGTCGCCGGTCATGATGTAGTGCAGGGCGTTGCGGTGGCCCATGGTGTCGGCCACGGCCTTGCTCACCAGGTTGCCCGGCGGGATGCCCCAGTTCACTTCCGACAGGCCGAACACGGCGTCGTCGGCGGCAATCGCCAGGTCGCAGGCCACCAGCGGCGAGAACGCGCCGCCGAAGCACCAGCCGTTGACCATCGCGATGGTCGCCTTGCTGTACATGCGCAGCAGCTTCCACTGCCACTGCGAGCAGTCGCGGCGGATGCGTTCCTGGGTGATCTCGGGCTTGCCGTCGGTCTCGCGGAAGTATTCCTTCAGGTCCATCCCCGCGGTCCAGGCGTCGCCGGCGCCGGTCAGGACGATGACGTGGGCGTCGTCGTCGAGCTCGAGGGTCTCCAGCACGTCGATCATCTCGCGGTTCAGCGTCGGGCTCATCGCATTGCGCTTCTCCGGACGGTTCAGGGTGATCCAGCCGATACCGTTCTCCACGTCCACCTTGACGGTTTGCCAGCGCGCTTCGTATTTGGACATACAATGTCTCCTCGTTTGTTGGATTGTTATCAGGCTGCCTGATATGCGCCTTATACTATACGCACCTGATTCGCTTTACAAGTAGCTTTTTATGAACACTGCAAAAAAATCATCGGCGCCCCTGAAGGCGCCCGGCCCTACCGGCCTGGCCTACCTGGTCGGGCGTCTCGACCACGTGTTGAAGCAGCGCCTGCGCGACGCCCTGGCCCCCTGCGGCCTGAGCGTGCCGCAGTACACGGCGCTGTCCGTGTTCCGCGCCCACGGCTCGCTGTCGAACGCGCAACTGGCGATGCGGACGATGACCTCGCCGCAATCGGCGAACGAGATGGTCAAGCAGATGGAAGGGAAGGGGTGGATTGCGCGCACGCCGGATCCGACCCACGGACGCATCATCCAGATCGGGCTGACCGGGGCGGGCGAGGCGGTGCTGGCCGAGTGCGACGTCCACGTCGCGCAGACCGAACGCCAGATGTTTCCGGACCTGGATGAGGAACAGAGGGCGACGCTGCAGGCGCAGTTGCGCGGGGCGGTGCGGGCGCTGAGCGTGCAGGGGATCTAGAAGGTCTTCATGTCTTTCTGGCTTGCAGTCCAATGCCGGCCAGTTCATCCGAGGCAAGCACCCTGATCCCCTGGGCGACAGGAACCGTCCGCACCAGAGCGAGCGCGACAGCGCTGGCCTGGACCGGCACGTAGCGCCCAGGCAGGAACGGCGACAGCAGGCGCGCAAGGGGAGCGGCAATCCGTTCGCCCCAGCGCACCGGCTGCCTCAGCCTGCCGCGGTCGCCGAGCAGCAGCGACGGATGCGCGACCACCAGGGCCGGAAACAGCGGCTTGAGCGCATCCTCGAGTTCGCCCTTGACCCGGTTATAGAACACGGAAGATTGCGCATCGGCGCCGACGGCGCTCACGACGCCTGCGCGCGTGGCGCCCGCCGCGACGGCAGCCCGGGCCACGGCGAGGTTCGCCTCCAGGTCGACCGCCCGGAAGGCCTGCCGGCTTCCGGCGACCCGGATCGTCGTGCCGAGCGCCAGGTACACCTCATCCACGTTCGGCAAGGAAGGCAGGGCGGTGAAATCCACGATGTGCACGTGCAGCCTGGGATCGGAGCGCGCGAGGTCGCGCCGGGTGAGCACGTGGATGTCGCTGACGGCCTGGTCGGCGAGCAGGGCCTGGAGGATATGTCCTCCGACCAGCCCGGTGGCGCCGGCAAGCAGGACCCTGCGGGGATGGGGATAGTCAGGCATGCATTTCCTTCTTGGTTGGTTCGGACAGTGCCAGGCATGCTGCCCGGCGCTTGCCGCCAGCTTAATCCATATCCCGGCCGGGCAACGACAGCGGAGCCCGACCGTCGATGTTGTCGGCTATCTTCAGCTACACTAGGCGCATCCAGAACGGAGGCGAACGATGAAGATGGGGACACACCTGCGCACCCTGAGCCTGATCCTGGCGGCGGCTTGCGCCAGCCCTGCGCCGGGCATGGCGGACGACGCTGTCCAGCGTACCGTCTCGCGTTCCGGCATCCCCGCATTCGACGAAGCCATGCTGTCCCCCGAATTCTGGATCCGCCGCCTGCCCGACCCGGATGCGGTGCTGCTCGACGCGCGCGACACCGCAGCCAGGCGCGCCCGCGTCCATGGCCCGGGCGGCGGCTTCGTCGACCTGCAGCAGCTCCCTGCGGGCTTCAGGCGCGCGCAGGTGCTGGAATGGATAGCGCAGGCCGGACAGTCGGTGGTGAAGATCGGCGTCGACGAGAGCGGCAAGCCGGTGCCCGCAGCGGCGCTGGCTGCCATCCGCCGCAATACCGCTCCCGACCGTGTCGCCGCCCAAACGCCGGCGCGCTACGGCCTGAGCGTGCGACGCGCCCAATTGCGCACCCTGCCGACCGAACGCATCTTCCACGCCGCCGCCGACCAGCGCGACTACGAGAGCCTGCAGTCCGGCATGCTGTTTCCCGGCGAGCCGGTGGTCATCCTGCATACCAGTGCGGACCGCCACTGGCTGCTGGCGATGTCGAGCCAGGGCCCCGCCTGGGTGCGCACGAAGGACACCGCCGAGGGAACGCGCGAACAGGTCTTCGGGTATGATGCGCGGGCGCCCGGGCGGGTCGTCACCGGCGACCAGGTGCGCACCGTCTTCACGCCCGAGGCTCCCGAGGTGTCCGAACTCCTGCTGGACATGGGAACCGCCTTGCCTTTTGCCGACGTGCCCGCCGGAGAACCGGTGAACGGTGCCAGCGCCTATGCGTCCTGGGCCCTGGAAGTGCCGGTGCGCGGCGCCGGCGGCAAGCTCGCCTTCAAGCCCGCCTTGCTGCGCCGCAGCGCCGACAGCGCGCCCGGCTACCTGCCGCTGACCCAGGCCAACATCATCCGCCAGGCATTCAAGTTCCTGGGTGAGCGCTACGGCTGGGGCCACCAGTTCAATGCCCGCGACTGCTCCGGCCTGACGAGCGAGGTCTACCGCAGCATGGGGCTGCTGTTGCCGCCCAATTCGGGCTTGCAGGGTTCGAGCGCGGCTTTCCGGCACCGCCGCTTTACCGATCAGGACAGCCACGCCGACCGGGTGCTGGCCCTGAAGGAGGCCCAGGTGGGCGACCTGGTCGTGGTTCCCGGCCACGTGCTGATGATCATCGGCCACGTGGACGGGGAGCCTTACGTGATCCAGGACGTGCCCTATGCGGTATTCAAGGACGCTGGAACCGGCCTGGTCCGCAAGACCAACCTGAACCAGGTGGCGGTCACGCCGCTGCTGCCGCTCTACGCCGACGACAAGACCCTGTACGTGGATGCGATGACGAGCCTGGTGCACGTGACCGGGCGCTAGGTGTGAAGTTGCAAGA
>DEKZ01000006.1:19937-20265 GCA_002354135.1 Massilia sp. UBA2709 | reverse complement strand
CCGGTGGCGATGCCCTGCAGCGCCGGCAGCGGCGACACCGGCGGCAGGTCGGCCGGCAGCAGCGTGCCGATCAGCTCCAGCAGCACGAAGTGCGCGCCAAAACCCACCAGCACGCCGAGCAGGCTGCCGGCCAGGCCGACCAGCGCGAATTCGATCAGGTACATGGCGCCGACCTGATTCTGGGTCATCCCCAGGCAGCGCAGCATGGCGCAGGCGTCCAGGTGGCGCTGCATGAAGCGGCGCGCCGCCATCGCCACGGCGACCGCGGCGAGCATGGCCGACAGCAGGCCGACCAGGGACAGGAAGCGGTCGGCGCGGTCCAGGGTGG
>DEKZ01000006.1:19500-19894 GCA_002354135.1 Massilia sp. UBA2709 | reverse complement strand
TTGATCCGCTCGCGCAGCCAGGCGTCGAAGTCCTTCACGCGCGCGAAGTCGTTCTTCGAGGGCGCCGCCACCTGCACGCGCCAGGTCACGCGCGCGAAGTTGTCGACCAGGCCGGTCGACTTCAGGTCGACCATGTTGAGCAACACGCGCGGCGCGAAGTTGGCGAACGAGGCGCCGCGGTCCGGCTCGGCCGCGACCAGTTGGGCGATGGTGAAGCGGCGGTCGCCCAGCTGCAGCGTCTCGCCGACCTTGACGCCGATCGCCGGCAGCAGGTTGGCATCGACCCACACCGTGCCGGGCGCGGGAATCGCGTGGGTCCTGGCGCCGAGCGCTTCGCTCGCCTCAATAGGGCTGGTCGTGATGCGCAGCTCGCCGCGCAGCGGATAGCCGGGCG
>DEKZ01000006.1:0-19435 GCA_002354135.1 Massilia sp. UBA2709 | reverse complement strand
GCGAGCTGGGCCTGCGAATCCTCGCCCTCCCCGCCCTGGGCCATGCTCGGGAAAGTGACCGTGTCGGCCAGCAGCAGTCCGCGCCGCGCCGCTTCCTCGCGCCAGGCGGCGGCGACCGGCTGGTCGGCGTTGATCACGAGGTCGGCGCCGAGCAGCTGGTTGGCGTCGCGGGCCAGGCCGGCGCGCATCCGGTCGATGAAGAAACCGACCGAGGACAGCGCCGAGACGGCGACGACCAGCGCCACCAGCAGGAAGCGCAGTTCGCCCGCGCGCCAGTCGCGCGCGGTCATGCGGAGGGACTGGATCAGCACGGACGTCTCCCGTTATGCGGCGTGCGCGTTGGCGAAGAAGCGGTCGACCTCGGCCAGGAAGGCGCGCTTTTGTTCCGGTTCGAGGAAGGCGGCGGCGAAGCTGTTGCGCGCCAGTTGGCGCGCATGCGATTCGTCGAGCGGCAGGGCCTCGAAGGCGGCGATGAAATTGTCGTTCATGTAGCCGCCGAAATAGGCCGGGTCGTCCGAGTTGACGGTGGCGACCAGGCCCTTGTCGAGCAGGGTGCGCAGGTTGTGCGAGCCCATCACGTCGAATACGCGCAGCTTGATGTTCGACAGCGGGCAGACGGTCAAGGCCATCTGCTCGCGCACCAGGCGCTCGACCAGCTCCGGACTGTCGAGGCAGCGCACGCCGTGGTCGATCCGCTCGACATTGAGCACGTCCAGCGCGCTGTCGATGTAGGCCGGCGGGCCCTCCTCGCCCGCGTGCGCGACCAGGCGCAGGCCGAGCTGGCGGGCGCGCTCGAACACGCGCGCGAATTTCTCGGGCGGGTTGCCGACCTCGGAGGAGTCCAGGCCGACACCGATGAACTTGCCGCGGTAAGGCAGGGCTTCGTCGAGCGTGGCCAGCGCTTCGTCTTCCGACAGGTGGCGCAGGAAGCACATGATCAGCGATGCGCTGATCGGCCCATCCTGGCAGGCGCGCCAGATGCCGTTGATGACGGTCTCGAAAGGCACGCCGCGTGCGGTATGGGTTTGTGGATCGAAGAAGATCTCGGCATGCCGGACATTGTCGTCCGCGGCCCTGCGCAGGTAGGCCGCCGTCATGTCGTAGAAGTCCTGCTCGGTCAGGAGCACGCTGGCGCCGGCGTAATAGATGTCGAGAAAGGACTGCAGGTCGCTGAAAGCGTAGGCCTGGCGCAACGCCTCGACCGATGGATAGGCCAGGGAGACGCCGTTTCTTTGCGCTAGCGCAAAAATCAGCTCGGGTTCCAGCGAACCTTCGATGTGGATGTGCAATTCTGCCTTCGGCATCTGTTGAATGGTGTTGCGCAGCTGCTCGGTCAGCATGTTTTTCTCCGGCTGGAAGTCGATTGGTAGGGCTGGAACGTGCAGTGTACCGCATGCCGCCGCGGCCCCGGTTTCACTGGAGAAGAAGACCGAAAACGGACTGCGAATCGCGTGCGCCGCCAGCAGCGCATATCGTGCACTATCGATTCAAGGCTTTTGCCAACCCAGCAGTAAGAAGGGCGAAAAACGGCGCAGGACAGGCTGGCCGCGCGGCCGTTCCGAACGCGATCCGGCGTGCCTGCGTCACATCGCAAATCGGTAATTTTTAGCCAAAAATCAAATACTTAGCGATAACGCGACAATACGCGACAGGACACACGAACTGCTTTGACTTCGAGAACCAATAGGCACATAATAAATTTCAGAAATACAAGAAGACCGTCCGACCACAATGGGAAATCCGGCCACGAGCCTGGGAATTTCGGCCACGAGCCGCCAAGAACAAGAATGACCCGCCTGAGTCGCCGCCACCGCGGCGCTACCAGGGCGACCCGCCAATAAGGAAGTACGCCAAGAAAAAACGGGGCCTGGGCAGCCGACATCGCTCGGACTGTCGTGACAGTGATCGTTGTTAGCAAACTAAAGGACATGCACATGACCATTTTTGACAACTACGCAGCCCGTTATGAGCGTACCCGCGAAGAAGAGTATTCCCTGTCGGAGTATCTTGCCCTGTGCAAGAAAGACCCGCTGACCTATGCCAGCGCGCCGGAACGCATGCTCGCTGCCATCGGGGAACCCACGCTCGTCGATACCCGCCTCGACCCGCGGCTGTCACGCATCTTCGCCAACAAGGTCGTCAAGATCTATCCCGCGTTCAAAGAGTTTTACGGGATGGAGGAAGTCATCGAGCAGGTGGTCTCCTACTTCCGCCATGCGGCGCAAGGGCTGGAGGAACGCAAGCAGATCCTGTATCTGCTGGGACCGGTCGGCGGCGGCAAGTCCTCGATTGCCGAAAAACTCAAGCACCTGATGGAACAGGTTCCCTTCTACGCGATCAAGGGTTCGCCCGTGAACGAGTCGCCGCTGGGCCTGTTCAACGAAGAGGAAGACGGCGTCATCCTCGAAGAAGACTACGGCATCCCGCGCCGCTACCTGCGCGCCATCCCGAGCCCGTGGGCGGTCAAGCGCCTGCACGAGTTCGGCGGCGACATCAACAAGTTCCGCGTCGTCAAGCGCTACCCTTCGGTGCTCAAGCAGATCGCCATCTCGAAGACCGAGCCGGGCGACGAGAACAACCAGGACATTTCCTCGCTGGTCGGCAAGGTCGACATCCGCAAGCTGGAAGATTATTCCCAGGACGATCCGGACGCCTACAGCTATTCCGGCGGCCTGTGCCTGGCGAACCAGGGCCTGATGGAATTCGTCGAGATGTTCAAGGCGCCGATCAAGGTGCTGCACCCGCTGCTGACCGCCACCCAGGAAGGCAACTACAAGGGCACCGAGGGCTTCGGCGCGATTCCCTTCGAAGGCATCATCCTGGCGCACTCGAACGAATCGGAGTGGAAGAGCTTCCGCAACAACCGCAACAACGAGGCCTTCCTGGACCGGATCTATATCGTGAAGGTGCCTTACTGCCTGCGTGTGTCCGACGAGATCAAGATCTACGACAAGCTCATTCGCAACTCCTCGCTCGAGAAAGCGCCTTGCGCGCCGGGCACGCTGCGCATGATGGCGCAGTTCGCGATCCTGTCGCGCCTGAAGGACCCGGAAAACTCCAGCATCTTCTCGAAGATGCTCGTGTACGACGGCGAAAACCTGAAGGACACCGACCCGAAGGCCAAGTCGCTGCACGAATACGTCGACTACGCCGGCGTGGACGAAGGCATGAACGGCTTGTCGACGCGCTTCGCGTTCAAGATCCTGTCGAAGGTCTTCAACTTCGACAATACCGAGGTGGCGGCCAACCCGGTGCACCTGCTCTACGTGCTCGAACAGCAGATCGAGCGCGAGCAGTTCCCACCCGAGCTCGAGCAGCGCTACCACTCCTATATCAAGGAGCACCTGGCGCAGCGCTATGTCGACTTCATCGGCAAGGAAATCCAGACGGCCTACCTGGAAAGCTATTCGGAGTATGGCCAGAACATCTTCGACCGCTACGTGACCTTCGCCGACTTCTGGATCCAGGACCAGGAATTCCGCGACCCGGACACCGGCGAGAGCTTCGACCGCGAATCCCTCAACGCCGAGCTGGAGAAGATCGAGAAGCCGGCCGGCATCTCGAACCCGAAGGATTTCCGCAACGAGATCGTCAACTTCGGCCTGCGCGCCCGCGCCACCAACGGCGGCAAGAACCCGGCGTGGACCAGCTACGAGAAGTTCCGCACCGTCATCGAGAAGAAAATGTTCTCGAACACCGAGGAACTCCTGCCGGTGATTTCGTTCAATGCCAAGGCCAGCGCCGAGGACGCGACCAAGCATGCCGACTTCGTCGCGCGCATGGTCGAAAAAGGCTACACGGCCAAGCAGGTGCGCCTGCTGTGCGAATGGTACCTGCGCGTGCGCAAGTCATCATAAGCCAGAGCCAGGTCGGGTTGCGCGGCGCCGGCAGGGCCGCGCGCCTCCCCGGCCGCCCCGATGCTGCGGGAAGACGTCAGGCGCTGCCGGCCGGCATTGCAATGTCGGTGTGGCGCATGTTTGACGACCCTGCCAGCCGTGCGCGCTGCGCGTGCGCGCGGGGAGGATTAAGATAGGGGGACCGGGGCAGCATCCGGTCCGCCGCGAATTTGAGCAGGAGGCATGTTTTGACTTACCTCATCGACCGACGCTTGCAGGGCAAGAACAAGTCCGCGGTTAACCGCGAACGCTTCCTGCGCCGCTACAAGGCGCAAATCAAGGACGCGGTTGGCCGCGCCATCAAGGGCCGCTCGATCACCGACATCGAGAACGGCGAAAAAGTATCGATCCCGGTCAAGGACGTCAACGAACCCCACTTCGGCCATGCCCATGGCGGCGTGTGGGAAACCGTCAATCCCGGCAACACCGAGTACCAGAAGGGCGACCAGTTCAACCGCCCCCGCAGTGGCGGCGGCGGCTCCGGTCGCGGTCGTGCAGGCAACAGCGAACAGACGGTCGAGGACGACTTCATCTTCGAGCTGTCGCGTGAAGAGTTCATGAACTACTTCTTCGAAGATCTTGAACTCCCGAACATGGTCAAGACCCAGTTGACCCAGACCATCGACTTCAAGACCCAGCGTGCCGGCTACAACGTCTCGGGCACACCATCGAACATCCACGTGCTGCGCTCGCTGCGTGGCGCGCTCGGCCGGCGCATCGCCGTCGGCGGACCGAGCCGGCGCCAGCTGGAGCTCGCCGAGCAGGAGCTGAAGGAACTGCAGGAACAGGAAGTGCCGGAGAGCGATCCGCGCGTTGTCGAGCTGCACCGCAAGATCCACCACTACCACACGCGCATCAACGCGATTCCCTTCATCGACCCGTTCGACCTGCGCTACAGCAACCGCATCAAGGTGCCGAAACCGAGCACCCAGGCCGTGATGTTCTGCATCATGGACGTCTCCGGCTCGATGGACGAAACGCGCAAGGACACGGCCAAGCGCTTCTTCATCCTGCTCTACCTGTTCCTGAAACGTGTTTACGAACACATCGACGTCGTCTTCATCCGCCACCATACGGCCGCGGCCGAAGTCGACGAGGACGAGTTCTTCCACTCGCGCGAATCGGGCGGCACCGTGGTCTCCTCGGCCCTGCACCTGTTGCAGAAGGTCATCGGCGAACGCTACGCCAGCTCCGACTGGAACGCCTACGTGGCCCAGGCCTCGGACGGCGACAACTGGGACAACGATTCCGTGCTGTGCAAGCAGCTGCTCACCAACGGCATCATGCCGAAGGTCCAGTACTACACCTATGTCGAAATCACCGACGGGCCGCCGCAAAACCTGTGGGAGCAATACACCGAGGTCGCCGCGCACCACAGCAACTTCGCGATGCAGAAAATCGTGACGCCGGCCGACATCTATCCGGTCTTCCGCGAGCTGTTCAAGAAGCAGCCGAAGTAAGGCCAGGAAATGGAGTTCTGACTATGCCAGACGATCGCACTGACAATCCCCGCGCCCTGCCCGAACAGTCGGAGTGGACTTTCGACCTCATCGAACAGGCGCATGAAGAAATCCGCCGGGTCGCCCGCAAGTTCGGCCTCGACACCTACCCCAACCAGCTCGAAATCATCACCGCCGAGCAGATGATGGATGCCTACACCTCGGTGGGCATGCCGGTGTCTTATAACCATTGGTCTTTCGGCAAACACTTCCTGACGACGGAAAAGAGCTACAAGCGCGGCCAGATGGGCCTGGCCTACGAAATCGTCATCAACTCGAATCCCTGCATCGCCTACCTGATGGAGGAGAACAGCCTGACGATGCAGGCGCTGGTGATCGCCCACGCGGCCTATGGCCACAACTCTTTCTTCAAAGGCAACTACCTGTTCCGCACCTGGACCGACGCCGAGGCCATCGTCGACTACATGGTGTTTGCCAAGAATTACATTGCCGAATGCGAGCAGCGCTACGGCATCGATGCGGTCGAGGAATTGCTCGACTCCTGCCACGCGATCCAGAACTACGGCGTCGACCGCTACAAGCGACCGGCCAAACTGTCGGTGGCCCAGGAAGCGGCGCGCCAGAAGGAGCGCGAGGAATATGCGCAATCCCAGGTGAACGCCCTGTGGCGCACCGTGCCGCGGCGCGAGGAACAGGAGCGCGATGCGCCGCCGCCGCGCTTCCCGCCCGAGCCGGAAGAAAACCTGCTGTACTTTATAGAGAAGTACGCGCCGCTGCTCGAACCCTGGCAGCGCGAGCTGGTGCGCATCACCCGCAAGATCTCGCAATACTTCTACCCGCAGCGCCAGACCCAGGTCATGAACGAGGGCTGGGCCACCTTCTGGCACTACACGATCCTGCACGAACTATATAAAGAGGGGGTCGTCGGCGACGGCTTCATGCTTGAATTCCTGCAAAGCCATACCAACGTCGTTTTCCAGCCGGCGGCGACCAGCCCTTATTATTCAGGCATCAACCCGTATGCGCTCGGCTTCGCCATGATGAGCGACATCCGGCGCATCTGCGAGAACCCGACCGAGGAAGACCGTGCCTGGTTCCCGGACATGGCCGGCAGCGACTGGATCAAGACGCTCGACTTCGCGATGCGCAACTTCAAGGACGAGAGCTTCATCGCCCAGTACCTCTCGCCCAAGCTGATCCGCGACTTCCACTTCTTCGCCGTGCTGGACGACGACCGCAGCGACAAGCTGACGATCTCGGCGATCCACGACGAAGCCGGCTACCGCTACGTGCGCCAGCAGCTCGCCGAGCAATACAACATCGGCAACCGCGAGCCCAACATCCAGGTCTGGCAAGTCAATACACGCGACGACCGCGCCCTGACCCTGCGCCATACCCAGTTCCAGCGCCGTCCGCTCAACGGCCAGGCCCAGGAAGTGCTCAAGCACGTGGCCCGCCTCTGGGGTTTCGACGTGCGCCTCGAGACGGTGGACACCAGCGGCCACGTGGTCAGCTTCCTCGACTGCCGCCGGGAAAAACGTAACCGCTAAACATTGCTCACGGACACAAACTTCTGTCTATACGTGTCCGTGAGCAAGCTCTTCACTGAGCCATATCAAGAAATCGCTTTCCCATCACCCGGGCTCATACGCAAGCCCCGTGTCCCTTCCGGCTGTGTTACCTAACGCACGCCCGCTTTTGCCGAAACTGGCTATAGTTTGCAAAAAGCTCAGCATTGCACTATATGATATTTGCCTAGTGGCAAATTCAGCGTGCAAAATTTGGCAAAACCGCTGGTCTTTCCTGATGTTCTACAGTGGCTAAGTAACAAGATGCAACCTTGTAATTTTTACTCGTTTTTTGATGCGCTTTTTTGCACAACCAGCGTGCGTCCGGATGAGCTGTATTGCTTGGATTTACAGGCAGTTACGAGCGTTTCGGGGGCTTAAAAATACCTGTGCAAAAAAGAATTCGTAGGTATAATTCGCCGATGTCCCGGATGCGGCCTTGTCTTTTCGTCGTGTTTTGTGGGTTTAGTAGCAACAAAAAGAGTTGGTATTGGAGAAAGCAGGCATGAATTTTTCACATGAGAAGGAACCGGGGAAGAATCTCACTGGTATCACCATTGTGGTCCTGTTGCACGTCCTGGTCGCCTGGGGGATCATCAATGGTCTCGGTACGAAGGTGATCACGAAGGTACAGGAAGCAGTGGAGACCAAGCTGATCGAAGAGGTGAAGCCGCCGCCACCACCGGAAACCCCACCGCCGCCGCCGCCGCCGGAAATGAAGGCGCCGCCGCCGCCGTTCATCCCGCCGGTCGAGGTTCAGGTACAGCAACCGCCGCCGCCGCAGAACGTGATTCAGGCTGCAACGAACACGCCGCCGCCGACCACCAACCTGGCGCCTCCGGCCCCGCCTGCCCCACCGGCTCCGCCGGCGCCGGCAGCAGGCCCGGTCAGCACCCCGGCAGTCGCGGACTTCAGCAGCTGCGCCAAGCCGGAGTACCCGAAATCGGCAGCACGTAACGAAGAAGAAGGCGTCACGACGATTTCGTTCCTGATCGGCGTGGATGGCCGTGCGATCGATTCCAAGATCACGAAATCGAGCGGTTCGCGTGATCTGGACAGGGCAGCTCAGGCAGCCATCGGCAAGTGCCGCTTCAAGCCGGCCGTCGTCAACGGCCAGCCTCAGCAATCCTGGGCTCCAGTACAGTACGTCTGGTCGCTGGAACAATAACCGAGACAGAACACCGTCTCACATTATGATTTTCGTTGTCATTTGATCAGCGAACTGTCTATTTTATATCTCTGGAGGAAGCATGTTTAAGAATACCCGTTTGTCCGCTATCCTGGCGGCTGTCCTGTTCTCGGTTACGGCGGCATCGGCTCTGGTCTCGGCACCGGCCTTCGCCGACGCACCGGCAGCAGGCGCAGAAGCCCCGGCGGCAACCGCTCCGGCCGACGCAGCTGCCGCTCCGGCCGCTGACGCAGCCGCTGCTCCGGCAGGCGACGCCGCTCCGGCCGCCGCTGCTGGCGAAAAAGAAGAAGTCCACAACCCGTACGGCTTCCAGGCCATGTGGGAAGAAGGCGACTTCGTCAACAAGGGCACCATCATCATCCTGTCGCTGATGTCGATGGGTTCGTGGTACATCATCATCACCAAGCTGATCGACCAGTCGAAGATCATGCGCCAGTCGAAGGAAACTTCGCAGAAGTTCTGGAAAGCCAACTCGATCGCAGCCGGCTCGGCCCAGCTGAAAGAAGGTTCGCCGTTCCGCTTCATCGCTGAAACCGGCACCAAGGCAACCCAGCACCACGACGGCGCCCTGCTCGAGCAGATCGACCTGTCGACCTGGGTGACCATGCAGATCCAGCGCGCAGTTGACCGCGTCCAGTCGCGTCTGCAAGACGGCCTGTCGTTCCTGGCAACCGTTGGTTCGACCTCGCCGTTCATCGGTCTGTTCGGTACCGTCTGGGGCATCTACAACGCACTGACCAACATCGGTATGTCGGGTAACGCCTCGATCGACAAGGTTGCAGGTCCGGTGGGTGAAGCACTGATCATGACCGCCTTCGGTCTGTTCGTTGCAGTTCCGGCCGTTCTGGGCTACAACTGGCTGGTGCGTCGTAACAAGACCGCAATGGAAGACATCCGTTCGTTCAGCGCCGACGTGCACTCGGTCCTGGTGTCGGGCGCCATGTCGACCTCGGAAGCCGCTCGCGCTGCTTCGTCGGCCAAGAAGATCGGCTAATTCAGGCTGTCTTCACAAAGACTAGATTGGATAAATTATGGGAATGAGTGTCGGCTCCGATTCCGGAGATGATGATGCCGTGATGTCAGAGATCAACACGACGCCGCTCGTCGACATCATGTTGGTTCTTCTGATCATCTTCCTGATCACCAGCCCGGTGGTCCTGCAGCTGCAAAAAGTGAATCTGCCGGCAGAAACGAACCAGGTCACCAAGACTGCGCCGGAAGACATCAACATCACCGTCAACAAAGACGGCGAGATGTACTGGAACCAGACCCGCATCGCGAATACGGACGAGTTGTTCAAGTTCCTCGCGGAGCAGTCGGTGAAGGTGCCGCAGCCTGCAGTGAAAGTTCGTGGCGACCAGGAAACGCGCTACGAAGCGATCGGTCGGGTGATCTACACGGCACAACGTGCTGGGGTACAGAAGGTCGGTTTCGTCATCGAACCACCTGACAAGGGCGGCTGATAAAGCTTCCCCGCAAACCGGGCTTCGGCCCGGTTTGCGACCGCGACCCCAACATTTGAAAAGGAAACACCATGGGTATGAACGTAGGTTCAGGCTCCGCTAAAGGAGCTGATCCGGAACCGATGATGGAAATGAACATGACGCCGTTGATCGACGTCCTGCTCGTTCTGATCATTATGCTGATCATCACGATTCCGAAGCAAAACCACTCGGTCAATCTGAACATGCCGGTTGGCACCCCGCCGCCGCAGACGGAAGAGCCCCGAGTCGTGACGATCGACGTGGACTTCGACGGCACCGTTCTGTGGGACGGTCAGGTAGTCCCGGATCGTGCGACCCTGGAAGCCAAGATGAATGAAGTGGCAGCCCAACCCAACCAGCCGGAAGTGCACCTGCGTCCGAACAAGCTGGTCGAGTACAAGGTTGTTGCCGGTGTCATGGCTACCGCCCAGCGTCTCGGCGTCACCAAGATCGGCATGGTCGGTAACGAGCAGTTCCAGTAACCGCACCAGGTTTGACCAACACGGCAGGGTTTCCCTGCCGTGTCCATTTTCAAAGAGGATTTTCCACACATGAGCAAATTCCGTCTCGCACACCTCGGCCTCGCACTGGCCGCCCTCGGTTTCACCGCAGCTACCCCCGTCATTGGTCTGGCCCCTGCCCACGCGGCGGAAGCCGTGCGCGCCGAGATCGGCAAGCCACTGCAGGCAGCCCAGGCGTTGATGAAACAGGGCAAGCACAAGGATGCCCTGGCAAAACTGCGCGAAGCGGACAAGGTCGCCAACAAGACCGCCAACGAAAGCTTCCTGATCGAGCGCGTGCGCGCCTCGGCAGCTTCGTCGGCCGGTGACTACGACACCGCCGCCAAGGCCTTCGAAGCCCTGATCGCTTCGGGCAAGCTGTCGGCCGGCGAGCGCGCCCAGTTCTCGGAAGGCCTGATCGGCATCTACATGCGTGCCGGCGACCTGAACAAGGCAAACGAAGCCATCCAGCGTCAGCTCAAGGACCGCGACGATCCGAAACTGCGCGCCTACCTGCTGCAGAATTATTACAAGCAGGGCAACATCGCTGCCCTGGAGAGCGAACTGCGCGCCGCCGAGAAGTCGGGCCGCATGAGCGAAGACATGCTCGGCATGCTGGCCAACATCCAGCTCAAGAAGAACGACAAGGTCGGCTACGTCAACACCATCGAGAAACTGGCCGCCAGCTATCCGAAGGCTCAGTACTGGAACGACCTGCTGAACCGCGTGCAGGGCAAGCCGGGCTTCTCGAGCCGCCTGTCGGTTGACGTCTACCGCCTGAAGCTGGCCAACAACCTGATGAAGAAGCCGAGCGAGTTCATGGAAATGGCCCAGCTCGTGCTGCAGGCGAAGGCCCCGGCCGAAGCGCTGAAGGTCATCGACAAGGGCTACAAGAGCGGCGCCCTGGGCACCGGCCCGGACGCTGAGCGTCACAAGCGCCTGAAGGACCTGGCCGAGAAAACCCTGGCTGAGCAGAACAAGAGCATCGCTGCCCTGGAAGCCGAGTACACGGCCGCCAAGGACAACGACAGCCTGGTCGGCCTGGGCTACAGCCTGGTGCAATCGGGCCAGGCCGACAAGGGCCTGAAGATGATGGAAGCCGCCATCAAGGCCGGCAACCTGCGCCGTCCGGACGAAGCCAAGCTGCACCTGGGCGAAGCCTACGCTGTCGCCGGCAAGAAGCAGCAAGCCATCTCGACCCTGCGCACCGTGGGCGGCAAGGAAGGCACCGCCGACCTGGCCCGCTACTGGATCATGGCCATCAACAAGCCGCTGGCCTGATTCGCCGTGCTCTCTCACGCGTGAAAGCGCCGTCCTCCGGGACGGCGTTTTTTTTCGTCCGTGCTCCGCAGCAGTCGCCTTCGCCCCTTCCTCTTCCGCTGTGCAACAAGCCTTTACCGTATAATCAGGTATTTCACCCCGGATTGACGTGCAGGCACCTTGCGGCACTCTGAACCAAATGAAGGTATTTCGCGGACTTCCCAACGACCAGGCGCGCGCGCCCTGCGCCCTCACGATCGGCAACTTCGACGGTGTCCACCGCGGCCACCAGGCGTTGCTGGCGCGCGTGCGGGCCGCTGCCGATGCGCTCGGCCTGGAAGCGGCCGTGATGACCTTCGAGCCCCATCCGCGCGAATATTTTGCGCGCCGCAGTGGTGACCTGAGTCGCGCCCCGGCACGCATCGCCAACCTGCGCGACAAGCTCGAGGCGCTCGAACAGGGCGGCATCGACCGCGTCATCGTCGAGCATTTCAACGAGCACTTTGCCGCCATGAGCCCGCAGGAATTCACCGAGCGCATCCTGGTCGAAGGCCTGCACGTGAAGTGGCTGATGGTGGGCGACGATTTCTGCTACGGCGCCAAGCGCGCCGGCAACGTCGCCATGCTGATCGAGGCCGGCAAGCGCTACGGCTTCCATGTCGAAACCCTGCCCACTGTGCGCGAAGGCGAGCAGCGCATCTCGTCCTCGGCCGTGCGCGCCACCCTTGCCGAAGGCAGGCTCGACGCCACCTGCGCCCTGCTCGGCCACCCGTATTCGATTTCCGGCCATGTGATCCATGGCCAGAAGCTCGGCCGTACCCTGGGCTTTCCGACCCTGAACCTGCGCGTCATGCACCGCCCTGCCCTGCAAGGCATCTTCGTGGTCCAGGTACATGGCCTGGCGGAAGGTCCGCTGCCGGCGGTCGCCAGCCTGGGCGTGCGCCCGACCGTCGAGGACGCTGGCCGCATGCTGCTCGAAGTGCATATCTTCGACTACAACCAGCCTTGCTACGGCAAGCTGGTGCGCGTCGAGTTCCTGCAGAAGCTGCGCGACGAAGAAAAATACGTCGACCTCGACACCCTGACCGCGGCGATCCACCGCGACGCGGAGCAGGCCCGCGCCTGGTTCGCGGCACGCGACGCAGGCGCTGCGCGCAACAGCTGCGACGAAACGACCCGCGCCGGCGCGCTGACCGCGACCGACCGAATTTGACGCGCAAGCCACCCCGCTTGCGCGGCCGCCTTTGGCTGGCCACCTCCGAACATCCCTCTTGAAGAAGCATATGTCCGAAAACAGCAAACCCGTCCAGAATGCGCCTGCCCAGAAGGGCGCAAAGAAGCCTGAGAGCAAATACCCGGTCAACATGACCGACACTCCCTTCCCGATGCGCGGCGACCTCGCCAAGCGCGAGCCGGGCTGGGTCAAGCAATGGCAGGACAAGAAGATCTACCAGCGCATCCGCAAGGCGGCCGCCGGCCGTCCGAAGTTCATCCTGCACGACGGTCCTCCGTACGCGAACGGTGACATCCACCTCGGTCACGCCGTTAACAAGATCCTGAAGGACATGGTCGTCAAGTCGCGCACCATGGCCGGCTTCGATGCGCCCTACGTGCCGGGCTGGGACTGCCACGGCATGCCGATCGAGATCCAGATCGAGAAACAGTTCGGCAAAAATCTGCCCACTGCCGAAGTTCTTCAAAAGGCCCGCGCCTACGCGCTCGAGCAGATCGACCGCCAGCGCGCCGGTTTCATCCGCCTGGGCGTGCTGGGCGAATGGGACAATCCCTACATGACCATGGCCTACGGTAACGAGGCCGACGAACTGCGCGCGCTCGGCAAGCTGCTCGACAAGGGCTATGTCTACCGCGGCCTGAAGCCGGTCAACTGGTGCTTCGACTGCGGCTCGGCCCTGGCCGAAGCGGAAGTCGAATACCAGGACAAACGCGATCCCGCGATCGACGTCGGCTTCCCGTTCGCCGAGCCCGAGAAGGTTGCGGCCGCCTTCGGCCTGGCACAACTGCCGACCGCCAACGGCTTCATCGTCATCTGGACCACCACGCCCTGGACCATCCCGTCGAACCAGGCGCTGAACGTGCACCCGGAAGTGACGTACGCGCTGGTGCAGTCCGAACGTGAAGGCCAGCCCCTGCTCCTGATCCTGGCCCAGGACCTGGTCGAATCCGTCCTGCAGCGCTACAAGCTCGAAGGCACGACCATCGCCACCACCACCGGCGAGAAGCTGGGCGGCCTGCGCTTCAAGCACCCGCTGCATGCGGCCGACCCGTTCTACGACCGCACCTCGCCGGTCTACCTGGCCGACTACGTCACCACCGACAGCGGCACCGGCATCGTGCACTCGGCGCCGGCCTATGGCCTGGAAGACTTCCAGTCCTGCAAGGCCCACGGCATGAAGGACGACGAGATCCTGAAGCCGGTGATGGGCAATGGCGACTATGCGTCGACCCTGCCCCTGTTCGGCGGCATGAACATCTGGGACGCCTCGCGTCCGATCTGCGACGCCCTGCGCGCCGCCGGCGCCCTGTTCGAACTGAAGATGTTCGACCACAGCTACATGCACTGCTGGCGCCACAAGACGCCGATCGTCTACCGCGCCACCAGCCAGTGGTTCGCCGGCATGGACATCACGCCGAAGGACGGCGGTGCTACCCTGCGCGAAACCGCCCTGGCCGGCATCGAGAAGACCCAGTTCTTCCCGGACTGGGGCCAGGCGCGCCTGCACGGCATGATCGCCAACCGTCCGGACTGGACCCTGTCGCGCCAGCGCCAGTGGGGCGTGCCGATGGCCTTCTTCATCCACAAGGAAACCGGCGAGCTGCACCCGCGCACCCCGGAACTGCTGGAGCAGGTGGCCAAGCTGATCGAAGCGAAAGGCATCGACGCCTGGCAGGCCCTCGACCCGCGCGAACTGCTGGGCGATGACGCCGACCTCTACGAGAAGAACAAGGACACCCTCGACGTCTGGTTCGACTCGGGCACGACGCACGAGACCGTACTGCGCGGCTCGCACAAGGAGCAGTCGGCATTCCCGGCCGATCTTTACCTGGAAGGCTCGGACCAGCACCGCGGCTGGTTCCACTCGTCCCTGCTGACCTCGTCGATGCTGAACGGTACGCCGCCCTACAAGGCGCTGCTGACCCATGGCTTCACGGTCGACGAGAACGGCAAGAAGATGTCCAAGTCGCTGGGCAACACCCTGGCGCCGCAGAAGATCTCCGACTCGCTCGGCGCCGACATCCTGCGCCTGTGGGTGGCCTCGACCGACTACACGGGCGAACTGGCGATCAGCGAAGAGATCCTCAAGCGCGTGACGGAAGCCTACCGCCGCATCCGCAACACCCTGCGCTTCCTGCTGGCGAACACCTCGGACTTCGACCCGGCGAAGGATGCCGTCCCGGTCGCCGAGATGTTCGAGATCGACCGCTATGCGCTGGCCGAGACCGCACGCCTGCAGGCCGACATCGCTGCCCACTTCGATCGCTACGAGTTCCACCCGGTGGTGGCGCGCCTGCAGAACTTCTGCTCGGAAGACCTGGGCGGCTTCTACCTCGACATCCTGAAGGACCGCCTGTACACCACCGGCGTCGACTCGAAGGCACGCCGCTCGGCCCAGACCGCGTTGTGGCACATCGCCCACGCGCTGCTGCGCGTGATGGCGCCGATCCTGTCCTTCACCGCCGAGGAAGCCTGGGCCGTGTTCGCAGGCCAGCAAGCCTATGCGGACAGCGACGAGACCATCTTCACCCAGACCCTGTGGCGCTTCCCTGAGCTGCCCGATGGCGAAGCGCTGCTGGCCAAGTATGCGGCCCTGCGCGCAGTGCGCGCCGACGTGACCAAGCAGCTCGAGGAAGTGCGCGCTTCCGGCGCGATCGGCTCGTCGCTGCAGGCGGAACTGTCGATCAAGGCCGCCGGCGACAAGTACGCCCTGCTGTCGAGCCTGGACGACGACCTGAAGTTCGTCTTCATCACCTCGCAGGCCAGCGTGGAACAGGTGGCGGACGCCGCCAACGAGGCGGTGACCGTGACCCCGTCGGACGCGGAAAAGTGCGAGCGCTGCTGGCACTACCGCCGCGACGTCGGCCACAACCACGAGCACGCGGGCCTGTGCGGCCGCTGCGTGGCCAACCTGTTCGGCGCCGGCGAAGCACGCCGTTTCGCGTAACAGCTGGTAAAGCAACCGCCATGTCGCACCCCGGCATGGCGGTTTTTCACATCTGATCCGTTAATCCAATGGCAACCAAGAAAAAAACGAGCATCTCCCCGGTCCACAAATCCGGCGCCGGCATGAGCCCGTGGCTGGGCATCGCCTTCATCGTCATCCTGATCGACCAGCTGACCAAGATCACCATCTCGAAACTGTTCGTCTACGGCGAAACCCGGCCGGTGACGGGTTTCTTCAACCTGGTGCTGGTGTATAACCCGGGCGCGGCCTTCTCCTTCCTCGGCGACCAGGGCGGCTGGCAGCGCTGGTTCTTCACCGCGATTGCCATCGGCGCCATCGGCTTCATCCTCTACCTCCTCAAGCGCAACGCCGGCCAGCGCCTGTTCTGCTGGTCGCTGGCCCTGATCCTGGGCGGCGCCGTCGGCAACGTGATCGACCGCGTCGCCTACGGCCACGTGATCGATTTCCTCGACTTTTACTGGCGCGGCGTCGGCCACTTCCCGGCTTTTAACGTCGCCGACATCGGCATCTCGGTCGGCGCCTTCCTGTTCATCCTCGACGAACTGCGCCGCGTGAACAAACACTAAGCAAGCACTGAGCAAAGAAGGAGTCCGACATGAGCATGGACCTGAAGGGCAAGAAAATCGTCCTCGGCCTGTCCGGGGGCGTGGCCTGCTACAAGGCCGCGGAACTGTGCCGCGCACTGGTCAAGCAGGGCGCCAGGGTGCACGTGGTGATGACCGAGGCCGCCACCCATTTCATCGGTCCGGTGACGCTGCAGGCGCTGTCCGGCAATCCGGTCTGGCTGGACCAATGGGACGCGCGCATGCCCAACAACATGGCGCACATCGACCTCACGCGCGGCGCCGACGCGGTGCTGATCGCGCCCTGCTCGGCCGATTTCATCCGCAAGCTCGCGCACGGCGTGTGCGACGACCTGCTCTCGACCCTGTGCCTGGCGCGCCCGCACGGCGTGCCGCTGCTGGTGGCGCCGGCCATGAACGTCGAGATGTGGCAGAACCCGGCCACCCAACGCAACGTCGCCGCCCTGCAGGGCGACGGCATTGGCATCTTCGGCCCGGCCGCCGGCGAGCAGGCCTGCGGCGAAACCGGCCTGGGCCGCATGCTCGAACCCGAGCAACTGCTCGACGAACTGGTCGCCTCGTTCCAGCACAAGGTCCTGGCCGGCAAACGGGTCCTGATCACGGCCGGCCCGACATTCGAAGCCATCGATCCGGTGCGCGGCATCACCAATCTGTCGTCGGGCAAGATGGGCTATGCGATCGCCCGCGCCGCGCGCGAAGCCGGCGCCGAAGTCACCCTGGTGTCCGGCCCGACGGCCCTGCCGACCCCGTACGGCGTGCGCCGCATCGACGTATTGTCGGCACAGCAGATGCACGACGCCGTCATGGCCCACGTGGAAGGCCAGCATGTCTTCGTCGGCGTGGCGGCGGTGGCCGACTGGCGCGTGGCCAACGCCAGCGACCAGAAACTCAAGAAGCAGGAAGGCGGCGCCCCGCCCCAGCTCGAGTTCGTGCAGAACGCCGACATCCTGGCCTCGGTGGCGGCCACCACCTCGCTGTCCGGCTGGCCCTACTGCGTCGGCTTTGCCGCCGAGTCGGAAAACCTGGTCGAGTACGGCGCGGCCAAGCGCGAGCGAAAAGGCATTCCCCTGCTGGTGGGCAATATCGGCCACCACACCTTCGGGCAGGATGACAATTCCATCGTCCTGTTCGACGAAAACGGCCATACCGTGCTGCCGCGCGCCGACAAGCTGACCCTGGCGCGCCAACTCATTTCCGAAATCGGCAAGCGCCTGGAACAGCGCTCGCTGCTCACCTGATTCACGAATAAAGCATTAGATGAAGACTGTTGACGTAAAAATCCTCGATCCGCGCATGAAAGACCTGCTGCCGGCCTATGCAACGCCCGGCAGCGCCGGCCTGGACCTGCGCGCCTGCATCGACGCGCCGCTCACGCTGGAGCCTGGCCAGACGGTGCTGGTGCCGACCGGCCTGGCGATCCACGTGGCCGACCCCGGCTATGCGGCCATGATCCTGCCGCGCAGTGGGCTCGGCCATAAGAACGGCATCGTTCTGGGCAATCTGGTAGGCTTGATCGACTCCGACTACCAGGGCCAACTGATGGTCTCGACCTGGAACCGCGGCCACGCCGCCTTCACCCTGCAGCCGCTGGACCGGCTGGCGCAGCTGGTGATCGTGCCCGTGCTGCAGGTTGGCTTCAACGTGGTGGAGGAGTTCGCAACGAGCGAACGGGGCGCCGGCGGGTTCGGCAGCACCGGAAAACAATAACACGAGGAGGACCATGATCCGCATCCATCGCCTGCGCCCGGGGGCGCTGGCAGTCTTTACCGCCCTGCTGCTGTCGGCCTGTACGACACCAGGCCAGTTTGGCCAGACCGGGAGCTTCCCCGGCCCCGGCGCCGAGACGCCGCAAGGCCAGCCGCTCACGCCGCAAATGGCTGCCGCGGCCGACACGCTCCGTAAAATGGCCGCGCTCCAGGACCGCCTGTACCGCGTGGCCGCGCCGCTCCTGATCGACAACGCGGAGCTCTGCACCAAGCATGCACGCAACCTGCTCGGCTTCACGGCGAAGAACCGCTACTCGTATCCGGGCGAATACAACGAGGCCGCGCACCTGGCTTTCGGGATGGA
This sequence comes from Massilia sp. UBA2709, assembly GCA_002354135.1. GTDB lineage: Bacteria > Pseudomonadota > Gammaproteobacteria > Burkholderiales > Burkholderiaceae_D > Telluria. The sequence continues at coordinate 1,222 of DEKZ01000006.1, read as the reverse complement.
TGAACGGCTGCAGGTCACCGGCGTGCTGGCCGGCAGCGGCGCCGCCAAGGCCGGCCTGCGCCTGGGCGACGGCCTGGTCGCCGCCGGCGGTAAGCCGCTGCCGACCGGACCGAACGCGCTGTCCGGCGCCGGCGCCGTGTTCGGGCCGATCGTGGCCTCGCAGCCGACCCTGCCGCTGACGGTAGAACGCGAGGGCCGCAACCGCGATCTCAGCATTCCGGTCACGCGCGCCTGCAGCTTCGCGATCGAACTGGGCAACGCGGACAACGTCAACGCCTATGCTGACGGCCAGCGCGTGATGGTCACCCGCGGCATGATGGGCGTGGCCAGGAGCGACGACGAACTGGCCTACGTGCTGGCGCGCACGATGGCCCACAACATGCTGGGCCATCCGGCGGCGCAGCGCAATTCTGCGACGATCGACAGCGTCATCACCAATCTCACCCGCGTGACGCCGGACCTGACCATGCTCAACGGCAGCGCCGGCATCAAGGCCATGCCGGGCAACCTGGACGCGGCGGCGGACCGCCTCGCGGTGTATCTGCTGGCCCGCGCCGACTACAACATCGAGGGCGCATCGGCGTTCTGGAAGCGCTTTGCCGCGGCGTATCCGGCCAGCGTGGCGAACGGGCACACCGCGAACCACCCGGCAATGGCGTCGCGCCTGGCGGCGATCGACGCGGCCGTGGCCGACGTCAAGGCCAAGCGCACAGCGAAGAAGCCGTTGACGCCGTAATTCGTCAGCGTTTGTCGGGCATGGACCGGCCGCGGACCCGCACTGGGACGCGGCCGGTTTTGCATGCGTTATCGGTTCAAGACAGGCCAACATACGCATCGTTCCGCGTGGGCACGGGGCGCCCGCCCTACGGGTCCNNTCGATCGCCCTCCCCTCCGACGCCCCGCTGGCTTTTTTTGTATCATTGTCATCCTTCACCAGCCGCGCCAGCACACCGAACCATGGATAGCCTCGACCTGGAAGTACTCAAGACCGCCGCCGGCTGGCTCGCCGAAGGCCACCGCTGCGAGCTGGTCACCGTCATCAAGACCTGGGGCTCGAGCCCGCGTCCGATCGGGGCGACGCTGGCGGTGCGCGGCGACGGCCGCGTGATCGGCTCGGTGTCCGGCGGCTGCATCGAGGACGACCTGATCGAGAACGTGCGCGCCAAGGGGATTGCGCCGGACGCGAAGCCGCACATCCTCAGCTACGGCATCAGCGCCGACG
>DEKZ01000141.1 GCA_002354135.1 Massilia sp. UBA2709 | reverse complement strand
GCGGCGGGCCCGGCCTGGCTGTCGCTTCCGTGCCGGCGTTCCGGCGGCGCGGCCGCGGCCAGGCGCGGCAGGCAAATACTGAAACGGCTGCCCTGGCCCAGCCCGGCGCTGTCGCAGGTGACGCTGCCGCCATGCAGTTCNNCAGGCCCAGGCCCAGGCCGCCGGCGGAGCGGTCCGAACTGCGTTCGGCCTGCGAGAACAGGTCGAAGGCATGCGCGGCCAGGTCGGGCGTCATGCCGATGCCGTTGTCGGTGACGTCGATGCGCACCTGCCCGGCCGATACCTCCGATCTCAACGCAATGGTGCCGCCCTCGTTGGTGTACTTGGCGGCGTTGTTCAGGATGTTGGTGACGACCTGGACCAGCCGCTTCCTGTCGCCCATGACGATGGTCGACTCCGCCGGAATGTGCGGGACCAGGTGGTGGCGCCGGGCCTGCATCAGCGACGCGACCTGCTCGATGGCGTCGAGGGCGACCTGGCGGATGTCGACCGGCGCATTGTCCAGTTCGACCAGCCCGCGCGTGACGCGCGAGACGTCGAGCAGGTCGTTGATCAGGTGGCTCATGTGGTCGACCTGGCGGCCGATGATCTCGCTGGTGTGGCGCACGCGGTCTTCGTCCAGCTTGCCCAGGCGTAGCAGATGCGCCGCGGCCCCGATCGGCGCCAGCGGGTTGCGCAGTTCGTGCGCCAGCATCGCCAGGAACTCGTCCTTGCGGCGGTCCGCGTCCCTGAGCTGGTCCTCGGCCGACTTGCGCTCGGTGATGTCGCGGAAGAACACCGCGAGCCGGCCTTCCGGCAGCGCATAGGCACGGATATCGAGCCAGGCGGCGCCGTCCGGGAAGACCTGGAAGTATTCGAGGTTGTCCGGCAGCCTGCTCGACTGCACACGCCGGTAGAGCGCCTCGACCGGGCCGCCGGCCAGGTCCGGCATGGCCGACCACAGCTTGCGCCCGAACAGCTCGGCGCGCGTCCTGTGCGACAGCTTCGCCCCGATCTCGTTGACCTGCAGGATGGTCCAGTCGCTGTCGAGCAGGGCGAAGCCTTCGGTCATGCTGTCGAAGATCTGGCGGCTCTGGTCGCGCTCGGCGCGCAACTCGGCCTGGGCGCGTGTGCTCTCGACGGCGAACCAGGTGCGGTCGACCATGTCCTCGGCCATCGCGATCTGTTCGGGCGTCCAGTGGCGCGCATCGGCGTGGTGCAGGCTCAGGATGGCGCGCAGGCGCCCCTCCTTCATCAGGGGGACGGCCAGGACGGCGCGGATGCCTGTCGGCAGGTAGGCCGCGGCATGGGGCGCGCTTGCCGGGTCGGCCAGGATGTCGTCCACGACGACATTGCGGCCGGCGCGCAGCACGTCGACGATGGCGCTGCCGAAGTCGTCCAGACGGATGCGCATGCCGGTCATCGATACCAGGCTGCCGTCGGTCCAGTCGCGCTTGAGGGTCAGGTACTCCACCGGTTCGTCCGCCTCGCCAAAGATGACCCGGCCGCAACCGATGAATTTCCCGAGCAGCTCGCTGGCCGCGGCCGTCACCTCGCCAGGGTCGAGCAGGGGGCGGATGCGGTCGGCCAGCGCCAGCTGGAACGAATGGCGCCGCTCCACGGTCTGTACCGATTCGAGCAGCGAGCGCAGGCGCTCTTCGCTTGCCCTGAGCGCGATCTTGTTCAGCTTCTCCTCATGGATATCGGTCGAGGTCCCGAACCAGCGCTCGATCCTGCCTTCGTCGTTCAGGTAGGGCTTGGCGCGCACCAGGAACCAGCGGTAGTCGCCCGCGGCCGAACGGATGCGGTGTTCGACGTGGAAACCGCTCTGCGCTTCGTAGGCCGCATTCCATGCCGCCATGGTCGGGGCGCGGTCCTCGGGGTGGACGAATTCGCCGGCGACGTCGGCCGGCGTCGTGGAATCGATGGGAACCCCGGTATAGGCTTCCCATTGGTGGTTGAAGTACACGCCGCGGCCCGAGGCGTCGACGATCCAGACGATCTGCGGAATCGATTCGGCCATCTGGCGGAAGTTGCGTTCGCTTTCGCGCAGCGCCTGTTCCGTCTTCACTTGCGCGCTCACGTCGCGGAAATAGAACGACAGGCCGGTAGCGACAGGCGCGATCCGCACTTCGTACCATTTCTGGTGGTCCGGGTAATACGACGTGACCTCGGCGGCGGCCTCTTCGCGCATGGCCTTGCGGTAGGCGGTCTCGAAGGGCGTGCCGCACAGGGGAGGGTAGGCTTCCCAGATCGAGCGGCCGAGGATGTGCTCGCGCGCCACGCCGAGCAAGCGCTCGGCCTGCTGGTTCACATAGGTGAATTTCCAGTCGCGGTTGACCGAATAGAATCCGTCCGAAATGCTTTCGAGTATGGCGACGGCCTCGTCCGCCAACTGCTGTGGGGAGCTCTGACTGGCGTGCATGGGAACTCCTTCGGCATATTCGACAAACCTCGATTATATAGGCCGGCCGGCGCGTCCGCTGCTGAGCCAAAAGAATCGATTTCGTCAATCCTGGAAGGAAGAGGGGCCGGCCTGCGCGCGAAGCGCAGGCCGGCCCGTCGAACGGTCAAGCGGCCGACCGGGACCCGCTCACGCGCTTGCGCGCGTCAGAACTTGTGCCACAGGCGCGCAAAATAAGCCGCGCCGTTCAGGCCGAACTGCACGCTCTCGTACTTGAAGCCGTTGTCGGTCTCGTTCGGATCCTGTTCGGTCGGCTTGACGTTGAAGATGTTGGTGCCGCCGACGGTCAGCTTGGTTTTCTCGCTGAACGCCCAGCTGAACGACAGGTCGGCCGAGGTCTTCGGCTCGTAGTAGGCGTTCGGGACCGGCGGACCCGAGAAGGTGCCCAGGGTTTGCGGACCGAAGTGGATGATGCGGAAGTCGGTGCCGAACTTGCCCTGGGTGTACTCGAAGCCCAGCGTGGCCTTGCGGCGCGGGCCGCCCTGTTCGATGAACAGGCGCTCGCGCTCGGACAGCAGCACGTCCTCGAAGCCGGCCAGCGAGCTCGGTGCGTGCACGCCGGTCACTTCGGTCTTGCTGAAGTTCAGCGCGAGGAAGGTGTTCAGGCGGCCGCTGGCCAGCGGCATGCGGTGCGAGGCGGTGATGTCCAGGCCCTTGGTTTCGGTGTCGACCGAGTTGACGAAGAACTGGGCCTGGCCCACGCCCAGCGTCTGCAGGGTCGCGCCCAGGGCCGGGTAGTTCTCGGCGTCGAAGCGGCCCGACAGGACGATGCGGTCGTCGATGTCGATGCGGTACAGGTCAGCCGTGACCGAGGTCGATTGCGACGGCGTCCAGGTCGCGCCCAGCGTGACGCTCTTCGACTTTTCTTCCTTCAGCTTCGGAATGCCGGCCGCGTTGGCGACGGCGCCGCCGTTCGGCGCCAGCACCACGTCGAGCGGCTGGCCGTTGACGAAGTCGGTGAAGGTCGAGGAGAAGTAGACCTGCTGCAGCGACGGGGCGCGGAAGCCGGTGCTCAGCGAGCCGCGCAGCAGGACGTCGCCGCCCAGCTTGAAGGCGGCGGCCAGCTTGCCATCGGTGGTCGAGCCGAAATCGGAGAAGCGCTCGTGGCGCAGCGCGGCCTGCAGCTTCAGGCGCTCGGTGACGTCGGCCTCAAGGTCGAGGTAGGCGGCGGTGCTGTGGCGGCCGCGGCTGGTCGCGTCGCCCGGCTGGAAGCCCGGGAAGCCCTGGCTGCCGGCATTGCCGCCCACGCCCACGCCGTCGGCGTCGATGTAGGAGCCCGGTTCGCCGGCGAAGATCTTGTAGTTCTCCTTGCGGTACTCGAAGCCGAAGGCCGCGTTCAGGCCATTGAAGATGTCGCCGTAGTAGCGGCTGAAGTCGGCGTTGGTGGTCAGCTGCTTGAAGTCGAAGCCGCCGGCCGAGAACGAGCTCGGGCTGACGCCGCTGCCGCCGCGGATGAAGTCGAGCTGGGCGATCGAGGCGTTGAGCGTGTTCGCGATCGTGTAGTCGAGGCGATTGTAGCCGTAGGTCTGCGAGAAGTCCGCGCTCCAGTCGCCGAACTTGGTGCGGTAGCCGAGGGTGCCGTAGCGGTCCTTCAGGTCGCCGTTGATGAAGGGGACGAAGCCGTTCGGGTACATGGCGGCCGAGTTGCGCGACGGGATGTCGTCGGAACCGATGCCGCCGCGCGCGAATGCGGCCGAGGAGGCGTCGCGGCGCTGGACGCCGCCGGTGACGTACACCTTGCCGTCGCCGAGGGCGAAGTCGCCATTGATATACACCGTCTGGTTTTCGGTCTTGCTGTCGCCGATGATGCGCGGATTGCCTTCCTCGGCGCGGTTCGAACGGCCGCGGTAGAGGTATTCGCCGGTCACCCCGAAAGTGCCGCCGGCGACCGGGATGCCGCAGTAGGCCGAGGCGAGGTAGTTGTCGCCGTCGCCTTCCTTGTACTGGCCCCAGCCCGCGACCGCTTCGCAGCCCAGGTTCTTCTTGAGTTCGATGTTCATCACGCCGGCGATCGCGTCCGAGCCGTACTGGGCGGCGGCGCCGTCGCGCAGCACCTGCACGTTGCGGATCGCCATCAGCGGGATCGCGTTCAGGTCGGTGCCGGTGTTGCCGCGGTTGCGCGCGCCGAACAGGTTGACCAGGGCGGTGGTGTGGCGGCGCTTGCCGTTGACCAGCACCAGGGTCTGGTCCGAGCCGAGGCCGCGCAGGGCGGCCGAATCGACCAGGTCGGCGCCGTCCGCGCCGCTCTGGCGCGTCGAGTTGAACGAGGGGGAGATGTTGGTGAGCGTCTGCGCCAGGTCGAACTGGCTGCCTTGTTCGGTCAGGCGCGTCATCGGGATGATGTCGACCGGGACCGGCGTGTCGGTGCTCGATGCGGCGCCGGTGCGGCGCGTGCCGACCACGTGCACGCTCTGCACCGCGGCTGCATCGGTGGCGGCCGGCGTGGCGGTCTGGGCAAGGGCCGGTGGAACGAAGGCAGCCAGCGCGCCGCCGCCATACAGGGCAAGCAGCACCGCGCGGCGCAATTGAGTTGGATTAAGCACGCAACATCTCCAAGAGGAAAAATTTCATCCTAATCAATATTTACATGCTCAACCACTGGCTGTGACTGTCTGTGACTGAAACACAACGGATGCACCAAAATGGGATGTTCCGTTGTGAAGTTGTCTATGTAGCTTGGGTGCAAATGTCTTTGAATTGCGGGATGCTGCGGGGAATTCGTGGGACCGGCGTAAATCGTTTTCCGTAGGGTGGGTTCTCGAACCCACGCGATTGCACGGCGCGTATTGCGGGTGCTCAACCGTCGTAGTGGTGGGTTCAAGAACCCACCACTACGAGCGCCAACCCGCGGATTCGTAGGGTGGGCTCCCGAGCCCACGCGGTCTCACGGTGTGCATGGAGACAGCCCGGATTACAGTCGTATTGGGTGAGGGTGATGGGCTCGTAGGGTGGGTTCTTGAACCCACGCGGTCTTTCGGTGCGCATCAGGGATCATCGATCATCGTCAAGCGACATGGATGCCACCGATTGACGCACGCATCGCCGTAACGCAGGCGATGAGACCGCGTGGGCACAAGTGCCCACCCTACGAAACCTGATTCACGGCGTGCACGGAGACAGCCCGTGTTCCAGTCGTACTCGGTGAGATGCGATGGGTTCGTAGGGTGGGTTCTTGAA
>DEKZ01000140.1:2732-3015 GCA_002354135.1 Massilia sp. UBA2709 | reverse complement strand
GAAGCGCAGGTCGAGCAGGCCCGAGCGCCCGCGCCCGTACGCCACGCTGCGCAGGCCCGAACGCAGCACCTGCACCGGAATCGCCTGGTCCTTGTCGGTCAGGAGCGTTACTTCCGAGGTGAAGGGGAAGACGCGGGTGATCTGGCCGACCACGCCGGCGTTGTCGATCACCGGCAGGCCGAGCTGCACGCCGTTGCGCGAGCCGCGGTCGAGCACGATGCGGCGCGTCGAGGGATCGCGCGCGTCATACAGGATCTCGCCCATCATCGACTTGACCGGCAGG
>DEKZ01000140.1:0-2642 GCA_002354135.1 Massilia sp. UBA2709 | reverse complement strand
TCTGCAGGCTGGAGAGCGAGGAAAAATAGTCGCCCATGCTGTAGACGGCGTCGCGCGGCATCAGCGCGGCCATCTGCAGGGGGTAGAGCACGGTGGCGGCCACCTGGCGCACGGCGCCGANNAGCACGATCGACAGCAGCGCGAACACGGTCACCTTCACCCGCGCGGGGGCGCCTTGTTTGAAAAGCGGCGGAGGACTGTATTCCATGACTTTCGATTAAGACGGGCCCGGCCCGGATAGCCGCGTGGGCAGGCGGGCGGTTGACACCGCTCCCCTGCCCACGCTATTGACCAACTTGTAATCTGGCTGCTACGCGCTTACTCGTACGAGAAGATCGAGCCCAGCTTGTCGTTGTGCTCCAGCGCCATGCCCGAGCCGCGCACCACGCAGGTCAGCGGGTCTTCGGCCACCAGCACCGGCAGGCCGGTCTCTTCCATCAGCAGGCGATCCAGGTCGCGCAGCAGCGCGCCGCCGCCGGTCAGCATCATGCCCTTCTCGGCGATGTCGGCGCCCAGTTCCGGCGGCGTCTGCTCGAGTGCGTTCTTGACGGCCGAGACGATATTATTCAGCGGATCGGTCAGCGCTTCCAGGATCTCGTTCGACGAGATGGTGAAGGCACGCGGGATCCCCTCGGACAAATTGCGGCCCTTGACTTCCATTTCCTTCACTTCCGACCCCGGGAAGGCCGAACCTATCGCCTTCTTGATCGCTTCCGCGGTCTGTTCGCCGATCAGCATGCCGTAGTTGCGGCGGATGTAGTTGACGATGGCGTCGTCGAAGCGGTCGCCGCCCACGCGCACCGAGCCCTTGTAAACCATGCCGCCCAGCGAGATGATGCCGACCTCGGTCGTGCCGCCGCCGATGTCGACCACCATCGAACCGGTCGCGTCCGACACCGGCAGGCCGGCGCCGATCGCGGCCGCCATCGGCTCTTCGATCAGGAACACCTGGGAGGCGCCGGCGCCCAGCGCCGATTCGCGGATCGCGCGGCGCTCGACCTGGGTCGAACCGCAGGGCACGCAGATGATGATGCGCGGCGACGGGCGGAAGAACTTCGAGTCGTGCACCATGCGGATGAACTGCTTGAGCATCTCTTCGGTGACGGTGAAGTCGGCGATCACGCCGTCCTTCATCGGGCGGATCGCCTCGATATTGCCCGGCACCTTGCCCAGCATCTGCTTGGCCTTCTTGCCGACCGCCTGGATCGTCTTCTTGCCGTTCGGGCCGCCCTGCTGGCGGATGGCCACGACCGACGGTTCATCCAGCACGATGCCCTGGCCGCGCACGTAGATCAGCGTATTGGCGGTACCCAGGTCGATGGCCAGGTCGTTCGAGAAGTAACTGCGTAAAGAACCAAACATGTATGTCCTGATGCGCGCTAGCCGCGCCTAAACTATTGATCGGGAATTCTCGCCGCGCCGGCCCCATCTTGCGCCTTGCGGTCTTTTCATGCTGCGGCGGCTCTCATTCGGCGCCAACCACGCATTAGCCCGCCATTCTACCTTATAATTTGCCGATTAAACGCTGAAAACAGGTGGTTTTACCCCCCAGTTCCTCAAGCGAGATCGACGGGATTAGCAAGGTTTTATCGGCTGTAGCAAGGCGTTCAACAATCCACGCCGCGATCCCGTCATGCGCCCAACCCCATTTTGAACGCGGCCTTGCGCCGCGCCTTTTGCCATGTCCCTGACTCTTTCAGACGTAAAACGGATCGCCAACCTGGCCCAGCTCGATATGGACGAAGCCCACGCCGAGACCGCGCTGTCCGAGCTGAACGGCATTTTCGCCCTGGCCGAACAGATGCAGGCGGTCGACACCACCGATGTTGCGCCTTTGTCGCATCCGCTGGCAGCGATCCTGGCGCTGCCGCTGCGCCTGCGCGAAGACGTGGTCACGGAAGAAAACCGCCGCGACGCCTACCAGGCGCCGGCGCCGAAGACCCAGGACGGCCTGTACCTGGTTCCGAAGGTCATCGAGTAACCCAGCATCCACGAACAGAACACGCATATGCATAACAAGACTATCAAAGAGCTGTCCGCGCTGCTGCACTCGAAACAAGTGTCGGCCACGGAACTGACCCGCCACTACCTGTCGCGCATCGAAGCGAGCGGCCACAACGCCTTCCTGCACGTCGACCAGGAGCTGTCGCTGGCCCAGGCCGCCGCCGCCGACGTGCGCATCGCCGAGGGCACCGCCGGCCCGCTGACCGGCGTGCCGATCGCCCACAAGGATATCTTCGTCACGCGCGGCTGGCGCACGACTGCCGGCTCGAAGATGCTGGCCAACTACGTCAGCCCTTTTGATGCCACCGTGGTCGAGAAATTCGGCGCCGCCGGCATGGTCACGCTGGGCAAGGTCAACCTCGACGAATTCGCGATGGGCTCGTCGAACGAGAACTCGGCCTTTGCCCCGGTGAAGAATCCGTGGGATCCGCTGGCCGTGCCGGGCGGCTCCTCGGGCGGCTCGGCCGCCGCGATCGCCGCGCGCCTGGCGCCAGCCGCGACCGCCACCGACACCGGCGGCTCGATCCGCCAGCCGGCCGCCTTCTGCGGCGTCACCGGCATCAAGCCGACCTATGGCCGCGTCTCGCGCTTCGGCATGATCGCCTTCGCCTCCTCGCTCGACCAGGGCGGCCCGATCG
>DEKZ01000295.1:12477-12726 GCA_002354135.1 Massilia sp. UBA2709 | reverse complement strand
CGCGACCTGGCCAGCCTGCGCGACGGTCTGAAGCAGCTCCCAGCACTGCGCCAGCAGGTCGCCCGCTGCTTCATTCCGGGCGACTCCTGCCTGCTGCGCGAGATCCACGAGGCCCTCGCCCCGCCCGAGGCCTGTCTCGACCTGCTGGTGCGCGCGGTGGCCGAGGAGCCGGCGGCGATGGTGCGCGACGGCGGCGTGTTCGCGCGCGGCTTCGACGCCGAATTGGACGAGCTGCGCGCCCTGTCCGAG
>DEKZ01000295.1:0-12405 GCA_002354135.1 Massilia sp. UBA2709 | reverse complement strand
GAGCTGCGCGCCCTGTCCGAGAATGCCGGCCAGTTCCTGGTCGACCTCGAGACGCGCGAGCGCGAGCGCACGGGGATTGCCAACCTGCGCGTCGAGTATAACCGGGTGCACGGCTTCTACATCGAGGTCACCAACGGCCAGACCGACAAGGTGCCCGACGACTACCGCCGCCGCCAGACCCTGAAGAACTGCGAGCGCTACATCACGCCGGAACTGAAGGCCTTCGAAGACAAGGCCTTATCAAGCCAGGACCGCGCCCTGTCGCGCGAAAAAGTGCTGTACGACGAGCTGCTGGCTTGCCTGGCGCCGCACATCGGCCAGCTGCAGACGGTGGCGCAAGGCCTGGCCCAGATCGACACCCTGGTGGCGCTGACCCGCCACGCGCTGCAGAACAACTGGTGCGCGCCGCAACTAGTGCTTGATCCTTGCCTGACCATCGTCGAGGGCCGCCATCCGGTGGTCGAGCAGCAGATCGAGCGCTTCATCGCCAACGACTGCAAGCTATCGAACGAACGGCGCCTGTTGCTCATCACCGGCCCGAACATGGGCGGTAAATCGACCTTCATGCGCCAGACCGCGCTGATCGTGCTGCTGGCCTACATCGGCAGCTATGTGCCGGCTTCCCAGGCAACGATCGGCCCGATCGACCGCATCTTCACCCGCATCGGCGCCAACGACGACCTGGCGGGCGGGCGTTCGACCTTCATGGTCGAGATGACCGAATCGGCCGCGATCCTGAACGGCGCAACCGAGCACTCGCTGGTGCTGATGGACGAAGTCGGACGCGGCACCTCGACCTTCGACGGCCTGGCCCTGGCCTGGGCGATCGCGCGCCACCTGATCGACAACAGCCGCAGCTTCACGCTGTTCGCGACCCACTATTTCGAACTGACCCAACTGCCGGAAGCCCACCCGAGCGCGGCCAACGTGCACCTGTCGGCGGTCGAGCACAAGGACAGCATCGTCTTCCTGCACGCCGTGCAGGACGGGCCGGCGTCCCAGAGCTATGGCCTGCAGGTGGCCCAGCTCGCAGGCGTGCCCCCAAGCGTGATCAAGGCCGCGCGCAAGCACCTGGCGCGCCTGGAATCGCAGGCCCTCGACACCACCCCCCAGCTCGATTTGTTCGCCCTGCCCTGCGACGAGCCCGAGCAGGAAGAGGTTCCTCAGGCCGCCGCGCCGGCCGTGTCATCCGCCCTGCTCGACGCCCTCGATGCGCTCGATCCGGACGCGCTCACCCCGCGTGAAGCGCTCGAGCGGCTGTACGAGCTCAAGCGTCTCGCCGCCTGATGCGCCGCTCCCGCCCCACTGCCCTGCTGGCTGCTGCCTTGTGCGCGGCGCTCTGCCTGCCGGCCGTTGCGGGCGGACGCGGTAACGACGCCGACGCCCACACCTTCGGCGTCATCGGCCACAGCTTCGACGGCAAGAGCGACAAGCGCTTCAAACAGGCGCTGGCCGACACCTCGGAGAAAACGAACGCCTTCGTGGTCGTCACCGGCATCAAGCATGCGGCCGAGTCCTGCGGCGACCGCCTCTACCAGGAGCGGCGCGAGCTCGTCGAGCGCTTCAAGCGGCCGGTCATCGTGCTGCCGGCCGGCAGCGACTGGACCGGCTGCCGCAATTCGGCCGGCCGCACCAACGCCATCGAGCGCCTGAACCGCCTGCGCGAACTCTTCCATGGCGAGCCGAATTCGCTCGGCAAGACGACGCTGCCGCTCACGCGCCTGTCGATGAGTCCGCGTTTTCGCAGCTATGCCGAGAACGCCCACTGGACCGTGGGCAAGGTGCTGTACGCCAGCGTCAACCTGCCGGCCAACAACAACCACTACCTCGCCGCGGCGGGCCGCAACAGCGAGTACGAAGACCGGCTGGTCGCCAACCGCTTCTGGCTGAACCGCCTGTTCACCCTGGCGAAAGGCGACAAGGTCGATGCCATCGTGCTGTTCTCGGAAGGCGACCTCAAGCCCTTCGCGGAGCCCGAGCCGCGCACCCTGCTGCGCCGCGCGGCCGGCGTGTTCGACGGCTTCGCCTTTACGCGCAGGCAGGTGCAGCAGCTGGCGAAAAAGTTCGGCGGCAAGGTCTTGCTGGTCGACAGCGCGCCGCTGGGCAAGGGCAAGAAGCCGGCCATCGAATGGCACGGGAACCTGGGGCAGTTGTCGGTAAACGGGGAAGCGGTGGAGGTCGACGTGAAGCCGGAGAGCAAGACGCTGTTCGTGGTGAAGGATGCGGCGGAGTGAGTCGGGCCGCGGGCTGATCACTGGGATACGCCGGTGTTGTGCTAGCCTGGTCTGAACCGAACGGCGGCAACAATGCGTTGAGTTTCGCGTGGGCACGGGGTGCCCACCCTACAGTCCACGCTAGCTTGCTGCGAATGCTACAGGAACTCCACCGACGCCAACCGTAGGGTGGGCACCCCGTGCCCACGCGAACGTTCGCACCGTGACTGCGCGAATCAACACCCGCGGCGGCGACATGCCGCAACGCCCGACCGGGCAATCCCTCGGCGCAAGACTGCTAACGCGCCCAAACAAAAACCGGGACACATGGTCCCGGTCTTCATCCAGCGATCAGTGCAGCGGCTGGCTACGGAAGTGGTCGCCCGGCTCGCTGTCGTCGTCGCCTTCGTCTTCACCGTGGTGGTGACCGTGGGCGCCGTGGACGTGGCCGTGGGCAACTTCTTCTTCGGTGGCTGGGCGGACGTCGATGACCGACAGCTCGAAGCGCAGGGCCATGCCGGCCAGCGGGTGGTTACCGTCCAGCACGACCTTGTCGTCGGCGATTTCGGTGACGGTGAAGATGGTCGGCTCGTCGTCCGGCGCGCCTTCGGCCATGCCTTCGAACTGCATGCCGACTTCGAGCGGCTCCGGCAGGCGCGAACGGTCTTCGACCTTCACCAGCTCTGCGTCGTAGTCGCCGAATGCGTCTTCCGGTTCGATCTGCAGGGTCGACGAATAGCCGACTTCCTTGCCGTCCAGGTGTTCCTCGATCTTCGGCAGGGTGTTCTCGTAACCGCCGTGCAGGTAGACCATCGGCTGCACACCTTCCTCGATCAGGTTGTTTTGCGCATCCGACAGTTTGTAGTTGACCGACACGACCGTATTCTTGGCAATCTTCATCGCACATCCTTTCGTTGTAAGGAGCGGATTATACCCCGCTGTTCATTCACTGACCGCTGCCGCCAGTTGTGCGGCTGGTTATAATGACGCATGAAAAAATTACAGCTCCTTGGGAACATTACTCCCGCCCAGTTCCTGCGGGATTACTGGCACAAGAAACCCCTCCTGATCCGCGGCGCCATCCCCGGCTTCAAGCCCCTGCTCAAGTTCGACAAGCTGGCCGACCTGGCCACCAGGAACTTCGTCGAATCGCGCCTCGTCACCCAAATTGATGGCCAATGGGACATGCAGCATGGCCCGCTGACCGAACTGCCATCGCGCACCCAGCCGAACTGGACCATGCTGGTACAGGGCGTCAACCTGTACGACGAGAAGGCCGACGAGCTGCTGCGCCAGTTCCGCTTCCTGCCCGACGCACGCCTGGACGACCTGATGATCAGCTATGCCACCGATGGCGCCGGCGTCGGTCCGCACTTCGATTCCTATGACGTGTTCCTGCTGCAGGCCCACGGCAAGCGCCGCTGGAAGATCAGCGCCCAGCAGGACCTGTCGCTGGTCGAAGGCCTGCCGCTGAAGATCCTGTCGAACTTTACCCCGGAAGAGGAAGTCGTGCTCGAGCCGGGCGACATGCTGTACCTGCCCCCCCACTATGCCCACGACGGCATTGCCGAAGGCGAGTGCATGACCTATTCGATCGGTTTCCGTTCGCCTTCGTTCCAGGAACTGGGCGAAGCCTTCCTGCAGTTCATGGCAGACTCGATCGACCTGCCCGGCCGCTACGCCGACCCGGACATCCAGCCGGCGAAGAACCCGGCCGAGATCCCGCGCGAGATGCTCTCGACCATCACCGAGGAACTCAACAAGGTGCGCTGGGACGAGGAGGACGTGACGATCTTCTTCGGCGAATACATGTCCGAGCCCAAGCACAACGTCTTCTTCACCGGCCCGGCCAAGCCGCTGACCGTGGGACGCTTCATGGAGAGCGCCGCGAAGAAGGGCCTGAAGCTGTCCGCCAAGACCCTGATGCTCTACCGCGGCAAGCACGTCTTCATCAACGGCGAGTCCTTCGCCGTGAGCCGTGCCGACAAGGTGGTGCTGGACGTGCTGGCCAACGAGCGCCGGCTCGACGGCGCCACGCTGGCGCAGGCATCCGACGACGTGCTCGAGGCGCTCTACACCTGGTACCAGGACGGCTGGATCGAACTGGGCTGAGCCGGATGACCATGGACGAGCCCCAGACCATCCGTTTCGACACCCGGCGCGACTGCGAAGCGCAGTGGCGCGCGGTGCTGGGACGGGCGGCGCAGCGGCTCGACATGTTCGATCCCGATTTCGCCCTCTTCCCGCTCGGCGCGGTCGACGCTGACGCCGACCTGCGCAGCTTCCTGCGCGGCGGTGGACTGCTGCGGCTCGCCATGCACGACAGCACTTATATAGAGCGCCACTATCCGCGCTTCCTGCGCCTGCTGCGCGACTACAGTCACCTGGTGGAGTGCCGCCAGACGCCGCGCGCGCTGCGCCAGCTCACCGATTCCTTCTGCATTGCCGACGGCCTGCACGTGCTGCGCCGTTTTCACAGCGACCACCCGCGTGGCGAAGCCGCTTTCGCGGCCCCGGATGCGGTCGATCTGCCCGCCCATCGCTTCGCCGCCATCTGGGCGGAATCGCGTCTGGTGCTCACGCCGAGCGTGACCGGATTGTAGTTTCTGCCACGATTTTCGACCCGTTAAGAAGCGTCTTCACGCTTGTTGCATCTTGTAACAAAATGAACCTTAACAAGTCACAAAATACTTACATTTTGGCATGACTTTTCTATTGCGAATGAGTAAATTTGGCTATAATATCGGGTTAGGAAGGTTCCGTTGTAGTTGCGTCACTGTTGCATTAGTGCAAAGTACACGAGAATTCCAACGAGCGATAATTACCGGTAATTATTCATCGTAACAACAAGAAGTACTTCACTTTTGAATTAAAAGGAAAATCATGAAAAAGTCCCTGCTGATCGTTTCCCTGATGGCTGTTGCTCTGGCTGCTTGCTCGAAGAAAGAAGAAGCACCGGCAACCCCGGCTGCTGTCGAAGCGCCTGCTGCTGACACCACCGCAACCACCACCACCACCGACGCTGCTGCTCCGGCAACCACCGACGCTGCTGCAACCACCCCGGCTGCTGACGCTGCCGCTGCTGCTGCTACCGCTTCGGCTGCTGCTTCGGAAGCCGCTTCGGCTGCTTCGACCGCTGCTGACGCTGCTGCTTCGGCTGCTGCTACCAAGTAATCAGATTTTTTCTGATTCGAGACCGGCCTGCGGGCCGGTTTTTTTTCGTCTGACGGTTTTGAATGTACGGCCTTGGTGACGCCGTACCGCGTGGGCTCAAGAGCCCACCCTACGAAAACCCGGATGCAGCGCATCCCAATGACAGTGTCGACGCTGGACGAGCCCGACCGCGTGGACACAGGGGTCCACCCTACGAAACCCGGGCTTTTGTAGGGTGGGCTCTTNNTTGAGCCCACGCGGTCGTACTCATGCACACCCCAAAGTCGGCCACATATCCCGCCCGACGAACACCAATAAAAAAGCCGGCCACCAGGGCCGGCTTTTTGTCCGAAGCAAAACCGATTACTTCAGCTCGTCGTTCAGCAGCGACAGGATCTTGGTCGCCGTCGCCGAGGTGTCCGGCTTGCCCTGGTTGTCCTGCACGGTGACGGTGCTGGCGTTGCCGTTCTCGGCGCCCTTGACCACGACGCGGTAACGCTGGGCTTCCTTGGCCTTTTCGTCGTCGCCGAAGCTGAACAGTTTCGAGAAGAAGCCTTCCTTGTTCTTCGCTTCAAGGTCGACGTAGCGCACGAAGTACACGCCCTGCACGCGGTCGCGGTCTTCCACGGTGAAGCCGACGCGGTCGAGTGCCAGGCCGACGCGGCGCCATGCGCGGTCGAAGCCTTCGTCCACTTCCACGCGGTCGCCCAGCAGCTTGGCGCGCTGCGGCCCCGGCGCGGCGTTCTCGACCTTGGCTTGCGCAGCCTGCACCTGGGCAGGTTCGGTGGCGCCGGTCAGGCGCGCCACCAGGCGGCCCAGGAACTGGGCTTCCAGGGTCGGGTCGTTCGGACGCACGGTCCAGACGGTCGATTCCTTCTGGGCGCCGGTCAGGACTTCCTCGGCGCCGNNGGTGGCTGATGTAGATCTCGGTCGAGCCGTCCGGCAGGCGCTCGAGGCGGGTGCGGTACTTGTCGCGCTCGCCGGTCGAGTAGGCGCGGTCGAAGACCTTGCCGAGCGTGTTGCGCAGGAAGTCCTGCGGGATCTTCGAGCGGTTCTCGACCCACTCGGTTTCCATCACGCCGGTTGCCTGCGATTCGCTGGCGATGGCCAGGCCGGCGTCTTCCCAGAACTGGCGCACCTGCGGCCACAGCTGCTCGGGGGTCTGCTTGACCACCAGCCAGCGCTGGTCGCCGGCGCGCTCGACGCGCACGGCATCGGTCGAGACCGGGCCGATGGCGCCGGCCGTTGCGGGTGCACCGGCAACCGGCGCCGCACCCTGGTTGCCGGCAGCCTGCGACTGCTGGAAGCCGGATGCGGTGGCCACGCCGCGCTCCGGCGTTGCGTAACGATTGTCCTTCTGGAGTTGGGTCAGGTCGGGCGGCACGTCCAGCGGCGGCGCCTTCTTCGACGACTTGTAGTCCACCCTGTCCGACTCGAACACGGTGGTGCACGCCGCCGTGCTCAGCGCCAGCGCCGAAAGCACCAGCACGCGCGCTGCGGTCGGCGCGGAAACGAGGGTCGCGAGGGTCTTTTTGTTGCGAGTAGTCATATCGTTACGATTTCAGATCTGTAAACCAACACCCTTGCGGGACTCAGGATTGCGGCAGGAGGCCCGCCTCGCGCAGCGCGGTACGCACGGTGTCGTGGAACGGCGCCGACAGCGGCGCCAGCGGCAGGCGCAGGCCTGCCGGCATCTTGCCCATTTCCGCCAGCGCCCACTTGACCGGCACCGGGTTGGGTTCGACGAACAGCTTGGCGTGCAGCTGCAGCACGCTGTTGTTGATCTCGATGGCGCGGGCGATATTGCCTGCCATGGCCGCTTCGCACAGCTCGTGCATGGCGCGCGGCGCCACGTTGGCGGTGACCGAGATATTGCCGGCGCCGCCGCAGAACATCAGCGCCATCGCGGTCGGATCGTCGCCCGAGTACACGGCGAAGGATTTGTCGACCATCTTCAGCAGCTCGATGCCGCGGCCGAGGTTGCCGGTGGCATCCTTCACGCCGACGATGTTGTCGATCGGCGCCAGGCGCGCGATGGTCTCGTTGCTCATGTCGGCAACGGTGCGTCCCGGCACGTTGTACAGGATCACCGGCAGGTCCACCGCTTCGGCGATGGCCTTGAAGTGGCGGTACATGCCTTCCTGGGTCGGACGGTTGTAGTAAGGAACGACCTGCAGCGAGGCGTCGGCGCCGACTTCCTTGGCGTGGCGCGTCAGTGCGATCGCTTCGGCGGTCGAGTTGCCGCCGGAACCGGCGATGACGGGAATGCGGCCGGCGACGTGGTCGACGGTCAGCTTGATAAGCTCGCAGTGCTCTTCCGGGCTGACGGTCGCCGATTCGCCGGTGGTGCCGACGATGACGATACCGTCGGTGCCTTCGGCCACGTGCCAGTCGATCAGTTTGCGCAGGCTGTCCTTGTCGAGACTGCCATCCTCAAACATCGGAGTGACGATTGCTACTATGCTGCCCTTAATCATAATCTCTGGTACGTGTCGGAAAATAAAAATCTGATTGTAGCGGATAGCCCGGTGCTATGGTTCATTAACCGCAGATAAATGGTCGAGCCGGGCTTCGGTTTGGGTGAACGCGGCGCCGGCCGCGCACAGGCGCTGCACCCGCGCCGGCTTGGGCTCCTGGACCACGCCGTCCTCGTAAGCGAGCACGCGCAGGCCGCCGCTTGCGGCCACTTCGAGCAGTTCGCCGGGACGCAGCAGGAAGGCGGGATTCGAGGGTTTGCCGAAGGCTTCGTTGCCCAGCGCAAACGTTTCATAGATCAGCACCCCGCCCGGCGCCAGGCTGGCGATCAGGTTCGCCATCAGGGGCCGGTGCAGGTAATTGGTGACGACGATGCCGCCGAAGCGCCCGGCTTCGAAGGGCCAGGAAGCGCCCTCCACTTCGAGGTCAAGCTCCAGGGTCGTGATGCCGGGACCGGCCGTGGCGGCCAGCGCCTGCGGGTCGCGGTCGACCGCCAGCACCGGGTGGCCGAGCTGCGCGAACAGGCGCGCATGGCGTCCGCTGCCGCAGGCCAGGTCGAGCACCTCGCCGGCCGGCGCCAGCGGCGCGAAGCGGCGTACCCAGTGCGACGGATTCACGGTCGGCGCGTGCATCAGAACAGCAGCATCTTGAGCGGCGTGACCAGCAGGTCGACCGCGGTATCGCCCAGCCACATCACCGGCACCACCCAGAAGGCCAGCACATTGAAATAGATGAGGGCCAGCAGGATGAAGAAGCCGTAGGGCTCGATCTTGGCGAACCGGTAGGCCAGGCGGTTCGGCAGCATGCTCGTCAGCACCCGGCCGCCGTCGAGCGGCGGCAGCGGGAACAGGTTGAAGGCGAAGATCAGCAGGTTGGTGAACACGCCGGCCTCGGCCACCTTGTGCGGGAACTCTTCCGATACCTGGAACGCCACCAGCAGCAGGCCGAAGATCAGCCACAGCAGCGCCATGAGGAAGTTGGCGCCGGGACCGGCCAGGGCGACCCAGGCCATGTCGCGCTTCGGATTGCGCAGGCGGCCGAATTCGACCGGCACCGGCTTGGCATAGCCGAACACGAAGCCGGTGGTCACGTACAGCGCGATCGGAATGATGATGGTGCCGAACAGGTCGATGTGCACCAGCGGGTTGAGCGTCATGCGCCCCGCGGCATAGGCGGTCAGGTCGCCGAAACGCTTGGCGGCATAGGCGTGGGCCGCTTCGTGCAGGGTGATTGCGAAAAGAACGGGCAGTGCGAAGACTGCGATGTTGCGAATGATTTCATCCATAAGAAGGCGATTCTAGCAGAGCCGAGCGTATCGGCTCTGCGGGTGGGGCGCAAAAGCTGCGATGCCTTCCTACAGGCCGAAGGCGGCGGGGTCGCCCCTGCCCTCGCGCAGCAGCACGGGTTCGGGGCCGGTGAGGTCGATGATGGTGGTGGGCTCCAGGGTGCCGGCGCCGCCGTCGACGACCAGCTCGATCTGCTTTTCCAGGCGCTCGCGCACTTCGTCCGGATCGGACAGCATGTGGTCGTCGCCAGGGAGCTGCAGCGTGGTGCCGATCAGGGGCTCGCCCAGTTCCTCGAGCAGCGCCAGCGTGATCTGGTTCTCGGGCACGCGCAGGCCGATGGTCTTGCGCGAGGGGTGGGACAGGCGGCGCGGCACTTCCTTGGTCGCCTCCAGGATCACGGTGTAGGGCCCCGGCGTGGTCGCCTTCAGCAGCCGGTACTGGGCATTGTCGACGCGTGCGTACTGGGCGATTTCGGACAAATCGCGGCACAGCAGGGTCAGGTGGTGCTTGTCGTCGATGCCGCGCACGCGGCGCAGCTTTTCGACCGCGTTCTTGTCGTCCAACTGGCACACCAGCGCGTAGGCCGAATCGGTCGGCAGCGCGACCACCCCGCCCGAGCGGAGGATCTGCGCCGCCTGCTTGATGAGGCGCGCCTGGGGATTTTCTGGATGGATCTGGAAGAATTGGGTCATCGGGTTCCTTTCGGGTCAGCGCAGCGCCTGCAGGGCGGCGATGCGCTCTTCCATCGGCGGGTGGGTCGAGAACAGCGCGCCCCAGCCGCCGCCGCTGCCGGAAATGCCCGACGCGGTCATCGACGAAGGCAAGGCGCCCGGTTGCAGGCCGCCGAGGCGGGCCAGCGCATGCTGCATCGGCACGGTCGAGCCCAGCAGCTTGGCCGAGCCGGCGTCGGCGCGGAATTCGCGCTGGCGCGAGAACCAGGCCACGATGATCGAGGCCACCAGGCCGAACACGATCTCGCAGACGAAGACGGTGACCATATAGCCGATGCCGGGACCGCGGTCGTCGTTGCCGCGCAGGAGCACCTTGTCGACGAAGAAGCCGACCACGCGCGCCAGGAACACGACGAAGGTATTCACCACGCCCTGGATGAGCGTGAGCGTGACCATGTCGCCGTTGGCGATGTGGGCGACTTCGTGGCCGAGCACGGCCTCGACCTCGTCCTCGGTCATGCCCTGCAGCAGGCCGGTGGACACGGCCACCAACGCGGAATTTTTAAACGCGCCGGTCGCGAAGGCGTTCGGTTCGCCGTCGTAGACAGCCACTTCCGGCATGCCGATGCCGGCGCGGTCGGCCAGCTTGCGGACGGTGTTGACGAGCCAGAGTTCGGTCGAGTTCTGCGGCTGTTCGATGACGCGCGCGCCGGTGGACCACTTGGCCATCGGCTTGCTCATCAGGAGCGAGATGATCGAGCCGGTGAAGCCGACCACCAGGGAGAAGACCGCCAGGGCGCCAACGTTGATGCCCTCGGCCGACACCGCGCGCCCGACACCCAGCAGGTTCAGGACAACGGTGAGCACCAGCACAACCGCGAGGTTGGTGGCGAGGAACAATACGATGCGCTTCATGGATAAAACCTCGACAGAATGTCATTGACAGGCTGCCAAGATAAGGCTGTGCCCGGGAAAATTCAAGGGCGGAGGCTTATGGCGGGCTTAAACGGACCGGACGCGCTACGCGGAGGGACGTAGTAAAGCCGGCGTCGTGTTGGCGTCTATAAGCGCTGCGTCTGCTCATCGTTCACGCGTGGGCACGTCATTGATGCCCCCGGCATCAATGACCCCACCCTACGTCTCGCCCGGCGCGGCCTCAGAACCAGTCGTGCCAGACCGGCGTCACGCTGCCCGGCAGCGGCGGCAGCGCATCGAACTCGACACGCGCCTCGCCCGGCGCATGGAAATCGGTGCCGCGCGACGCCAGGAAGCCGTAGCGGCGCGCCACCTCGGCGTAGGTCTCGTACTGGTCGGGCGTGTGGCTGCCGGTGACGACCTCGATCGCATTGCCGCCGCGCTGGCGGAATTCGTCGAACAGGGCGCCCTCCGCGGTAGCGTCGAATTTATAGCGGCCCGGATGGGCGATCACGGGAATGCCGCCGGCGCCGCGGATCCAGCCCATCGCCTCCTCCAGCGTGGCCCAGCGGTGCGGCACGTAGCCGGGCTTGCCTTCGGTGAGGAATTTGCGGAAGACCTCGGAGGTGGTGTCGCAGATGCCGGTCTCGACGATGTAGCGCGCGAAGTGGGTGCGCGACAGCAGGTCCGGGTTGCCCACGTATTTCAGTGCGCCCTCGTAGGCGCCGTGAATGCCGGCGGTCTCCAGCTGCGCGGCGATCTCGCGGCCGCGCGCGTCGCGGCCATGGCGGGTGGCGGCCAGGCCGGCCAGCAGCGCGGGGTTGTCCTCGTCCACGTGCAGGCCGACCAGGTGCACGGTCTGGTTGGCCCAGGTGACGGAAATCTCGACGCCCGGGACGAAGCGCATGCCGGCTTCCTTCGCCGCCGCACGCGCCGCCTTGATGCCGCCGACCTCGTCGTGGTCGGTCAGCGCCCAGGCATCGACCCCGCCCTTGCGTGCGTAGGCCGCCACGGCGGTCGGCGTCAGGACGCCGTCGGAAACGTTGGAATGGCAGTGAAGATCGACTTTCAGCATGGTGCGGCGCGCTAGCGGATACTGGACGGAGGGGACATTGTACGCCGCAATTGCGCTGCGGTGCGTCGCGGCCGGGGCGCCTCTTCCGTTGCGTGTACAGGCAATGCTAGAGTTGCCATTCTCACATTCATACTGGACGGAAATGAAGACCTACCACGGCAGCTGCCACTGCGGCGCGGTGCGCTATGAAGCCGACATCGACCTCACCCAGGGCACGATCAAGTGCAACTGCACGATCTGCACCAAGATGCGCTTCTGGGCGGCGGTGGTGACGCCATCGCAATTGCGCCTGCTGGAAGGCGCGCAGGCCCTGGGCGAGTACCGCTTCCACACGCGGCGCGACGGCCATTACTTTTGCCGCGGCTGCGGCATCAACGTGTTCTCGACCGGGGAATCGCCGAAGATGGGGCCCTTCGTGGCGGTGACGGTGTCGAGCCTGGACGACATGCCGGTCGATGAATTGATCGCGGCGCCGGTGCGGTATATCGATGGGCGGAACGATAATTGGACCACGCCGCCGGCGGAAGTGCGGCATTTGTGAGCGATGTGCAAAGGATATTTGCATCTCAGCCGTTCCATGCAAATTTCGTTTGCAGAACGGTGGGCACGGGGCGCCC
>DEKZ01000294.1 GCA_002354135.1 Massilia sp. UBA2709 | reverse complement strand
GGCGCGCGCCTGCTCGCGGATCGCTTCGAGTTCGGCGGCGGTCGGCAACTGCACCGCCGGCACTGCCGCGGCGGCCTGCTCGGCGGCGAACTGCTGCGCTTGTTGTGCACGAGCTGCGGCAGCCGCGGCTGAAGCGCGTTCTTCCGCTTCCTTTTCCTTGATGCGGGCGGCGAGGGTGCTCGGCCGCTCGTCGCCGAAGGAGGTCATTTCCCAGCGCTTGAAGGCGCCCTGCAAGTCCTTGTTCATCGTCGAATCTTAGCTTAAACGAAGGAATCCTCGCCCTTGCCGCCGAGGACGATCTGGCCCTCGTCGGCCAGGCGGCGCACGATCTGGAGGATCTGCTTCTGCTGGGCTTCCACTTCCGACAGGCGCACCGGTCCCTTCGATTCCAGGTCCTCGCGCATCATCTCGCTGGCGCGCTGGCTCATGTTGCGGAAGATCTTCTCGCGCAGGTCCTGCGAGGCGCCCTTCATGGCGATGATCAGCATTTCCGACTGCACTTCGCGCAGCAGCAACTGGATGCCGCGGTCGTCGATGTCGATGATGTTGTCGAACACGAACATCTCGTCCATGATTTTCTGCGCCATGTCGTTGTCGTAGTTCTTGATGTTCTCCATGACCGCGCTTTCCTGCTCGCCGTTCATGAAGTTCAGGATCTCGGCCGCGGTACGCACGCCGCCGAGCGAGGACTTCTTGATGTGCTCGTTACCCGACAGGAGCTTGGTCAGCACGTCGTTTAGCTCGCGCAGTGCGGCCGGCTGCACGCCGTCCAGGGTGGCGATGCGCAGCACGACGTCGTTGCGCAGGCGCTCGGTGAAGTGGCTCAGGATCTCGCAGGCCTGGTCGCGCTCGAGGTGCACCAGGATGGTGGCGATGATCTGCGGGTGTTCGTTGCGGATCAGTTCCGAGACCGACTGCGCGTCCATCCACTTCAGGCTCTCGATGCCCGAGGCGTCCTTGCCGCCCAGGATGCGGTTCAGCAGCACGGCGGCCTTGTCGTCGCCCAGCGCCTTGGTCAGCACCTCGCGGATGTACTCGTCCGAATCCAGGCCGACCGTGGAGTGGGCGTCGGCTTCGTCGCGGAAGGCTTCCAGCACGTTGACCACCTGCTCGTGCTGCACCGACTTCATCGCGGCCATGGCGGCGCCGAGCTTCAGCACTTCGCGCGGGCCGAGGAACTTCATCACCTCGGCCGCTTCTTCCTCGCCCAGGGCCAGCATCAGGATTGCCGCCTTGGTGATACCTTCTTTGTCCTTGTCGCTCATTCCGAACCCACCCATGCCTTGATCACGTTTGCCACGATGCGCGGATCGTCACGCGCCATTTCCTTTGCCAGCGCCAGGTTGGCGCGATAACTGCGCTCCCGCGGTGCTTCTTCCTCTTCCTCGCCGATCGGCTGGCCGTCTTCGCCCAGCTTGACCACGGCGTCGGCGTCTTCTTCCTCTTCGTCCTCTTTCTCTTCTTCCGGCATCGCGACCGCTTCGTCGAACTTGTGCATCACCGGGCGCATCAGCGGGCGCAGGATGCGGAAGTAGAGGAAGGCGATGATGGCGGCGATCAAGAGGTACTTGCCCACTTCCATCGCCAGCGGCAGGTTGGCCGGGTCCTTGTACCAGTCCGGGCCGGCCTCGTCCGGCCGGTCGACGCCGTCGAAGGGGGCGTTCGCCACGTTCATGGTGTCGCCGCGCGCCTGCGAGTAACCCATGGCCTGCTTGACCAGCTCGTTGATCTGGGCCACTTCGGCCGCCGACAGGGGCTTGACCGTCACCTTGCCGGTGTTCGGGTCGACCGAGCGGCGGTAGTTCACCACCACGCCCACCGTCAGGCGCTTGATGCCGCCCATCGGACGCTGTTCGTAGCGGATGGTCTTGTCGACTTCGTAATTCGTGGTCGCGTCCTTGCGGGTCGGGCCAGCTGCCGGCGCGGCGCCAGCCGGGCCTGCAGCGGTACCGTCTATCGGGGCGGTCGCCACGCCCGGCGGCTGGTTCGACAGCGCACCCGGGATGCCGTTGGCGTTGCCGCTGACCGGGCCGGTCTGCTCCGACGTCTGCTGGCTGCGGATCGCCTGCGGTTCCGGCGGCGAATTCGGCTTGTACATCTCGGCGGCGGTGTCGACCTGGGCGAAATCGATCTCGGCGGTTGCCTCGGCGCGCACATTGCCCTTGCCGACGATCGGGGTGATCAGCGACTCGACCTGCTTGATGATGTTCTGCTGCACCATCTCGACGTACTTGAGCTGGGTGGCGTCGAGCTGCTTGCCCAGGCCGTTCTGCTTCGGCTGCTCGGACAGGAGGTTGCCGTTCTGGTCGACGACGGTGACGTTACCGACCGTCAGTTCCGGGATGCTCGAGGCCACCAGGTGCACGATGGCGCTGACCTGGCCTGGATCGAGGGCGCGGCCGGACTGCAGGTTCAGCAGCACGGAAGCGGTGGGCTTTTGCTGGTCACGCACGAAGACCGAGGGCTTCGGCAGCGCCAGGTGCACGCGCGCCGCGGCCACCGAGCCGAGCGACTGGATCGAACGCGCCAGCTCGCCCTCCAGCGAGCGCTGGTAATTGACCTGTTCCAGGAACTGCGACACGCCCAGCTTCTGGTTTTCCATCAGCTCGAAGCCGACGTTGCCGCCCTTGGGCAGGCCCTGCGAGGCGAGCTTCAGGCGCAGGTCCGGCACCTGTTCGGCCGGGACCAGGATGGCGCTGCCGCCTTCGGAAAACTTGTACTTGACGCCCATCTGGTCGAGGGCCGCGGTGATCGCGCCGCCGTCCTTGTCGCTGTAGTTGGCGTAGAGGACGCGGTAGTCCGGGGACTGGTTCCACATCCAGATCGCCGCGACCAGCGCCAGCGCCGCCGCCACGCCACCACCGATGAGCACACGCTTGCCCATCGTGGTTTTCAGGAACGGTTGCGGCTGTTCTGGGGTGTCGATCAGTTCGTCGGCGGTCGCGGCCATGTTGGTTGTCCAGGGGGAGAAAAGGGATCAGGCAGCATTATGGAGCCGTAGAGCAACATTCAAACCCCGGAATAGGGGGCGGTTTCCCCTCTTGCTCACCGCAAATTATTGCTGTCGCGCTGGTAATCTGACAGCCTGACATCGCCCGGCCAGGTTTTTTGCGCGGGCACGCAACGGATAACAGGAGAACCCATGAGCATAGGCGGAATCGGCGGCATCGACAGCAGCCGCATCGAGGCGATGATGGCCCAGTTGAAGGCCGCCGCCACGAAACCTGCCGCGCCGAACATGGCGCCGGGCGGACTGGGCGGCATTGGCAACATTGGCGGCCTGGGCAAGGCGGCCGATGTCGGCGCCAACGAGGGTGCCTCGAAGGTCAGCTTCTCGGATGCGCTGAAGAACTCGCTCCAGCAGGTGAGCAATTCGCAGAAGCACGCGGAAGAGCTGGGCCAGCGCTTCGCCATGGGCGACGACAGCGTCAGCCTGTCGGACACGATGATCGCGATGCAGAAGTCGAGCATCGCCTTCCAGGCCACCGTGCAGGTGAGGAACAAGCTGGTGTCGGCTTATCACGAGATCATGAACATGCAGGTCTGATCGCCGCAGTCAGGATAAACAACGGGCCGCGTCTCCACCAGGAGCGCGGCCCGTTACTTATTTGGCGGCGTGGACCGTAGGGTGGGCACCCCGTGCACACGCGTTACGCACATCGCCTTGCACCGATAGCGTTGACACGTCGCCCGCCAACCTCGCCGCGAGTCGCCAACGCGTCATGCCGCCTTTCCGTCCAGGGCATGCACCGCGAGCGACAATTCACCGCCACCGACTCCAGGTACGCCCGTAACGCGTGGGCACGGAGTGCCCACCCTACGGTTGCCGTGCGGAGCCGCCGGCGCAACCGTTATGCTCAGCTCAGCTCAGCTCAG
>DEKZ01000292.1 GCA_002354135.1 Massilia sp. UBA2709 | reverse complement strand
CGCGACCATCGTCGGCAGCATGGCCACCTCCTGGCACGGCGTGGTCAATCCGCCGCGCATGGCGCGCATCTGCGACTGGACCTACGACACCCAGCCGGTGGTGCTCAGGAAAGGCGAGGAAATGGGCCGCTTCCTGCTCGGCTCCACGGTCGTGATGCTGTTCAGGGAAAACACCATCGCGTTCAACGGCGACTGGGCGCCCGAGCGTGCGGTGCGCCTGGGCGAGATGATGGGCAACCGGCCGGCTCAGGGCGCCTGAGGCGGCGCCTTCCCGGCCGCCGCCAGGAAGGCCTGCAGCTCGCCGGCCGGCAGCGGCCGGCTGAACAGGTAGCCCTGGAACATGTTGCAGCCGCAGTTGCGCAGCAATGCGTGCTGCGCGGCCGTCTCCACACCTTCCGCCACCACCGTCAGCCCCAGCGCCTGCCCGAGGGCGATAATGGTGTTCACGATCGCCAGGTCGCGCGGATCGCTCTGCAGGTTGTGCACGAAGGACTGGTCGATCTTGATCTGGTCGAGCGGCAGCCGCTTCAGGTAGGTCAGCGAGGAGTAGCCGGTGCCGAAATCGTCGAGCGAGAAACGCACGCCCCGCTCCTTGAGCGCCTCGATCTTCTCGATCGCGCCTTCGATGTCTTCCACCAGCAGCGATTCGGTCAGCTCGATTTTCAGCCGCCGGGGGTCGGCCCCTGCGCCGCGCACCACCGCCAGCACCTCGTCGACGAAGCCGGGCTGGCGAAACTGCAGGGCGCTGACGTTCACCGACACCCGCAGGCCCCGGCTTGCGGGATGGCCGTCCAGCTCCACCAGCTGGGCGCAGGCCTGCTCGAGCACCCAGCGTCCCAGCGGCAGGATCAGGCCGGTGTCCTCGGCCACCGGAATGAACTCTGCCGGCGACACCATGCCGCGCCCGGGATGCCGCCAGCGCAGCAGCGCCTCGACGCCGCCGACCCTCCCCTCGGCGTCGAGCTGGGGCTGGTAGTAGAGCAGGAATTCGCCCCGCTGCAGGCCCTGGCGCAGGTCGGCGTCGAGCCCCGCGCGCGCCAGGGCCGTGGCCTGGATGACAGGATCGAAGAAACCAACCGTGTTGCGGCCCGCGGCCTTGGCCTGGTACATCGCCAGGTCGGCGCGCTTGAGCAGATCGGTGATGGTCGGGGCGCTGCCGTCGAAGAAGGCGACGCCGATGCTGGGCGTGATGTGGCGCTCGTAGCCCTCGAGGTTGAAGGAACCGTTGAGGCCCTCGAGGATGCGGCGGGCGGCCTCGGCCGCGTAGCGGCCCGCGCTTTCCTCGCAGGCGCCGATGTCCTCCAGGATGATGACGAACTCGTCGCCGCCGAGCCGCGCCACCGTATGCCGCTCCTCGACGCTGGCCACCAGGCGCCCGGCCACCAGGTCGAGCAGGAGGTCGCCGTTGTCGTGGCCGATCGTGTCGTTGATGTTCTTGAAGTGGTCCAGGTCGAGCAGGAGCACGGCCCCGTAGCGCCCCAGGCGCGCATGCATGGTGACGGCGTGTCCCAGCCGGTCCATCAGCAGCTGCCGGTTCGGCAGCCCGGTCAGGGTGTCGTAGAAGGCCAGCCGGCCGATCTCATCGTGGGCCAGCTTCATGTCGTGGATGTCGGTGGTGGTGCCATACCACTTGGTGATGCTGCCCTTCCCGTCGCGCACCGGCATGCCCTTCGCGATATGCCAGCGGTAGAGGCCATCGGCGCCGCGGCGCAGGCGGTACTCGACCGAGAAGACCGCGCCCGTGCGGACCGATTCCGCCCAGGCCGACAGCGTGCGCACGACATCGTCCGGATGCAGCAGGCCTATCCATTGTTCGCCGACGCGGCTGCTGTCGTTCAGGCCGGCATAGTCGACGATCGCCTGGTTGGCGAAATCGATCGTCCCTTCGGGCGTGGCCGACCAGACGATGTAGGGCATGGCGTCGGCCAGGTGGCGAAAGCGGTCGCGCTGCGGCGCTGCCGCCTCGTAGCCGCAGCGGCGCAGTTCGAGCCGCGCGACGATGGCCTGGGCCAGGGTGCGCAGTCCTTCCAGCTGGGCCGGCGCCAGCGTGCGCGGCGCGCCATCCATGACCGCCAGTACACCGAGTACGAATCCCTCCGCCGTCACCAGCGGCACGCCGGCATAGAAGCGCCAGCCCTCGCGCCGCGCGGCGGCGGCGTCGAGCGGCAGTGCCTGCAGGTCCGGCACCACGAGCTCCCGCCCGTCGGCAACCAGCCTTGCGCTCAGGGAATCGGTGCGCGCCAGTTCGACCGCCTCCAGGCCGACCCGCGCCTTGCGCCATTCGCGCCTGGCGTCGACAAAACCGAGCGCCGCCATCGTGACCCCGCAGAGCGTTGCAGCCAGCCGCACCAGGTGGTCGTAGCAGTCCTCGGCCCCGCTCTCGAGGATGTCGTAGGCCTGGAAGGCCTGCAGGCGATTCGGTTCGTTCAGGTCTTCAGAAAACATGGATGGCGGGAAGAGTTTGCGGTCGCGTCACAACCCCGTTGAACCTGCCGGCTGCCGCACGCACTCATTTTAGCCAAGCTGCTCTGAAACCCGCTAACGATTGCCGTACATCAACATCGACATGCAATGTGCAATGTCTCGGAAAGGCAACGCCTGCCGTTTTCCCGGCGCGGCCGGCATCCGCTTCAGCCGCCCAGGCGCCCGACCACCTCGCGCGCCGCCAGCCCGCCGCCGCCGATGAGGGCGCCGAAATACACGATGGTGAGCACATTGCTGATGTAGCCCAGCAGCACGCAGACGCCGTCGCGCTGGAGCAGGCCGATGGCCAGGAAGAGCAGCGCCACGGCCGGGAAGGTATTGCTGAACGGGATCAGGCCGAAGGGCATCATCAGCAGCACGGCGCCCAGGATCAGGGACGCGTCGTTCATGCGCTGGACGGGGCCGCCGGCCACCAGCCATTCGATCCGGTTCGGGCGGCTGACGCGTTCCAGCTTGTGCAGCAGCGGCAGCGCCTTGCGCAGCACCGGACGCAGCTTCTTGGTGCCGATGGTCTTGTGCTTCAGGCGCGAGGGAATCCAGAGTTCGCGCCGCAACAGCCGGCTGATGCCGATCAGGAGGATGGCGGCGCCGAACACGGTGCTCACGCCCGGGATGGAAATCGGGATCAGGAACACCAGGGTGAGCAGCGCGGCCAGGATCAGGAGGCCGTCGTTGCCGACCCGATGGATCAGTTCGCTCAACGTGATGCCGGTGGGCGGCAGCGAGCGGACCAGGCTGCGCAGCCTTTGGGAAATCGGTTCAGCGTACATGTGTGCCCTTTCGTGCTGGCTTGGTGGTGGTGGCGCGGATGCGGTCCCGAGCGCCAGGGCGGAGAAACCCGAGGGTCTGCCCTGGACCGGAGCGATATTATATTTTTGCTACGCGCTGCGCTCAAGCAGAGTTCATTTGATTCGCGCCGTGCCTTCGTGTTTGCGTCGCGGCGGGCGCACGCGCGGCGTCAAGCCAGCTTGCGCACCTGCGCCTCGTCCGGCGCCAGGGCCTGGCCCGACTCGGCGCGCGGCTCCATCCTTTGCAGGGGACGCCCTGTCGATTTCTCGACCAGCTCGGAATGGGGCTCCCCTTCCCCGAACAGGCAGCGCTCGCCCCATTGGCGCAGCGCCACCACGACGGGAAACAGGTCCCGGCCGCGCGCCGTCAGCACGTATTCCTGGTGGGCGTCGCCATTGCTGGCGGCTTGCGTCGACAGTATTCCGGTTTCGACCAGCCGGCGCAGGCGGTCCGACAAAATATTGCGCGCGACGCCAAGGCTGCGCTGGAACTGGCTGAAGCGGCGCAAGCCGTCGAAGGCATCGCGCACGATCAGGAGCGTCCACCGGTCACCGACGAGATCGACGGACCGTGCCACGGGACAGGGCTCGTCACTGGCAGCTTTGCGTTTGCTCATGGGGAGTGTGCCTAGAAAAGTTGGTTGCATTTTAAAACCATCCAACCTAAGCTTCAACTGGTTTCAATTTGCAACCAGTTTTCAGCCTACCACCAGAAAAGAGGCCCCGCATGCAAGCTCTTCCAGATACCCTTGCCCGCAGCCGCGAGCAGGACGGACACGGCCGGCGCCTGTCCGCGCACATCGTCCTGCTGCTCGCCTGTTCCGCCGGCCTGAGCGTTGCGAACGTGTATTACGCCCAGCCATTGCTGGACGCCCTGGCGCGTGATTTCGCGATCTCGCGCGCCGCAGTCGGCGGCGTCGTCACCGCCACCCAGGTCGGCTGCGCCCTGGCCCTGCTGTTCGTGGTACCGCTGGGCGACGTACTGGAGCGGCGCAGGCTGATGCTGGCCCAGGCCGTCGTGCTTGCCGGGGCGCTGGTCGCGGCCGGCCTGGCGCATACGCCCCTCATGCTGCTGCTGGCAATGCTCGCTACGGGGCTCCTCGGGACGGCGATGACGCAAGGCCTGATCGCCTACGCCGCGGCGGCTGCCGCGAACGATGAGCGCGGGCGCGTCGTCGGCGCCGCCCAGTCGGGGGTGTTCATCGGTTTGCTGCTCGCGCGCGTGCTTGCAGGCGGCATCAGCGATCTGGCAGGCTGGCGCGCCGTGTATTTCTGCTCCGCGGGGATCATGCTGGTGCTTGCGGCGCTGCTGGCGCGCCGCTTGCCCAGCCTCCCGGTGGCTGCGCGCGCCCTTCCCTACCGCAGCCTGCTTGCCTCGATGTTCACGCTGCTCCTGCGCGACAGGGTGCTGCAAGTGCGCAGCGTGCTGGCGCTCCTGATGTTTGCTGCCTTGAACACGTTCTGGAGTGCGCTCGTGCTTCCCATGCGTGCGCCGCCCTACGGTCTTTCCCATACGGCGGTCGGCGCCTTCGGCCTGGTTGGCGCGGCAGGGGCCGTCGCGGCAAGCTGGGCCGGCCGCCTGGCCGACCAGGGACGCGAGCGCCAGGCCAGCCTGGGCGCCTTGTTGCTGTTGTCGGCCGCCTGGCTGCCCATCTCCCTGGTGGAACGATCCTTGTGGGCGCTGGTCGCCGGCATCATCCTGCTCGATCTCGGCGGCCAGGCTGTCCATGTGCTCAACCAGAGCATGATCTTTCGCTCTTCCCCGGAAACCCATGGCCGGGTGGTGGGCGTCTACATGCTCTTCTATGCCATCGGCAGCGGGACCGGGGCCCTGGCCGCCACAGCGACCTACGCCAGCGCCGGCTGGGGCGGCGTATGCCTGCTGGGCTTCGGGATCAGCTTCTGCGCACTCGTGTTCTGGGCCCTGACGCGTCAGGTAGGGGCTGGGGCCGGGGCAAAGCCCTGAACCAGCCCGGCCCGCTTACCTGGGGCGATAGACCGCGCAGAGCTTGTGACCATCCGGGTCGCGCACATAGGCGAGGACCATCGCGCCCAGGCTGCCGTCGCGCAGGCCCGGCGGATCCTCGATCGAGACGCCGCCATGGGCGAGCGCGGTGTCGTGGAACTGCTGCACCTGCTCGGCCGACTCGCACTTGAAGCCGATCGTGCTGCCGTTCGCGACACAGGCCGCTTCGCCATTGATCGGCTCGGTAATGCCCAGGGTGCCGCCGTTGTGCCGGTAGAAGAGCCGGGCATGGCCCGACGGCGCCGTGTTGCGCAGGGCCTCGCCGGCCCCGAGCGTGCCGAGCACGGCGTCATAGAAGCGTTTCGAGCGTTCGAGGTCGTTCGACCCGATCACGATGTGATTGAACATTGCCTGTCTCCTTCTTGTGTGGGTAATTGTCGCGGCTGTCGAGCGGCAGTATAGATGAACCGCCGCCCGGCTGCTCGGCCAGCTTGTCAGGCCAGCACCAGCGCTTCCAGCGCGGGAATCACATCGCGCAGGCTGGCCGCCGCGCAGCTCGGCGTGGCCTGCGAGGTGTTGTCCAGGCGCGCCGGGTTGAACCAGCAGCTGTCGATGCCGAACAAGTTGGCGCCGAGGATGTCCGCGTCGAGCCGGTCGCCGACGATGACCGTCGCTTCCCTGCTGAAACCGCGCGCCATCCGCGCCGCATAGTCGAAGAAACGGCTGTCCGGCTTGGCGTGGCCGCAGGCTTCGGAAGTGGCCACGAAGGAGATGTACCCGCCCAGCCCGGAACTGGCGATGCGCCGCTGCTGGATGTGGTCGACGCCGTTGGTGATGATGCCCAGTTCGCCGATGCCGGCCAGGGTCTCGCACAGCTGGCGCGCGCCGTCGACCAGGACCACGGTCTGCGGCAGGGACTCGAGGTAGAGGCGGCTGGCGGCTTCCGCGTCCAAATCCAGGCCGGCGGCCAGGAAAGTCTGGCGGAAGCGCTCGACCTTCAGGAAATCCTTGGTCACGGCGCCGGCCTCGAAGCTGCGCCAGAGGGCCAGGTTGATTGCCTGGTAGTGCTGGAACAGGATGCCGGTGTCGCCCTGCAGGCCGAGGGCGCGCAGGGTACGTTCGAAAGAGAGGAGTTCGGACGCGCGAAAGTCGAGCAGCGTGTCGTCCAGGTCGAAGAGGAAAAGCGTGTGTTTCAATGCGTCGAAAGAGGTGGCTGGGGTGGCTTGCATCATAGCATGCAGCCCGGGCGTTCCCGGACGCGCTTCCTCAGGCCTCCGGGTCGCCTCTTGCCGCCTCGGCAAAGAGCCAGTCGCGAAAGGCTGCCAGCTTGGGCAGGGCCGCGCATTCGGGCCGATAGACGACGTAGTAGGCCAGCGGCGACGTGCAGCTCACCTGCGGGAACAAGGGCACCAGGCGCCCCGCCCGCACGTCGTCGCGCGCCATCGCACCGCGCGCCAGCGCCACGCCATGGCCATCGATCGCCGCCTGCAGCACCGCCGCCGAATTGTTGATCCGCAGGCCGCGCGCCGCGCCGGGATCGCCGACGCCGGCCAGCGCGAACCAGTGCGCCCAGGTGGGAAAGCCACCGTGGCCCTCCATCGACAGGTCGTGGATCAGGGTTTCTCCAGTCAAGTCGGCAGGCTTTCCCAGCCGGTCCGGCGTGCGCAGCAGCGTGGGCGAGCAGACCGGATACACCTGTTCTTCCATCAGCTTGTCCGCGGCCAGTCCCGGCCAATTGCCTGCGCCGTAGCGCACGCCGATGTCCACGCCCTGCGCGACGAAGTCCACCGGCTTGTGGTTCGTGTCCAGGCGCACGTCGGTATCCGGCCAGGCGGCCTGGAACCTGTCGATGCGCGGCAGCAGCCACTTGGCGGCAAAGGCGGGGCTGACGGTCACGGTCAGCACGCCGCCGGCCGCGCCTTCCTTCAGCCGCTCCAGGCCGAGGGCGAGGCGGTCGAATCCGGCGCGGATGTCCGGCAGCGCCCGTTGCGCCCCTCGGTCGGCACCAGGCGTGCACGGCCGCTGCTGGCGCGGTGGAATAGCGGCGTACCCAGCCATGCCTCGAGGAGGCGCACCGATTGGCCGACGGCGGCGGGCGTCACGTTCAGTTCGGCTGCCGCCGCGGAAAAGCTGTTGTGACGGGCGCTGGCCTCGAAGGCGCGCAGTGCGTTGAGGTGGACGAGCGAAGCCATGGCGGTAAAGATTTTCTTTCAATGAGAGACAGATTATCTCATTTGCCAGTGTGACTTCGCTGGCCGACAATCCCTGCATCGCTAGTCAAGCAAGGAAGGATACCCATGCGCAATCAGTCCACAGGCGGGAAGCCGGCGCGCCTCATGGCCGGAGCTACCGAGGAACGGCCATGTTGATCCATGCCGACTTCTCGCGCCGCGCCCTCGTCACCCCCGAGCAGTACGCGTGGACCGCTTCGCCGCAAGGCGGTGTCGAGCGGGTCATGCTGGACCGGATCGGCCATGAAAAGGCGCGCGCCACCAGCATCGTGCGCTACGCGCCCGGTTCGCGCTTCCCCGCCCACAGCCATCCCGGCGGCGAAGAAATCCTGGTCCTGTCCGGCGTCTTTTCCGACGAGGACGGCGACTATCCGGAAGGCTGGTACCTGCGCAACCCGCCGGGCTCGGCGCATACGCCTTCCAGCCGCGAGGGCGCCACGATCTTCGTCAAGCTGCGCCAGATGACGGCAAGCGACACCGCGCGCGTGCGCATCGACACCCATGCGCCGTCGTCCTGGCGCCAGCAAGGGGCGCGCGCGATCTGCCCGCTGTTCAGCGCCGATGGGCAGCAGGTGTCGCTGCAGCGCGTGGAAGCGGGCGGCGCGGTCCTGGCCGGCGCGGTGGACGGCGCCGAGATGCTGGT
>DEKZ01000293.1 GCA_002354135.1 Massilia sp. UBA2709 | reverse complement strand
ACTGGCGATCGTGCCCGGGGCCGGGCACCTGTTCGAGGAAGCAGGCACGCTGGAGCAGGTGGCCCAGCTGGCCTGCGGCTGGTTCGTGCGGCACTTCGATCCGGTGTGAGCCCCGGCCCTGCCTCTTATTCACCGGGCAGGCGACGAGGGCGACGGGCCGGAGCATGATCGGGTTCATCCGCGAATTAAGGGCAATCCGCGCCCCCCCGCGGTCCTCCACGCTAGACCAGCGTGCTCGATTCCGCCAGCAGGACCTCGAACGCGTCCCCGGCCATGGGTTTGTGGAACAGGTAACCCTGCCCGACGTCGCAGCCGAGCTTCGAGAGGAAGGCAGCCTGGGCCGGGGTTTCGATGCCTTCGGCAACCGTCGTGATCCCCAGCTCGCGCCCAATGTTGATAATGGTGCGCACCACGCTGCTGTCCTTGACGCTGGCCGGTATGTTGCGGATGAAGGAACGATCGATCTTCAGTACGTTCGCCGGGAAACTGGAGAGGTAGCTCAGGGATGAGTAGCCGGTGCCGAAATCGTCGATCGCCACCTGCACGCCCAGGCCGCGCAGCCGGGTCAACAGGTTGGCGATGCCAGGGTCCATCATCACCCGCTCGGTCAGCTCGATCTCCAGCAGCGCCGGATCGAGTCCGCTTTCCTGCAGTACAGCGGACAAGGTGGAGAAGAAAGCCGGGTCGCTCAACTGGAGGGCGCAGACGTTGACCGCCAGTCGCACGGGGCGGCGCCCGCCCTGCCAACGCACCGCTTCGCGGCAGGCAGTGGCAAGGACCCAATGTCCGAGCGGCAGGATAAGCCCGGTGCGTTCGGCAACGGGAATGAATTCGTCCGGCGGGATGAATCCATACTCGGGATGCTGCCAGCGGACCAGGGCTTCGGCGCCGATGATCTCTCCCGAGGCCACCACGACCTGGGGCTGGTAGGCAAGCGTGAACCCGCCCGTTGCGACAGCCACGGACAGGCCATGCGCCAGCAGCTCGTCCCTGGTCGGCACCGGCGCACGCGCCGGGTTGGCGAACTGATAACGGGCACCGCGCTGTGACGAGGACACCCGCATGGCGTGTTCCGCCTGGTTCATCAGCTCGCCCGGCTCGCGGGCGTCGTTCGGATAGGTGGCGATGCCGATGCGCAGGTCCACCCGGCGCTGCGGCAGGCTCTGGCTGAGCGCCAGCGTCAGCCGGTCCGCGATGCGCCCGGCCAGGGCGGCGACATGCTCGAGGTCGCGGAAGGAATGGACCAGCAGGGCAAAGCTGCCGTCGCCCATGCGCGCCAGCGTGTGTGGCTTGGTCACGGCGTCGGCCAGCTCGCGCGCCGCCGCAAGCGCCATTGCCTCCCGCTCGGGCGCGTCCGCCGGCAGGCCCGGCGCGTCGACCTCGATCATCAGGAAGGCGAAAGGACTCTTGTCCCGGTCCGCGTATTTCAGCGCGCTCTTGAGCACCCGCCCGAGGTAGCCGGCATTGTAGAGTCCGGTCAGCGCGTCGCGGCTGCGCTGCGAGCGCCCGGCGAAGTGCAGGCGCCTGCGCTCGTTCAGGTCGTAGATCATGTACCAGTAGACGCCGATCAGGAAGACGCCGATCGCCGCCCCGAAGGCAATGGTGGCGCGTTTCCCGTCCCTGACGCGCTCGCCGGAGGCGGCCTGGATGTCGGCAAGCTCCATCCTCTTCGTCGCCACGATCGCGGCAACCGTCTGGCGGAAGCGGTCCATCGTGTTCTTCCCGCCGTTCGAGCGCACGACGCGCAGCGCCGCCGCGCTGCCCTGCCCGGTCGCAATCGCGATCGTCTGTTCAAGCTCGGCAAGCTTGTCCGAAGCCAGCGCGTCGAGCTGGGCCATCTCGTCGGAGAATTGCGGCTCGCCGGCGAAGCTGCCCAGCAGCCAGGAGAATGTAGCGGAGGTGGTCGACACCGCACTGGCGTACGGTTCGAGGTAAGCGGCATCGCGGGTAAGCAGGAAGCCGCGCTGCCCGGTCTCGGCGTCCTGTAAGGTCGACAGGGTGACGTTCAACGCGCGCAACTGTTCGGAGATGACGGCGGTCCGCCGCTGGGCGTCCTGGTAGGCCTCGAGGCTGCGGTAGGCCAGCCAGCCGAAGATGCTGATCAAGCATATGATCGACACGAAGATACTTGCGGTAATCAGCTCGAGGCGTTTTCTGGAAAACAGGGACATGCGTGTGTCGTCGTCGATAAGTGGAACGTCGCTCCGGGCGGCGACACCAGGGCCCTTGGCGGGCAAGCCGCTGCCCAGGGTGCCGCAGGCCTGCCGCGCATCGCCCCGGCACCGGGAACGCCTTTGCGGGTGAGCCTACTCTACACCCCGGGCCGCCAGGTTTGGCGGGCGCCAGGCTATCGTGCGCGCCTCATGCAGCCGGCATGGCCGGGTGCGCACGGCCATCGCAAGGCGCGGCGACCATCCCGTCCCTCATGCGAGCGCCGTATCCAGCACCGTCATCAGGATGAAGCCGAAGATCAGCGCAATCGTCGCCATGGTGCCGTTGCCGCTCTCGCGCATCTCGGGAATCACGTCGTTCACGATCACGAACAGCATGGCCCCGCCCGCCGCGGCCAGTGCAACCGGCAGCATGCCGGCCGAAATCCCGATGAGGGCGACGCCCACCGCCGCCGCGATCGGCTCGACCACGCCCGACAGCACGCCCAGGGCCACCGCGCTCAGGCGGCTGTAGCCGACCGTGCGCAGGGCCAGCGCCACCACCAGGCCCTCCGGCACGTCCTGGATCGAGACCCCGGTGGTCAGGGAGTTGGCCTTTTCCAGGTCGATCCCGGCGTAGGCAACGCCGATCGCCAGGCCCTCGGGCATGTTGTGCAGGGCGACGGCGGCGACGAACATCCAGGCGCGACGCAGCGAATTGCCGCTGACGTCGTCGCGTTCCAGGATGTGCGCCGGCTCGATTGCCCGGCCCAGCAGCAGGATC
>DEKZ01000425.1:4231-4371 GCA_002354135.1 Massilia sp. UBA2709 | reverse complement strand
CGGTCCGGCCGGCAGCTCGACTGCCAGCTCGTGGTGGCGCGCCTCGACCAGGGGGCGCACCTGCTCGACGGCGGCATCGACCACCGCGCGCAGCTCCACCGGCTCGCGCTCCATCTGCACCAGGCCGCGCGTCACGCGCG
>DEKZ01000425.1:3690-4211 GCA_002354135.1 Massilia sp. UBA2709 | reverse complement strand
GCGCGAGACGTCGAGCAGGTCGTCGACCAGCTCGGTCATGTGGCGCACCTGGCGTTCGATGATCTCGCCGGCGCGCTGGGCATAGGCCGGGTCGCCCTGGCGCAGCCGCAGCACCTGGGCGGCGGTGCTGATCGGCGCCAGCGGGTTGCGCAGCTCGTGCGCCAGCATCGCCAGGAAGTCGTCCTTGCGCTGGTTCGCCAGGCGCAGCGCGTTCTCGGCCTGCTTCTGGTCGTGGATGTCGGTGCAGGTGCCCATCCAGCGCACGATGGCGCCGTCGTCGTCGCGCACCGCCATGGCGCGCCCGAGCACCCAGCGGTAGGCGCCCGAGCGGTCGCGCAGGCGGTACTGGATCTCGTAGGGCTGGCCCGAGGCCAGGCTGTCGCGCCAGGCGGCCCAGGCCGGTTCGCGGTCTTCCGGATGCAGCACCTCGGCCCAGTGGGCGCCGTCGGTGCTGCCCGGTTCCATGCCGGTGAACTCGTACCAGCGCTCGTTGTAGTAGTCGTGGTAGCCGTCCGGCAGGG
>DEKZ01000425.1:0-3442 GCA_002354135.1 Massilia sp. UBA2709 | reverse complement strand
CCCCGCCGCGCCGATCAGGCCGAAGCCGGCCCGGCTGGCGCCCAGGGTCTCGCCCAGGATGCGGGCGGCGCAATAGCTGATGTCGCCGGGGGAGCGCAGCTCGCGCAGGGCGTCGGTCAGGCGCGCCAGGGCGTCGCGCCGGATCTCGCTCTGGA
The DNA here is from genome assembly GCA_002354135.1 of Massilia sp. UBA2709. Lineage (GTDB taxonomy): Bacteria > Pseudomonadota > Gammaproteobacteria > Burkholderiales > Burkholderiaceae_D > Telluria. The sequence goes on along the minus strand of DEKZ01000425.1, from coordinate 3,287 downwards.
CCCGGTCGGTGACGTCCGAGCCGAGCACCAGCACGCCGGACACGGCGCCGCTGGAGGCGCGCACCGGCTGCAGCACGAAGTCGATGTGGCGGTCGACGACGGAAGCGCCCGGCGCGGGCTGCATCGCATACTTCGCGCCGTTGGCCGAGATGGGGACGCCGCTGCGGTAGACCTTGTCCAGCATGCCGACATAGCCCTGGCTGGCGGCGTCGTTCAGCACGTCGGCGACCGGATGGCCGACGACCTCGCGGTGGCCGATCAGGCGCAGGTAGCCCGGGTTGACGAATTCGACCCGGTGTTCGGGACCACGCAGCAGGGCCATGAACATCGGGGCTTCCTGGAACAGCTCGGCGAACTGGCGCCGGCTCTGGTAATCGTGGTCGTCGTTATCGGCCATGGTCTGGTCGTCGCGTAAAACAATAGGTGGTTGGAACTGGACGGCAGCGCGGCCGTGCGCGGGAAACTCTTCATCATACCGCGTCGGCGCCGGTCGCGTGCGACTTCCCCGCCGGCAGCCTATTACAATCGGTCATCCATACACAAGCGGAGTGGGCACCATGGAATGGCTATCCGATCCGAATATCTGGGTGGGTTTCCTGACCCTGGTCGTGCTCGAGATCGTCCTCGGGATCGATAACCTGATCTTCATCGCGATCCTGGCGGAGAAGCTTCCGCCGCAGCAGCGCGACAAGGCGCGCCTGCTGGGGCTGACGCTGGCGATGCTGATGCGCCTGGGCCTGCTCACCATGATCTCCTGGATCGTGTCGCTGACCGAGCCCCTGTTCTCGGTGGGGCGGCTGCAGTTTTCAGGACGCGACCTGATCCTCCTGCTCGGTGGCCTGTTCCTGCTGGGGAAGGCCACCATGGAACTGCACGAGCGGGTCGAGGGCAAGGCGCACAGCCATGCCGGACCGGCCGAATATGCCTCCTTCGGTGTGGTGGTGGCGCAGATCATCGCGCTCGACGCCGTCTTTTCGCTGGACTCGGTGATCACCGCGGTCGGCATGGTCGACGAACTGGGCGTCATGATGGCGGCCGTCGTGGTCTCGATGGGCGTGATGCTGTTCGCCTCGAAGCCGCTCACCCGCTTCGTCAACGCCCACCCGACCGTGGTCGTGCTCTGCCTGAGCTTCCTGCTGATGATCGGCCTGTCCCTGATCGCCGAGGGCTTCGGCTTCCATATTCCGAAGAGCTACCTGTATGCGGCGATCGGCTTCTCGGTGATGATCGAGGCCCTGAACCAGCTTGCGCGCCGCAATTTCGCCAGGCAGGAGGCCCATCTCCCGCTGCGCGAGCGCACCGCCGACGCGGTGCTGCGCCTGCTCGGCGCCAAGGGCGGAGAGGGAAACGAAGGCGCGGGGGCCGGTGCGGTGTCCGCCCCGAGCACCGCCTTCGTTCCCGAGGAACGCAACATGGTCAGCGGGGTGCTGAGCCTGTCGCAGCGCTCGATCCGCTCGATCATGACCAACCGCGCCGACATCTCGTGGATCGACATGCAGGCCGACGCCGCCACCATCCGCACCCAGCTGCTCGACACGCCGCATGGCTTCTTCCCGGTCTGCCGCGGCGAACTCGACGAAATCGTCGGCGTCGCCCGCGCGAAGGACCTGATGGCGGATCTCACCCATGCCGGCTCGATCGATCCGGCCCATGTGCGTCCGCCCATCATCGTGCCCGATGCGAGCGGGGTGCTGAAGGTGATGGAAACGCTGAAGCGCTCGCACGGCCAGGTGGTGCTGATCGCCGACGAGTACGGCACCATCCAGGGCCTGGTCACGCCGATCGACATCCTGGAGGCGATCGCCGGCGAGTTCCCGGACGAGGACGAGCTGCCGGTGGTGCGCGAAGAAGGCCCCTGCCGCTGGCGCGTGGACGGCAGCGCCGACCTGCACTACCTGCAGCAGGTGCTGGGCACCGAGGTCCTGGTCAGCGAGAACGACGAATACACCTCGCTGGCCGGCTTCATGCTGGAACGCTTCGGCACGTTGCCGGAAGTCGGCCAGGCGGTCGAGCTGGACCAGTTGCGCTTCGAGGTGGCCGAGGTGCTGGACCGCCGTATCGCGACCGTGCTGGTCACGCGCAGCGCGCCCGCCGCGCGGCCAAGCCGCGCTTCCTGAATCCAGCCCGGGCCGCGGCCGGCCCCGGCTGCCGACATGGCTGGAATGGCCGGACTGCCTATTCCTCGTCGCCGGCGTTCGGGTCCGGCTCGTCCGCGCCGCCGGGCTGCGGCCGGGGGTCCAGGCGCGGCAGGGGAGCCAGTGCCGGACCTTCCAGCACCTGGCCGGCGGGATCGAAGCGGCTGCCGTGGCATTCGCAGTCCCAGCTGGTCTCGGCCCCGTTCCACTTCAGGGCGCAGCCCATGTGGGTGCACTTGCCCGACACCACGTGCAGCGCGCCTTCGGCATTGCGGTAGACCGCCACCGGCTGGCCCTGCAGTTCAAGCTGGCGGCTTTCACAGGGTTTCACGCCGTCGAGCTGGGCGCGCGCAGCGGCGTCCAGCTGCAGCGGTGGCGGCGCCGGCGCGCGGGTCGATTCCTGTTCGAAGCCTTCGGGGCGCTTCTCCTTGTCGATGCGCCCGACCCGGTACAGGTCGGCCCATGGGTTGGCGCGGCCGAGGATGGCGTCGGCCAGCAGCATGCCCGCCAACGTCCCGTAGGTCAGGCCGTCGCCCGAAAAACCGGTGGCGATATACGTGTTCTTCGCGTCGATGTTGCGGCCGATGCAGGGCAGCTTGTCGGGCATGCGGTAGCGCTGGGCCGACCAGCGGTACTCGACCGGCCCGAGCTGGAAGTGCGCGCGGGCGAAGCGCTCCAGCGTGTCGTACCGGTCGGCCGTGACCACCGACTCGCCCAGCTTGTGGGCGGCGCCGACGACCACCAGGTAGTCGCGCCCATGCGCGCGGTAGCTGCGGACCGAGTGGCGCTCGGCGCCGATGCTCCAGTAGACGCCGGACGGCGGCGGCGCATCGTGCAGCGGCGCGGCGATGCCGTATTCGCGCACCACCCCCATCGAGGACTGCACCAGGTGGATGCCGGCCGGCGTGTGCGTGGCCAGGATCACCTGGCGGCAATGCACCTTCGCATGCGCCGTGTGCACCATCGCCGGCTCGTCGTCGACCGCCAGCACCTCGGTGTTCTCGAAGATCAGGCAATCCTCGCTGCCGATGGCCTGGGCCAGCTGGCGCAGGTAGGCGAGGGGCTGGAACTGGGCGGCGCCGTCCACGCGCAGGGTGCGCACGGCCGGTATCGGCAACGGCGCGTCGTCCAGCAGCGTGGCCTGCAGCCCGG
>DEKZ01000166.1 GCA_002354135.1 Massilia sp. UBA2709 | reverse complement strand
CCCGGCCCCTGCGATGCGCTCGACGAAGGCCGCCGTGACGTCCGGCTGGGTCACCGGCAGCATGTGGCCGCCGTCCACCAGTTCCAGCCGGGCGCCGGCCACCCGGTCGACCAGGGCCTGGCCATTCTTCTTCCAGTCGAGGATGGCGTCCTGGCGGCCGTAGAGCACGCCAACCGGCAGCTTCAGCTCGGCATAGCGGGCCTCCACAGCGGGCATGCGCAGCGGAATCGCCTGCAGGTCGCTGGACGCGGCCAGGAACTGCTTCGGACGCAGGCTGAGCAGGCCGCCGCCCTTGACCGCGAAGTCGGCCGGGACGGGTTCCGGCGCGAACACGCGCGCCAGCACCTTCTTGCTGCCGGCAATCGAAGCCGGGGTGGCCAGGGTCCAGGCGAAGAGCTTCCTCACCCAGCGCGTTTCGATGGTCAGCGCCTTGAACACCTCGGGCGCCGATTCCGGCGTGTGGCTCAGGGGCGCCACCAGGGCCAGGGCGCCGACCGCGGCCGGGTGTTCCAGCGCCAGGGCGAGTGCGATCGCGCCGCCGAGCGAGTGGCCGACCACGGTCGGACGCTCCAGGTTCAATTGGTCGATCAGGACCGCCAGGGCTGCGGCCTGGCTCGAGACGCCGGCCCCGTGCAGTTCGTCGCGCAGCGAGTGGCCCGAACCCGGACGGTCGACCACGGCCACGCGGAAATTGCGCGCGAGGCGCTCGACCAGCCCATAGTCGAAGTGGCTCATCTGGCCGCCCAGGCCGTGCACCAGCAGCACCGGCGGCGCGCCGGCACCGGCGCCGTCGTGCAGGCGCACGTGCAGGCGCCCGCCCGGGACCTCGACGAACTGGCCTTTCGCCGGCAGGAACTGTTCGATGCGGCGCGCGGTGCGGTGGGTGAACCAGGCCAGCGCAAGCAGCACCAGCACGGCCAGGGCGATGAGGAAGAGCAATGCGTTCATCGGGAAGTCGCTTTCTTCAGGAGGCGCCAGTAATTGACCGGCGAAAGGCGTTCGAGGAGGGAGACGGCCTTGGCATCGCTGCCGACCAGGATGCGCGCGGCGCGCCGCTCGATGCCGCGCGCGATGATCTCGCCGGCGGTCTCGGGCGCGAGGCGCAGGAGCTTTTCCGCGACCTTGCGGCCGCGTTCGATCTCGTCCCTCGGCGCGTCCAGCGGCACGCGGGCCTTGCGCGCGATCGCGGTCGCCACGCCGCCCGGGTGGACCACGCTCACGCCCACCGTGCTGCCTTCGAGCTCATGGCGCAGCGCGTTCGAGAAGCCGCGCACCGCGAACTTGCTGGCCGAGTAGGCCGCCTGGCCCGGCGGCGAGACGATGCCGTAGATGCTCGAGACGTTCACCACGCCGGCGTCGTCGCTGCGGCGCAGATGCGGGAGGAAGGCGCGCGTCATGCGCACCACGCCGTGGAAGTTGATCTCCATGAGCCAGTCGAAATCGGCCTCGGAGACCTGCTCGAAGGTGCCGCCGAGCGCCACCCCGGCATTGTTCATCAGGATGTCGACGCGCGCGTGGGCCGCGTGCACTTCCTCGGGCAGGGCGCGCACCGCCTCGCGGTCGGCGACGTCGAGCAGGTGGGTGGTGACGCGCACGCCCTGGGCCCCGACCATCCAGGCGGTTTCCTTCAGGCCGTCGGCGTCGATGTCCGCCAGCGCGAGGTGGCAGCGGCGGCGCGCCAGGGCGAGGGCGGTGGCGCGGCCGATGCCGCTGCCGGCGCCGGTGATCACGGCGACGCGGTTCGATACGTTCAAGGCATGGCTCCTTTCGATCCGAAACGGATGACGCCGTCGGCGATGCGACCGAAGCGGATCGTCATCATGTCCTGCAGGTAGTTCTGGTAGACCTGCCAGGGGCGGCGCGTCCCCTGCTTCGGCAGCAGGGCGGCGGCGCGCTGCACATAGCCCGAGGTGAAGCTGAGGAAGGGCTCGGGCTGCACCCCCGGCTCGCGGCGCACCACGGCGATCGCCTGGCCATGGCGGTCCATGTGGCGCAGCAGGCGGCAGACCCAGGCCGCGGTGAGGTCGGCCTTCAGGGTCCAGGAAGCGTTGGTGTAGCCGAAGGTCATGACGCTGTTCGGCATATCCGACAGCATCATGCCCTTGTACGACATCGCCTGGCTCGGGTCGAAAGGCTGGCCGTCGACCACGATGGCGGCGCCGCCCAGGATGGACAGGGACAGGCCGGTCGCCATGACCACCACGTCGGCCTCGAGCTCATGGCCGGACTTGAGCAGGATGCCGTGCTCGGTGAAGCGTTCGATGTGATCCGTGATCACGTCGGCGCGGCCCTTGCGCATCGCCCGGAACATGTCGCCGTCGGGCACCACGCAGACCCGCTGGTCCCAGGGCTTGTAGCTGGGCGTGAAGTGGGTCCCGACATCGAAGGAAGGGCCGAGCTGGTGGGCCGCCATCTGCACGATCTTCTGCTTGGCCAGCTCCGGTTTCGCGCGCGCGATCCGGTACAGCAGCATCGATTCGAGGATCACGCGCCAGCGCGTGGCCCAGTAGGCCGCCTTCGGCGGCAGCAGTTTCTGCAGGCGCCGCGCGAACCCGTATTCGGAGGGGCGCGACACGACATAGGTGGGCGAACGCTGCAGCATGGTGACGTGGGCGGCCTGCTTCGCCATCGCCGGCACCAGGGTCACTGCGGTGGCGCCGCTGCCGATCACGACCACGCGCTTGCCCGCGTAGTCCAGGTCGCGCGGCCAGAACTGCGGCTGGACGATGCGTCCGCGATAGCTTTCTTCGCCCTCGAAGCGCGGGCGGTAGGCCTGTTCGTAGTCGTAGTAGCCGCTGCACATGTGGAGGAAGCGCGTGCGCAGCGTGCGGGTCTCTCCACTGGGCTGGTGCAGCGCATGCACGGTCCAGCAGGCGTCAAGGCTCGACCACTCGACGCGCACCACCTTGTGGCCGAAGCGGATGTGGCGCTCGATGTCGTGCTGGCGCGCGGTCTCGCGGATGTAGTCGCGGATCGAAGGGCCGTCGGCGATCGCCTTCGCGGCCAGCCAGGGCTTGAAGGAATAGCCCAGGGTGTACATGTCGGAGTCGGAACGGATCCCGGGGTAGCGGAACAGGTCCCAGGTGCCGCCGATGGCGTCGCGCGCTTCCAGGATGGCGTAGCGCTTGCCGGGGCAGCGCGCCTGCAGCATGGCGGCCGCGCCGATGCCGGACAGGCCGGCGCCGACGATCAG
>DEKZ01000061.1 GCA_002354135.1 Massilia sp. UBA2709 | reverse complement strand
CGCGGCGCAGGCGAGGAAGAAGAGGCAGCTTCGCCGGCAAACACCTCGCCGGCGGCGGTGCGCACGATCTTGCGCGTCACCTCGCGGCTGTTCTCGACATAGGCGCCCAGCAGCGCGCGGTCGCACAGCAGGTTGATGCGGCGCGGCACGCCGTGGGTGATGCGGTGGATCAGGGGCACGCTGGACGCCGGGAACACCGCCGCGCCCTGGGCGCCGGCGACCGCCATGCGGTGGGCGATGTAGGCGCCGGTCTCGGGCTCGGAGAGCGGCCCCAGGTGGTAGCGCGCGATCACGCGCTGGGCCAATTGCTCCAGTTCCGGACGGGCCAGCATGCTGCGCAGTTCCGGCTGGCCGATCAGGATGATCTGCAGCAGCTTGCGCTCGCTGGTTTCCAGGTTGGTCAGCAGGCGCAATTGCTCCAGCACCTCGGCCGACAGGTTCTGCGCCTCGTCGATGACGAGCACGTTGTTGCGCCCCTGTGCGTGGGAAGCCAGCAGGTAGTCGTTGATGGCGTCGACATAGGCTTTCACGCCGCCCTGCCCCGCCTGCCCGTCCCCCTGCACGGCGATGCGGAACTCTTCGCACACCGACTGCAGCAGCTCGCCCACGGTCAGCTTGGGATTGAAGATATAGGCCAGGCTGCAGTTTTCCGGCACCTGCTCGATGAAGCAGCGGCACACCGTGGTCTTGCCGGCGCCGATCTCGCCGGTCAGCAGGACGAAGCCGCCGCCGCTGCCGATCCCGTACAGCAGGTGGGCCAGCGCCTCGCGGTGGCGCTCGCTCATGAACAGGTAGCGCGGGTCGGGCGCGATCGAGAACGGCGCTCCCTTCAAGCTGAAGTAATGGGTGTACATGAAAGACTAGCGCCCTGGTGGCAGAGGTTTATACCTTGCGCAGTATATTTTGGATTTGCTGTTCTGATAAGCGATGACGCTGCCGGGGTTTGATACCCGTAAGGGAAAAGGCGAGGCGTCGACGGCCCGGTGCCGAATGCCGGCGCTGGCGCGGATCGCCTCTTCGAGTTCTTCGGGCTTGCTGTCGGCCACGGCCGCGACGAACACCAGCTCGCTCGTGTCGTCGCTGACCATGACTTCCTTCACGGGCTTGCCCCAGAGGGTGGCGTCGAGCCTGAACCAGTACGCCCCGCCCTCGTGCTTGTAGGCCGGGCCGAAGGCGGTCGTCAGGTAGGAATGGAAGTAGACGTTGTCGAGATGACTACGGCACAGCAGCGCGCTGCCGATCGTCGGCGCGAAGGTCGACGGGAGCGCTTGTGCGGACGCGTGGCTGCACGCGACCGCCAGCATGGCGCCTGCAGCGATGCCGGGGAGCCGCGTCACGCTTTCGACAGCCAGTCGCGGTTGGCGGCGATCTTCGCCTTGGCCGATGCCGGCAAGGCCTCGTAGCAGCCCGGATGCTGCTTGAGTGCGTGCTCGCGGACCTCCTTCTCGAGGCCGTTCACGATAAACACGTAGACAGTCGCGCCTGCGTCGTTCTTGCGCGTGCCCATGTAACGAATCACTACTTTCTCCTTACCCGCTCCGTCCTGCGAAGCGCTCATTCGCTCATTATGACAGCTTGCCGTCCGGGCCGGCAGGACGACGCGCGCTCAATCGCCCCTTGCCCTGACCGGGCGCCAGGCGCCGCTGTTGTGTTCAAGCCACGCTTCGATCAGCTGGCGGTTGTCGTGCCGCCACGGATGAAAACGCGGCGACAGGTAATCCAGCACCGGTTTCGCCAAGTGCCAGGCGAGCCCGCTGCGGCCGAACCAGGTGCGCACGGCGCTGCCCCAGGTGCGCAAGCGAAACAACTCGCCGTCGTTGCGCAGGTTGTGCAGGGTCTGCATGAAGGTGTCGTAAGCGAACACCATGCTCGCGTGCAGGTACCAAGCCACCCGGCGCCGGTAACCGCCGCCCGCCGCCACGTAGGCGTCGAAGGCCACGCCCTTGTGCTCGGTTTCCTCGACCGCATGCCAGGACCACAGGGTGCGCATCCGCGCTTCGGCGCCCTCGAGCCAGTCGGGGTGGCGCAGCACGCCGTCGGCCAGCACCGCGGTGTAGTGTTCCAGCGCGCAGGTGATCGCCAGCCGGTCCAGCACACCCAGTTTATCGACACGGGCCAGGCGTTTCTTGAGCTTTTCCTCGCGCGTGTAAGGCAGGCCGTGCTGCTCGAGCTGCCTGTTGTATTGCGTATGGAGGTGGCGGTGGGTGGCTTCCTGGCCGATGAAGTCCCTGACCTCGGCGGCCAGGCGCGGGTTCGCCAGGCATTCCTGGGGCACGTCGCGCACCGCATCGATGAACAATTGCTCGCCGCGGGGAAAGCTCATCGACAAGGCGTTGAAGAGCTGGGTGCGGTAGGCGTCGCCGCCATTCCAGTGGCGCGCGAAGCCCTGGGACAGGTCGACATCGATCTTGCGGACGGTCAGCGTGGACATGCGAACTCCTCTGCTGGCGCGCAATCTGACGACCGACGGGATCGGGAGGGAAGCCGGCGCGCCGTTCAGCTCCCTTGTTCGACCGTTTGCTCCGCAAATCCGTTCGTCCATCGGCTCGACGGCGTATATTCGTTCAATTTCCTCTAACGTGGAGTCTCTTCATCACAAAAACAACAAGGAAGCCATGCATACCCGAATCAAGCACATCGCCCTGGCCGCCGTCGCCCTCTGCGCCGGCGCCGTCATGTTGCAGCCCGTTGCCGCGCAGGACAAGCGCGCCGCCCCCACCATCGAAAAGCGCGCGATCGCGGCCTTCCATGCCATCGAGCTGTCCGGCCCGTTTCGCGTGATCGTCAGCGAAGGCGCGCCGCGCCTGGAGCTGTCGGGCGCGCCGAAGGCACTGGCCGAGATCGAGTCCGAAGTACGCGGCGGCACCCTGGTCGTGCGCCAGAAATCGCGCTGGGGCATCCATTTCGGCCCCGACAAGAAGCGCGAGCAGGTCGTGGTGCGCATCGGCGCCCCGAACCTGCGCAGCCTGAGCACAGGCGGCAGCGGCGACGTCGAACTGGAACAGGTGGGCGGCGAGCGCTTCAGCCTGGCTTCCTCCGGACCGGGCGACCTGCGCGCACGCGGCGCGGTGCGCGACCTGGTCGTGACCAGCAGCGGCAGCGGCGACCTCGACCTGCGCCAGCTGAAGGCGGACAAGCTCGACCTGACGCAGTCCGGCCCCGGCGACGTGAAAGTGGCCGACATCGGCAAGGAAGTGTCGGCGCGCCTGAGCGGTTCGGGCGACCTGGAAGCCGACGGGCTGCGCCTGGCGCGCGCCGTGGCCCACATCAGCGGTCCCGGCAACGCCCAGCTGCGCGGCAGCGCACGCGAACTGCGCGTCGAGGTGAGCGGCTCGGGCGACTTCGACGCCTGCGACCTGCAGGTCGAGAAAGCCAGCACGGTCCAGCGCGGACCGGGCAATGCCTGCGTCGCCGGCAACATCCGCCAGTTCGAGGCGGAAGTGCACGGCTCGGGCGACCTCGAGGCACGCGGCCTGCAGGCGAACCGCGCCGTGCTGCGCATGAGCGGCCCCGGGAACATCACCCTGAGCGGCACAGCCGACGAGCTGCGCGCCTTGATGAGCGGCTCCGGGGCGCTCGAAGCCGGGCGCCTGGCGGTACGCAACGCCACGATCGACAGTGGCGGCCCTGGCGACGTCAGGCTGGACATGGTCTCGGACACCCTGGACGCCGCCCTGCACGGCTCGGGCGACCTGGCGACCCGGGTCGAAGGCAAGCGCGTCATGCTGAAGATGCGCGGACCGGACAACGTGCGCCTGGAAGGCCATGCCGAGCGCATCCAGGCCGAGCTGAGCGGCTCCGGCACCCTGCAGGCGCGCCGCCTGACCGTGCGCCAGACCGACATCGACGTGCGCGGCCCCGGCAGCGCGGCGGTGAACCAGGTGCGCGACGCGGCCAAAGGCAGCGAGGGCGAACTGGTGTTGGTCGAGCGCGGAAGGCGGCAGGTGGAGTGAGCAACTGGCCGCCTCATCGGTCCGCCAGCCGCAATGCCGCCGCGCATCTGGTTTTCGTAGGTGGGCTCGTCATTGATGCCACTGGCATCAATGACCCCACGCGGTCTCACCGTTTGAATAGCGGGGCGATCTATCGGTGTCGCTAATGGTAAGGATGAGTACCATACCGCGTGGGCTCAAG
>DEKZ01000422.1 GCA_002354135.1 Massilia sp. UBA2709 | reverse complement strand
TTGCCGCGCGCGCGCAGCTTCGACGTGCAGGGCGCGCCTGCGCTCGACCCGCTCCAGATCGATGCCCTGCTGGCCGAAGCCGACCGCGTCTGCGCCGGCCACGTGGTGCTGTTCGCCGACCGCAGCTTCGACGTCGGCGTGCCCACCGTCTGGAACCGCGATCCCGACAGCGGCATTACCGGCCCAGCCGTCTTCGCCGGCGACATCGCCATCGACAGGCAGGAGCTGGTCGGCGACATCAAGCACGTCTGGGAACTGAACCGCCACCTGCACCTCGTGCGCCTGGCCCAGGCCTGGAGCGTCAGCGGGGAAGTGCGCTGGCTGCACGCGCTCGAACAGCAGCTGCGCAGCTGGCTCGACCAGTGTCCGCCGCTGCAGGGCCCGAACTGGACCAGCCCGCTGGAAATGGGCATCCGCCTGGTTAACTGGGCCTTGCTGTGGCAGCTGGTCGGCGGCGAGGGCAGCAGCCTGTTCGCCGGCGAATCGGGCCAGCGCCTGCGCGCCGACTGGCTCGACAGCATCCACGCCCACTGCCGCACGATCGCACGCAACCTCTCGCGCCACTCCTCGGCCAACAACCACCTGATCGGGGAGCTGGCCGGCCTGTTCGTCGGCGCCTCGGTCTGGCCCTGCTGGAAGGAATCCGGCAACTGGATGGAGCAGGCGCGCCGCGAGCTCGAGCAGCAGGCCAGGCTGCAGTATTCGCTGGACGGCGTGAACCGCGAGCAGGCCTTTGCCTACCACGTGTTCTCGGCCGAATTCCTGTTCGTTGCCGGCCTGGTCGGCCAGGCCACCGGCGTGCCGTTCTCGCGCAACTACTGGGGCGTGCTGCAGCGCGCGCTGCGCTTCCTGCGCTCGGTGCGCGACGTCGGCGGCCACGTCCCGATGGTCGGCGACGCCGACGACGGCATCGTGTTCCGCCTGGACGCCGCCGGCAGCGACCGCGCCGCGCAACTGCTGGCGCTGGGCGACACCGTGTTCGGCGGCGCGCCCGACAAGCACCCCGGCGTGCGCTGGCTGCTGCACGCCCTGCCCGGGCGCCGGCCCGATGCCGACGCCCACGAACCCGATACCGGCTGGGCCTTCCCGGACGGCGGCTACTTCCTGTTCGGTTCGCACTTCGGGGCGCCCGACGAGATCAAGGGCATGCTCGACTGCGGCCCGCTCGGCTACCTCGGGATCGCGGCCCACGGCCACGCGGACGCGCTCTCGATGACGCTGTCGGTGGCCGGCGAGGAAGTGCTGGTCGACCCCGGCACCTATTCCTACTGGCAGGACCAGAAGTGGCGCGATTATTTCCGCGGCACCTCCGCCCACAACACGGTGCGCATCGACGGCCGCGACCAGTCGGTCTCGGGCGGGCGCTTCATCTGGCTGCGCAAGGCGCGCGCCAGCATCGAGCGCATGCCGACCTCTCCCCATGAATTCGACTTCCGCGGCTCGCACGACGGCTATGCCCGCCTGTCCGATCCGGTGCGCCACGTGCGCAGCGTGCGCTTCGACGCCGCCAGCTCCACGCTCACGGTGCGCGACGAAGTGGCCGGCAAGAAGCCGCATCCGCTCGAACTGTTCTGGCACTTCGCGCCCGAACTGAACGTGCGCCTGACCAGCACCGGCCTGCACGTGCGCGGCAAGCGCTTCGCCCTGCAGATGCAGGCCAGCGGCGCCGACCTCAAGCTGGAACTGGTGCGCGGCGCCGAGAATCCGCCGCTGGGCTGGTACTCGCGCTGCTACGAGTCGAAGCAGCCGTGCGACGTTTTACGTATCTCGACCGTATCGTCCGCCGTCCCGGTCGAATGCAGGTTTACAATAACGTTTTTCTAACTGGTTTCCAAAATTACTACAGTGCAGGATAGTCCAAAGATGCTCATTTACCTGGTCGCGGGCGCAAGGCCCAATTTCATGAAGATCGCCCCGATCGTGCGTGCACTGCAGGCGCAGGACAAGCTGTCGTTCAAGATCATCCATACCGGTCAGCATTACGACCGCGAGATGAATGACGTGTTCTTCGAGGAACTTGGCATTCCCCAGCCCGACGTATTCATGGCCGCCGGCGGCGGCAGCCACGCCCAGCAGACCGCCAAGATCATGGTCGGTTTCGAGGAACTGTGCGTGGCCGAACGCCCGGCCGCCGTGCTGGTCGTCGGCGACGTCAATTCCACCCTGGCCTGCTCGATCGTGGCCAAGAAACTCAATATTCCGGTGGCCCACGTCGAAGCCGGCCTGCGTAGCGGCGACATGTCCATGCCAGAAGAAATCAACCGCCTGGTCACCGACAGCATCTCGGACTGGTTCTTCGCCACCGAGCCGGCGGCGGTCGACCACCTGCGCCGCGAAGGCAAGCCTGATTCGGCGGTGCACTACGTCGGCCACGTGATGGTCGACAACGTGCTCTACCAGGCCGACAAGCTGACCCGCGCCGATACCTCGGGCTTCGAGACCAGCGCCTTCAAGGCCGCCGCCCAGGAAAACGGCGGCCGCTACGGCGTCGTCACCATGCATCGCCCGAGCAACGTCGATGAGCCGGAAACCTTTGCCCGCATCGCCGGCGCGCTGAAGGAAATCGCAACCGAACTCCCGCTGATCTTCCCGGTGCACCCGCGCACCCGCGCCAATATCGAGAAGTTCGGCATCGACCTGGGACCGAACATCACCCTGGCCGGCCCCCAGGCCTACATGGCCTTCCTCAACCTGTGGAAGGACGCGGCTGTCGTCCTCACCGACTCCGGCGGCCTGCAGGAAGAAACCACGGCCCTGGGCGTGCCTTGCGTAACCATCCGCGAGAACACCGAGCGTCCGGTGACGGTGGACGAAGGTTCGAACGTGCTGGCCGGCACCGACCCGCAAAAGATCCTGCTGGAAGCGCGCAAGGTGCTGCGCGGCGAAGGCAAGCAGGGCCGCCGTCCGCAACTGTGGGACGGCAAGGCCGCCGAACGCATCGTCGCCATCCTTGCACGTGAGCTTGGCGAACTCGGATAATTCAAATGAACGACGCCATCACCTTGATGGGCTGCAGGATCGACAACCTGTCGATGGAGGAAACCCTCGTGCGTATCGAGGAATTCATTCGTTCCGGCAAGCCCCATCAACACGTGGTGGTCAACGTCGACAAGCTGGTGAAAGCCAGCCGCGACCCCGAGCTGCGCCGCATCGTCAACGAATGCGCGCTGGTCAACGCCGACGGCATGCCGGTGGTGTGGGCCTCGCGCCTGCTGGGCAAGCCCCTGAAGGAACGCGTGGCCGGCATCGACCTGTTCGAGGCCCTGATGCGCCGCGCCGGCGAAAAGGGCTGGCGCGTATTCCTGCTGGGCGCGCGCGAAGAAGTGGTGGCGGCGGTGGCCGAGACCTACCGCCGGCGCTATCCGCAGCTGGCGATCGCCGGCTGGCGCAACGGCTACTGGAAGGGTGAGACGGAAGAAGCCCAGGTCGCCGAGCAGGTGCGCGCCAGCGGCGCAGACCTGCTGTTCGTGGCGATCAGTTCGCCAAAGAAGGAACAATTCCTCGGCCGCTGGCAGGCCGAGATGAAGATTCCCTTCGCCATGGGTGTCGGCGGCACCTTCGACGTGGCGATCGGATTGGTCAAGCGCGCGCCGCGCTGGATGCAGCGCGCGGGCCTGGAATGGTTCTACCGTTTCCTGCAGGAGCCGCGCCGCATGTTCCGCCGCTACTTCATCGACGACATGGCCTTCATCTGGCTGTTCATCAAGGAAGCGGCAGGACGCAAGGTCTAGAGGGCCTTGCCAGGCACGCTGAAGAGCCGAAAAACATAGGGAAGTGCGGCCGCAGAAGCCGCAAGCAAAAGGACACGAGGGGGGACGGCGCTGTGCCGTCCTTGGAGCGCCGATACAGGCGCGCATCAATAGTATAGAGAGTGACGACATGAAGATTCTGGTTACGGGCGGCGTGGGCTACATTGGTTCCCATACCGTCGTCGAGTTGCAAAATGCCGGGTACGACGTGGTCGTGGTCGACAATCTCTCGAATGCCCAGCGCTCGGTGCAGGAGCGCGTGCAGAAAATCACCGGCAAGCCCTTCGAGCTGATCGAAGCCGACATCCGCGACCGCGCGGCCATGGAAGCGGCCTTTGCCAGGCACAAGGTGGACGCGGTCGTCCACTTCGCCGGCCTGAAGGCGGTCGGCGAATCGGTGGCCCAGCCGCTGCGTTATTACGACAACAACGTCTCCGGCAGCGTGGTGCTGTTCGAGACCATGGCCAAGTTCGGCGTCAAGACCCTGGTGTTCTCGTCGTCGGCCACCGTTTACGGCGATCCGGCCTCGGTGCCGATCCTGGAAGACTTCCCGCTGTCGGCCACCAATCCCTACGGCCGCAGCAAGCTGATGATCGAAGACATCCTGCGCGACCTCCACAAGGCCGAGCCGGACTGGCGTATTGCGCTGCTGCGCTACTTCAACCCGGTCGGCGCCCACGAAAGCGGCCTGATCGGCGAAGAGCCCTCGGGCATTCCGAACAACCTGGTGCCCTACATCGCCCAGGTCGCCACCGGCCAGCGCGAAAAGCTGTCGGTGTTCGGCGGCGACTACCCGACCCCGGACGGCACCGGCATGCGCGACTACATCCACGTGGTCGACCTGTCGATCGGTCACGTCAAGACCCTGGAAAAGCTGTCCCAGGGCGCGGGCCTCCTGACCTACAACCTCGGCACTGGCCGCGGCAACAGCGTGCTGGAAATGGTGCGCGCCTTCGAGCAGGCCAGCGGCCGCCCGATTCCCTATCAGATCGTGGACCGCCGTCCGGGCGACATCGCCAAGTGCTATGCCGACCCGACGCGCGCCCGCGAGGAACTCGGCTGGGTCGCTACCCGCGACGTGGCCCAGATGTGCGCCGATACCTGGCGTTACCAGACCTCGCGCGGCCAGGCCTGAGCCCGGGGCGCCTGATCCACAACACATGCAAACACAGTAACGGGATACAAGATACGGGCTATAAAAAGACGGGCTACAAAACGCACGAAGAAAACAGACAAAGTTTTACAGCTCACCAGCTCAACAGCACACACAATGAGGACGGTTCAATGAAAGCAATGATTCTCGCGGCAGGCAAGGGCACGCGCGTTCGCCCGCTCACGTACGACCTTCCGAAACCCATGATTCCGCTGCTCGGCAAGCCCGTGATGGCTTACCTGGTCGAACACCTGAAGAAGCACGGCATCACGGAGATCATGGTCAACGTCAGCTGGCTGCACGAAAAAATCGAAGAGTATTTCGGCGAGGGCGAGCAGTTCGGCGTCCAGATCGGCTATTCCTTCGAGGGTTACCTGAGGGACGACGGCACCGTCGTGCCCGAACCGATCGGCTCGGCCGGCGGCATGAAGAAGATCCAGGAATTCGGCGGCTTTTTCGACGACACCACGATCGTGCTGTGCGGCGACGCCCTGATCGACCTCGACCTGAAGGCCGCGCTGCTCGAGCACCGCAAAAAAGGCGCGATGGCTTCGGTCATCACCAAGGAAGTCCCGTGGGACAAGGTCTCGTCGTATGGCGTGGTCGTGACCGACGAAGAAGGCCGCATCAAGCAGTTCCAGGAAAAGCCGAGCCAGGAAGAGGCGCTGTCGAACTACATCAGTACCGGCATCTACATCTTCGAGCCGGAAGTGATCGACCTGATCCCGGCCGGCGTTCCCTTCGACATCGGCTCCGAGCTGTTCCCGCTGCTAGCCGAGCGCGGCCTGCCGTTCTACGCCCAGACCCGTCCGTTCAACTGGCTCGACATCGGCACCATGTCCGACTACTGGGAAGTGCTGCAGACCGTGCTCACCGGCGAAGTCAACCACATGGACGTGCCGGGCATCCAGATCGAGCCGGGCCTGTGGGTGGGGCTGAACACCAGCATCGACTGGAGCGGCGGCACGAAGATCGAAGGGCCGGTCTACATCGGCTCGGGCGTGCGCATCGAGGCGGGCGCGCATATCGTCGGCCCGACCTGGATCGGCCACGGCAGCCACATCTGCGAAGGCGCGGAAATCGTGCGCAGCGTATTGTTTGAATATACTCGGGTGTTGCATGATGTAACATTGCATGAAATGATAGTTTTTAAGGAATACAGTGTCGATCGCGCAGGCGAGATGAAACACGCTTCCGAATACAGTTCCGAAGAATGGCTGAACGCACGCGACCGCCGCCGCAGTAGTCGCAAGGAAATTGCAAGTCAGAAAAGTAACAACCTAGAGAAAGCGAACGCATGAAGATTTACCCAGTGATCCTCTCCGGCGGTGCCGGTACCCGGCTGTGGCCGCTGTCGCGCGCGGTGCTGCCCAAGCAGCTGCTGCCGCTGGTGGCCGACAAGACCATGCTGCAGGAGACCGCGCTGCGTGTTTCCGGCCTGCCTGGTCTGATGGCGCCGCTCGTCGTGTGTGGCAACGACCACCGCTTCATGGTGGCCGAACAGCTGCGCGCGGCCGGCATCACGCCCTTGGGGATCCTGCTCGAGCCAGTCGGACGCAACACCGCGCCGGCCGTTGCCGCGGCGGCGCATTACCTCAAGTCCATCGATCCGGAAGCGGTCATGCTGGTCCTGCCGGCCGACCATGTGATCGAGAACCGCGAGGCGTTCAAGGAAGCGGTGCTGCGCGCCGCCAACATGGTGCGCGACGGCGGCCTGGCGACCTTCGGCATCGTGCCGCAGTCGCCGGAGACCGGCTACGGCTACATCCGCCGCGGCGCCGCGCTGGGCGCCTGCGACGAGTGCTACAAGGTCGAGCGCTTCGTCGAGAAGCCCGACCTGGCGACCGCCCAGGCCTTCCTGGCCGACGGCGGCTACTACTGGAACAGCGGCATGTTCATGTTCGCCGCCGAGCGCTACCTGGCCGAACTGACGAAGTTTGCGCCGGAAATCGCCGCGGCAGCCGACAAGGCGGTCCACACCGGCTACCGCGACCTCGACTTCTGCCGCCTCGACGAAGCGGCCTTCACGGCTTGCCCGTCGGACTCGATCGACTACGCGGTCATGGAGCACACCCAGGATGCCGTCGTGGTTCCGGCCGACATCGGCTGGAGCGACGTCGGTTCCTGGTCGGCCCTGTGGGAAGTACAGCCGCACGACGAGAACGGCAACGCCCAGCGCGGCGACGTCTACCTCGACGGCGTCAAGAATTCCCTGGTGCGCGCCGAGAGCCGCATTGTCGCGGTCGTGGGCGTCGAGGACATCGTCGTCGTCGAGACCCAGGACGCCGTACTGGTCGCGCACAAGGACCAGGTCCAGCGCGTCAAGCAGGTGGTCGACCACCTGAAGTCGAAGGAGCGCACCGAGCACCTGCACCATACTCGCGTCTACCGCCCCTGGGGCCACTACGAGGGCATCGATGCGGGCGACCGTTTCCAGGTCAAGCGCATCACGGTCAAGCCGGGCGAGAAACTGTCGCTGCAGATGCACCACCACCGTGCCGAGCACTGGGTGGTCGTCTCCGGCACCGCGCGCGTGACCTGCGGCGACAAGGTCAGCCTGCTGTCGGAAAACGAATCGACCTACATCCCGATCGGCATGAACCACCGCCTGGAAAACCCGGGCAAGCTGCCGCTGCACATCATCGAAGTGCAGTCGGGCAGCTACCTTGGCGAGGACGACATCGTCCGCTTCGAGGACATCTACAAGCGTTCGTAAGAACGTCGTTCGCAAGAGCGCAAACGGGCCGCAAGGCCCGTTTTTTTTGGGGAAGCCGTTGTCCCGGGTTGTGTAGGGTGGGCACTTGTGCCCACGCGGTGCGCCGGCGACGCTGCTGCGCCGCTTGCTCCGGTCAGCGGCCTTTGCGTTCCATGTGTTCCCGCGCTCCGCGACGCCGTGCGATATGCCGCTGCCGTACCGCGTGGGCTCGAGAGCCCACCCTATAAAAACCACCATCGTTCTGCGCAAGGTTTTTGAGTCAACAGTGTGAGACCCTGCACCGCGCAGGCATACAATGGTCCGTCAGTGAACCCCGTCAGGAGGTGATCATGAAGACATTCTTAGCAGCCGGCGCGCTGGCGCTGGTTCTCGCGGCACCGCAGGCTACTGCCGGGATCGGCGATCCAACCCTGGACCCCGTGCTCGAAGCCCAGCTCGAGCGCTGGCTCGGGGCCGGCGACCAGATTTTCGACAATCTCTACACCCGCCAGCCGGGCGACACCTCGCTCGACTTCCACGCTGCGGTCGACGAGCGCGGCCCCACCTTCACCCTGATGCGGGTAAGCGACCCGCTAGGAAACAGCTACCTGATCGGCGGCTACAATCCGCAAAGCTGGGAGTTCGACACCGGCTGGAACGTCACCGAGCGCGATTTCCAGCGCACGGCCTTCCTCTTCAACTACACCGCGCCCGCGGTCTACCGCCAGGTGCTGACCGGGTTCGAGCTGCCCAGCCAGGGCGCGTTCCAGACCTATAACGCGTCCAACCAAGGACCGTCCTTCGGCGTCGGACCCGACCTTTTCGTCAATAACCGGCTCGACACCGCCTTCTCCTGGCGCCTGAGCTACGGCGATCCGTCCGGGGAGGGGCAGAGCATCATCGACGGGAGCAGGGGCGGGCAGCTATTCAATATCGACGCGATGGAGCTGTATGCCGTGTCGCCGATTCCCGAGCCGGCGCAGGCGGCCATGCTGGCGGCCGGGCTGGGACTGGTCGGGGCGGTGCTGAGGCGGCAGCGGGCCCGCCGCCGC
>DEKZ01000421.1:2746-3009 GCA_002354135.1 Massilia sp. UBA2709 | reverse complement strand
GCGCCGCGCGGCGAGTCGCAGGCGCCGCGCGAGCCGCGCGTGCGCAACCCGCTGCCCCCGATCACCTATCCCGAAGACCTGCCGGTCTCGGGCCGGCGCGCCGAGATCGCCAAGGCGCTGACGGAACACCAGGTCGTCATCGTCTCCGGCGAGACCGGTTCCGGTAAAACCACCCAGTTGCCGAAGATTTGCCTGGAGCTGGGCCGCGGCGAGAAGGGCCTGATCGGCCACACCCAGCCGCGCCGCATCGCCGCGTCCTCGAC
>DEKZ01000421.1:0-2728 GCA_002354135.1 Massilia sp. UBA2709 | reverse complement strand
CGTCGGCTACAAGGTGCGCTTCAACGACACCCTGCAGGCCGGCGCCTCGGTGAAGCTGATGACCGACGGTATCCTGCTGGCCGAGACCCAGACCGACCCGCTGCTGCGCGCCTACGACACCATCATCATCGACGAAGCGCATGAACGCAGCCTGAACATCGACTTCCTGCTCGGCTACCTGAAGCAGCTGCTGCCGCGCCGTCCGGACCTGAAGGTGATCATCACCTCGGCGACGATCGACGCCGAGCGTTTCGCGCGCCACTTCGCGCAGGAAGGCAAGCCGGCGGTGCCGGTCATCGAGGTCTCGGGCCGCCTGTACAAGGTCGAGGTGCGCTACCGCCCGGTCGAGCGCGATCCCGTGCTGGCTGGCGGCGGCGTCGACAACAAGCCAATGCCGAAGGCCCAGCAGGCGCGCGAGAAGCGCGACCTGATCGACGCCGTGGTCGACGGCGTGGATGAACTGTGCCGCATCGGTCCGGGCGACGTGCTGGTCTTCCTGCCCGGCGAGCGCGAGATCCGCGACTGCGCCGAGGCGCTGCGCAAGCAGCATCCGCCCCACGTCGAGATCCTGCCGCTGTTCGCGCGTCTCTCGGTCGAGGAACAGGACCGCGTGTTCCGCACCACGAACGCTCGCCGCATCGTGCTGGCCACCAACGTGGCCGAGACCTCGCTGACCGTGCCGGGCATCCGCTACGTGGTCGACGCGGGCCTGGCGCGCGTGAAGCGCTACAGCTTCCGCAACAAGGTCGAGCAGCTCCAGGTGGAGCCGATCGCACAGTCGGCGGCGAACCAGCGCGCCGGCCGTTGCGGCCGCGTGGCCGACGGCGTCTGCATCCGCCTGTACGAGGAAGAAGACTTCCTGCAGCGCCCGAAATTCACCGACCCGGAAATCCTGCGTTCCTCGCTGGCCGCCGTCATCCTGCGCATGAAGTCGCTGCACCTGACGGACGTCGAGACCTTCCCCTTCATCGAGCCGCCCCAGGGCCGCGCGATCGCCGACGGCTACCAGTTGCTGCAGGAAGTCGGCGCGGTCGACGAGACCAACGAACTCACGGCGCTGGGCCGCAAGCTCGCGCGCCTGCCGCTCGATCCGCGCGTGGGCCGCATGATCCTCGCCGCGGTCGACAACGACTGCCTGAACGAGATGCTGATCATCGCCGCCGCGCTGTCGGTGCAGGACCCGCGCGACCGGCCGATGGAATACCAGCAGCAGGCCGACGAGAAGCACAAGAAGTTCGCCGACGAGAAGTCCGAGTTCATCAGCTACCTGAAGATCTGGAGCTGGTTCGAGGACGCGATCGCGCACAAGAAGTCGAACCGCCAGCTGCAGGAGAACTGCCGCGCCAACTTCCTGTCGCAGCTGCGCCTGCGCGAGTGGCGCGACGTGCATTCGCAGCTGCTGACCATCGTGCGCGAGCAGGGCTGGCGCCTGAACGGGGCCGCCGCCACCTACGAGCAGCTGCACATGGCGCTCCTGACTGGCCTCCTGGGGAACATCGGCTTCAAGTCCGAGGACGAGCCGGGCGCCGGTTACCTCGGCGCGCGCGGCATCAAGTTCCACGTCTGGCCGGGCTCCGCGCTGACCAAGAAGGCGGGCAAGTGGATCATGGCGGCCGAACTGGTCGAGACCACGCGCCTGTATGCGCGCACCGTGGCCCAGATCCAGCCCGAGTGGATCGAGAAGATCGGCGGCCACCTGTTGAAAAAGTCGTGGGGCGAGCCGCGCTGGGAGAAGAAGCCGGCGCAGGTGTCGGCGCTGGAGCGCGCGACCCTGTACGGCATCGTGGTCTACAGCGGCCGGCGCATCAACTACGCGCTGCACAATCCGTACGAAGCGCGCGAAATCTTCATCCGCGACGCGCTGGTGGCGGGCGACTACGAGACCCGCCTGCCGTTCTACGCGCACAACCACAAGCTGGTGAAGGAGATCGAGAACCTCGAGCACAAGTCGCGCCGCCAGGACGTGCTGGTGGACGACCAGCTGATCGCGGCCTTCTACGACGCCGAGATTCCGAAGGACGTGGTGAACGGCGCAGGTTTTGAAAAATGGTACAAGGATGCCTCGCGCGACAATCAAAAGCTGCTGTACCTGAACCGCGAAGAATTGATGCGCCACGAGGCGGCCGGTGTCACCACCGAGCTGTTCCCGAAGACGATGAACGTCACCGGCATCGAGATGGGCCTGTCTTACCACTTCGAGCCGGGCAGCCCGCGCGACGGCGTCACGCTGGCCGTGCCCCTGTTCGCGCTGAACCAGATTCCGCTCGAGCGCGCGGCCTGGCTGGTGCCGGGCATGCTCAAGGAGAAGGTGCACCTGCTGCTGAAATCCCTGCCGCAGAAGCTGCGCCGCCACTGCGTGCCGCTGCCGGACTACGCGGCGCGTTTCGTCGACCGCATCAATGCGGCGGGCGCCTTCGGGCGCGGCGACCTGATCGACGTGCTGATCGCGGACGTGCGCGCCGAGACGGGCGTGAACGTGCTCACGGGCGACTTCAAGCTCGAGACCTTGCCGGCCCACCTGTTCATGAACTTCAAGGTGATCGACGAGCACGGCCGCCAGCTCGACATGGGGCGCAACCTGGCGGGCCTGCAGGCCGAACTGGGCATGCAGGCGCGCGAAAGCTTCCAGAAGATGGCGGAAGCGGCGCCGGCGGCGGTGGGCGCGATGCGTCCCGCGGTGGCGACGCCGGCCGCCTGGGGCAAGGGCAAGGCGCCGTCCACGCCGGCG
>DEKZ01000419.1 GCA_002354135.1 Massilia sp. UBA2709 | reverse complement strand
GCGCACGGCGGCCCGGTTCGGCAGGCGGGTCAGGGCGTCGGTGCGGGCCGCGCTGCACAGGCGGCGGCGCAGGGTTTCCTGCTCGCGCTGCATCTCGAGGGTGGCGTCGGTGATTGCGGCCATCAGGCGCTCGGGATCGAGCTTGAGCAGGCTGATCGACAACACCTGGGGGGCGCCGGGCGCCGACTGTTCGGGCCCCAGCGGCACGCGCAGCGCGTCGCAGACCACGCCCGAGGGCTGGTCGAACCGGGCAGCCAGTTGCCTGACCTGGGGCGCGACGGTGTCGAGCACCGCGAACAGGTTGTCCAGGCCCGCCTCGACGGCGAGCGGCATCAGGAGATTCGAAGCCATTGGGTTGAGCATGTCGACCGTGCCGTCCAGGTCGGTCTGCACCAGGCCGATCGGGGCGCGGTAGAGGAACTGGACGAGCGCCTCGTAGGCGTCGATGTTTTCAACCTGCATCGCGGCTTCGCTTTGGAGTGTCTTCATTGGCAGGCAAATTCGGGGNNNGTCCGCTGCCCTTGGCAAGGTAGAGCGCCTGGTCGGCGCGCTTGATGAGGCCGTCGATACCGCCCGGTTCGCCATCCTGGGCGTCGAGCACGGCAACGCCGGCGCTCACAGTGTAGGCGATTTCGCCACGGTCGGTCGCGACCAGGCGTGTGGCGACCAGGGCGCGCAGCCGTTCGGCGCTGGCCAGCGCCGCTTCCACGCCGGTGGACGGCAGCAGCACCGCGAATTCCTCGCCGCCCAGGCGCGCCACGGTGTCGACGATGCGGAAGCTGTCGCGCAGGGCGTCGGCCAGGTCGCACAGCACGCGGTCGCCGGCCGGGTGGCCATAGCGGTCGTTGACGTGCTTGAACAGGTCGGCATCGAAGACGATCAGGGCCAGCGGGCGCGGGGTGTGGGCGGCGCGGTCCAGTTCCAGTTCGGCCGCCTCGAAGAAGGCGCGCCGGTTGGCGAGCCCGGTCAGGTGGTCGCAGAAGGCGGCCTGGCGCCGCCTTTCGGTGGCGGCGCGCTTGTCGCTGATGTCGCGCAGGATCAGGCAAAAGCTGGGTTCATAACCCGAGGGCTCGCAACCCGAGGGCTCGCAACCCGGCGCCTCGGGGTCGTCCAGGCGGAAGGCTTCGCGGTCGGGCAGGGGCGCGATCAGGGCGCTGCCCCAGAACTGGCTGCCGTCCGCGCGCAGGCGCAGGCCCTCGTCCAGGCTCCAGCCATTGCGCTCGGCTTCGCGCAGGCGGTCGCGCAGGTGCTCGGGCGTCATCGCGTCGAGCGGATAGAAGACCGAATAGGGCGAACCGACGACGTGCTCGCCGAAGCCGGTCACGCGCGCGATGCTCTCGTTCCAGTCGCAGACGCGCCCCTCGCGGTCGAGCGAGACCAGGGCATAGTCGCTGATGCGGGTCAGGATGGCGTTGAGCCAGGCGTCGCTCTGGCGCAGCTGGCGCTCGCGCCTGACCTCGGCGGTGACATCCTGGATCACGGCCATGATGCGCGCCGCATCCAGCTTCAGCAGGCTGAGCGAGAGCACCTGGGGCGCGCGCTTGCGCTCGCCCGCGCGCAGGTGGATGTGCAGGCCTTCGCACACCATGCCGCTGCCGTGCGGGTAGTGTTCGCACTGGAAGCGCAGGTCGGGCGCCACGCCCTCGAGCGCGGCAAACAGGTTGGAAAGGCAGCCGTCGGGCGACAGCGGCATCAGGAGCTGGGCCGAGATCGGATTGATCATCGCGATCTCGCCGTCGATCCCGGCCTGCACCAGCCCGACCGGGGCCAGGTAGAGGAACTGGATCAGGGCTTCATGCTCGGCGCGCAGCTGCTCGATGCCGTCGACCATGGACATCACCGGCGCTGGACCAGCACGTAGCGGTAGGCGCCCGGGTTGGCCCCGGCGGCGCTGGCCAGCAGGCGCAGCTTGACCTTGATCGGACGCATGCGCAGGGTCAGCACGTAGTCGATGGTGTCGTCCAGATCGCTGCCCTGGTCGGCGGCATCCTCGAAGCGCTGGGCCACCATGAAGTTGTTCATGCAGGGCGCGACGTTGGTGAACAGCGGCTCGCCGAGCACGCGCTGCGGCGACAGGCCGGCGGCCTGCGATTCGGTCGCGTTGTAGCGCTGGACGATGGTCTCGGCATCGAAGGCGATCACGCCGAAGTCGAGCGCGTCGAGCTGTTCCGGGCTGCAGGCGTCGAGGAGGCCGGCAAGTCCGGGGGCGTCGAAGGTCGGGGTGGCAGTGGTCATGGTGGGTTCGATCCGATCGGGGGAATTGATAGTTGACAACGGGAAACGGATGTTGGCATGCGGCCGGCGCGCATGTCAATTGTGCGCGCTACCGGGCTTTACAAATCTGATGCGGCGTTGACACAGCTGCCCAGCTGGGGTCCACAGCTGGGGTCAGGTCTGACATTTGGACACGAGCTCATCATTAGTCTTCCGGCACGCGCTTTCGTACGCTGCCAGCGCCCGGCTGACGGTTTTGGTCGATACGCCGAAAGCGTCTGCAATCTGCGGCATCGTGTAGGCGGTGGACAGGTATGCGCGCGCCATTGCTTCGTTTCGGTCGGCATACATGGCCTGGTACGATGCCAGGTCAGGCGCAACTGCGCGGCGCTCGGCCTTGGACGTTTCCCCCAATTCGTCCGCTGGCCGCATGTTTTCGTGCTTCGATACGAACGCGTCGTCGCCCAGGAGAATGCGATGGCGCGTCGCGCCAAGCGGGCTTGGTTTGTTTATGCCCGCCAAGACGAACTCGTCATATGCAGCGGTAGCCTCGGCGCGTGTCTGCCCGAAGCGGCCGAGCAGGCAATCGCGTTCGAGCCAGGTCGGAGGATGGTCGGAATGGACAAGGTAATAATGGCTGCTCCATTGCCAATCGCCGGGTGACGCTACCATGTTCGCGCGCACGGGATTCAGGACGATGTAGCGGGCCAGTTCCAACAAATAGCTTTCTTTCTGGACGAGGATGGCCTTGTAGCGCCCCTGGAACAGGTGGCCGACGAGACGGTGCCGGTAGTTGTAATGCTGGGTGTATACGCCATTCAGTTGACGCATGCCTTGGGAAAGGTTTCCCTCGCGCGTCTCGATCAACAGATGAAAGTGATTCGTCATCTGGCAAAAGCCATGAATCAGGAAGTTGTGGCGTTTGCACACCAGGCCGAGCAGATCCAGCCATGCGCGGCGATCGGAGTCATCCCGATAGATGGCGTTTTGCCGGTTACCGCGCGATGTGACGTGGTAGAGGGCGCCAGGAAATTCGAGTCGAAGTGGTCGCGTCATACGAGCGACGGTATCGGATGTGCACAATTCCGGCGATGAGATACCGCAGCCTCGACCAGAAAGAGACCAGGAAGAGAACTCGTCCATGGCTGAGATCGTGTCCGAATGTCAGACCTGACCCCAGCTTTTTTTGGTGCAGGAAGAGACCTCGTTTAGGGCTGAGTTCGTGTCCGAATGTCAGACCTGACCCCAGCTTTTTTAGCGCATCGGATCCGCCAACGGATGCGAATTCTCCCCCGCCGGCTCCGCAGGCATGACTTCCTCGCCCTCGGACAGCCCGTTCGGATCATCGACCGGCGCCTCCGCCATCACGTCGATCCCGTGCAACTGCGGATTCTCCGCGAACTCGGCATACACCCAGTCGTCGTTCTCGCGCACCAGGCCTTCCGGTTCGGGGCGGTCGACGGCCGGGTGCTTGGCCAGGGCGACCTGCATGTAGTCGAGCCAGATCGGCAGGGCCAGGGTCGCGCCGAATTCGCGGCCGCCCAGCGAGCGCGGTTCGTCGTAGCCCATCCAGGCCACCGCGACGACGTTGCCGCCGTAGCCGGCGAACCAGCCGTCGATGGCGTCGCTGGTGGTGCCGGTCTTGCCGGCGATGTCAGGGCGGCCCAGGCGCTTGGTGGCGGCGGCGCCGGTGCCGTAGCGGGTCACGTCGCGCAGCATGCTGTCGGTGATGAAGGCGTTGCGGGCGTCGAGTACGCGCGCCGTTTCCTGGCGCGGCGCCGGCGGGGTGGTCTGCTGGATGACGGTGCCGTCGCCGTCGACGATTCTCTCGATCAGGTAAGGCTTCACCGCATAGCCGCCGTTGGCGAAGACGGCGTAGGCGCCGGCCATCTGCAGCGGCGTCACGGCGCCCGTGCCCAGGGCCAAGGTCAGGTTCTTCGGGTGGCGCGCAAGGTCGAAACCGAATTTGCCGAGGAAATCGTGGGCGTAGGGCACTTCGATCGCGCGCAGCAGGCGCACGGTCGGCACGTTCTTCGAGCGGGCCAGCGAGTAGCGCATGGTGATCGGACCGTCGAAGACGCCGTCGTCGTTCTGCGGCGACCAGGTGGCGCCGGCGTTCTCGCCCGGCATGTCGAGCGCTTCGTCGAGGATCAGGGTGGCCGGCGAATAGCCCTTGTCGACTGCCGCCGAGTAGACGAAGGGCTTGATCGCCGAACCCGGCTGGCGCCAGGCCTGGGTCACGTGGTTGAACTTCTGCAGGTTGTAGTCGAAGCCTCCGACCAGGGCCTGGTAGGCGCCCGTATTCGCATCGATCGCCACGAAAGCCGCCGCCACCTGCGGCACCTGGCTGATGCCCCAGCCGTCCTTGGGCAATTTGCTGATGCGGACGATGGCGCCCGGCGCGATACGCACCGAGTCCTTGGCCTTGGCGGACAAGCCGGCCGCAGCGAACTTCAGGCCGGCGCCCTCGATGTCGATCACGTCGCCGGCAATGGTTTCGACCTGCACCCGTTTCGGCGAAGCGGCGAGCACGACCGCCGGCTCCAGCCCGTCGCTGGAAGGGCGCTTCTGCAGGGCCTCGACGATGGCTTCCTCGCGCTCGGTTTCATCAAGCGGCAGTTCGATGCGCGCTTCCGGGCCGCGGTAGCCGTGGCGCGCATCGTAGGCCAGCACGTTGCGGCGCACCGATTCGTAGGCGGCCTTCTGGTCGGCTTCGCGGATCGTCGTGACGACGCGGATGCCGCGGGTATAGGCATCTTCCTTGAACTGGGCGTAGACGGCCTGGCGCGCCAGCTCCGCCACGTACTCGGCGTGGGCGCCGAATTCCTGTGGGCGCGAATGCACGCGCATCGGCTCGGCCACGGCCTTCGCGTACTGGGCCTCGTCGATCTGGCCCAGGTCGCGCAGGCGGCGCAGCACCTGTTCCTGGCGCGCCTTGGCGCGCTTCGGGTTCACGGCCGGGTTGTTGCGCGCCGGGTTCTGGGGCAGGCCGGCCAGCATCGCGGTCTCGGCGATGGAGAGTTTGTCGAGGTCCTTGCCGAAATAGGCGCGCGCCGCGCTGGCGAAACCGTAGGAGCGCTGGCCCAGGTAGATCTGGTTCATGTAGAGCTCGAGGATCTGGTCCTTGGTGAGCGCGTCCTCGATCTTGTAGGCCAGGGCGATCTCGTTGATTTTCCTCGACAGCTTCTTTTCCTTCGACAGGAAGAAGTTGCGCGCCACCTGCATGGTGATGGTCGAGGCGCCGCCCGAGCCGAAGCCGCTGCGCAGGTTGGAGCCGACCGCGCGCACCGCCCCCATCCAGTCGATGCCGCTGTGCTCGTAGAAGCGCGCATCCTCGATCGCCAGCACGGCGTTCTTCATCATGGGCGGGATCTTCGCGATCGGGACGAAGTCGCGGTGCTCCTCGCCGAATTCGCCGATCAAGACGTTATCGGCGGTGTAGATGCGCAGCGGGATCTTGGGCTTGTAATCGAGGACGGCGTCGATCGCCGGCACTTTCGGCAGGATCGCGGCGAACACGTAGATCGCCAGGCCGGCGACGAACAGGACGATGGCGGCCAGGATGAAGAAAATGAAACCGCGCTCGCGGTGAGGTGGCCGGAAGGGCTTGAAGGCGGGGGAAGGCCGGGTGGACTTGGTCAAAACGGTTCTCTCGTGCTGTGCGGCCGCAAGGATCGGCGGCCCGGTGCGGGCCATTATAATGCGCTTTCTTTCGCCTCAAGCATGTGCGATAGTCACGCTTTCAGGCCCGCTTAAGACGAGCCGCCTCCAAGACTCAAGGAATACGATGCCCTACGATCCTGCTCCTCCCGCCGTCAAGCCGTACATTCCGGCGACGGCGCAACTGCCCGAAATGACCATCCGCGCCCTCGTCATGGGCGTCGTGCTGGGCATGGTCTTCGGCGCTTCCTCGCTCTACCTGGTGCTGAAAGTCGGCCTGACCGTCAGCGCCTCGATCCCGGTGGCGGTGATTGCCATCACCCTGTTCGGCATGTTCAAGAAGATGGGCGGGCGCGAATCGACCATCCTGGAAAACAGCATCACCCAGACCGCGGGTTCGGCCGGCGAATCGCTGGCATTCGGCCTGGGCGTGACCATGCCGGCCATCATGATCCTCGGCTTCGACCTCGAGATCTCGCGCGTCATGCTGGTCGGTATCCTGGGTGGCCTGCTGGGCATCCTGATGATGATCCCGATGCGCCGCACCATGATCGTCGACGCCCACCGCGAACTGAAGTACCCCGAAGGCACGGCCTGCGCCGAGGTGCTGAAGGCCGCCGCCACCGATACCTCGCGCGAAGCCGCGGGGGAAGTGCGCGTGGCCGGGTCGGACGCCGCGCGTGACGCCAAGCGCCGCGCCGCCATCATCTTCGGCGGCTTCGGCCTGGGCCTGCTGTACAAGGTCGCGAACGTCTCGCTCAAGGGCTGGAAGGACGTGGCCAACTTCGAGTTCGGCGCGCCCCTGAAAGCAGGTTCCGCAGGCGCGGAAGTCTCGCCGGAGCTGGTCGGCGTCGGCTACATCATCGGCCCGCGCATCGCCTTCACGATGGCGGCCGGCGGGGTGCTGTCCTATCTGCTGCTCATCCCGATGATCAAGTTCTTCGGCGAGCTGCTGACCGTGCCGCTCTCGCCCGGGACCATGCTCATCAAGGACATGTCGCCCGACGATATCCGCGACGCCTACGTGCTCTACATCGGCGCGGGCGCGGTGGCGGCGGGCGGCCTGATTTCGCTGGTGCGCTCGCTGCCCTCGATCTGGAACGGCCTGAAGGGCGGCCTCGCCGGCATGGGCAAAGGCAAGGCCAGCACCGCCAACGTCGGCCTGCGCACCGACCAGGACATCCCCATCAAGTGGGTGGCGATCGGCTGCCTGGCCATCATCGCCATCATCACCTTCGCCACGCCGCTGCACATGAACCTGCTGGGCGCGCTGCTGATCCTGGTGTTCGGCTTCCTGTTCGCGACCGTCTCCTCGCGCCTGACCGGCGAAGTCGGCTCGTCCTCCAACCCGATCTCGGGCATGGCGGTGGCTACCTTGCTCTTCACCTGCCTGATCTTCCTGGTGATGGGCTGGACCGGCGGGCGCTACTACGTGACCGCGCTGTCGGTCGGCGCCATCGTCTGCATTGCGGCGAGCAATGCCGGCACCACCTCGCAGGATTTGAAGACCGGCTTCCTGGTCGGCTCGACCCCGCGCCTGCAGCAGTATGCCATCCTGTGCGGCGCATTTGCCTCGGCGCTGATCCTCGGGCCGATTCTCCTGAAGCTGAACGACGCCGGCACCGTCTACGTCCCGGCGGCCCAGGTGGCCCCGGCCATCACCGTCGATGCGTCGAAGCTGACGGAAACGGAACGCCTGCAGGGCCCGCAGGCCGAGAGCGACGCCAAGACCTACAAGGTCTGGCGCAAGCTTGATGCGGTCGGCGGCCCGGCCGGCAAATACCTGGTGGCGGACGACGGCAAGCTGGCCTACCTGGTCGACCCGGGCATCAACGGCCACTACCACCAGCGCCCGGACGGCACCGAAGTGAAGAAGTACGACGCGCCCAAGGCCGTGCTGATGTCCTACATCATCAAGGGCATCCTGGACCAGCAACTCCCGTGGACCCTGGTGCTGTTCGGCGTGATGATCTCGGTGGTGCTGGAACTGGCCGGCATCCAGGCGCTGGCCTTCTCGGTGGGCGTCTACCTGCCNNCTGCCGCAGTACGCCAAGCTCAACGAAGAAGAGCGCCAGGCCGCGGGCGACCGCAGCTCGGGCACCTTGCTGGCGTCGGGCTACATCGCCGGCGGCGCGTTGGCCGGCATCGTGATCGCGATCACGGCGGGCGTGATGACCAACTTCGACAGCATGATGGCGAAGTGGGCCGAGACTTCGAACCCCTTCGTATCGGGACCGAATGCGGACGCGCTGTCGCTGATTCCGTATGCGGCGATCGTGCTGCTGCTGTATTGGGTGGCGCGGGAGAAACCGCAGAAGTAAAGTGAAACGGGCGCTTCGGCGCCCGTTTTTGTTTTGGAGAGTGGTGAGGGTTGTGGTGCTGGTCGCTTTGCCTGGTCATTGATGGTGAGACCGCGTGGG
>DEKZ01000420.1 GCA_002354135.1 Massilia sp. UBA2709 | reverse complement strand
GCCCCGGCTCCCTCGGCGCGCGACATGCTGAGCCGCGCCAAGGCGGCGGTGGGCGGCATCGACCGCACGCTGCGCAGGGAAAACCCGCAACGCGGCATCGTGGCGCCGGTGGTGACGGCGCAGATGAAGCTGGAAAAGGGAATCGCCGAGGCGGCCGACCTGGCGCCCAACAAGTGGTACCAGGCGCCGAAAACCCAGGAAATCATGGATCCGGGCGGCTATGGACGCCGCCGCTACCGCGTGGTGGGCCCGCGCGGCACCTATTGCGTGACCTACGAGTCGAACCACGGACCGGACGGCCGCGACAGCATGCGCGACGGACTGCCGCCGAAGATGACGAATTGCGACCCGGACGAAGGGCCGGCCACGTTCCAGAAGTGGAACGACGCCCCCGCCCCGGCGCCGCCGGCGCCTTTCAAATATTAACGGCGGGGTTAGTCGACCGGTTCGTCGTCGGTCGGGATGATGCTCACGCGCTTGCCCTTGGCGCGCTGCCAGACGAACACCGCGTAGCCGGACAGGCCGTAGACCACGAAGATCGGCCACAGCACCTTCGGCGGATCGATCGCGACCAGGGCAAAGCCCAGGGCGATCAGGAACACGACGATGAAGGGCACCGACTTGCGGAAATTCACGTCCTTGAAGCTGTAGAAAGGCACGTTCGAGACCATGGTCAGGCCGGCGAAGACCGCGATGCACCAGCTCACCCAGTCGACCTGGCGCGCGCTGACGTTGATGTCGGGATCGGTCATCATCATGATGAAGCCGACCACCAGGGCCGCCGCGGCCGGGCTGGGCAAGCCCTGGAAGAAGCGCTTGTCGACCACCTCGATATTGGTGTTGAAGCGGGCCAGGCGCAGGGCCGCGCCGGCGCAGTAGACGAAGGCCGCAATCCAGCCGAGCTTGCCAAGGCCGCGCAGCGACCATTCATAGATGACGAGCGCCGGCGCCGCGCCGAAGGAGACCATGTCCGACAGCGAGTCGTACTGGGCGCCGAACTCGGACTGGGTATTGGTCAGGCGCGCGACGCGGCCATCCAGGCCGTCGAGCACCATGGCGATGAACACCGCCCAGCAGGCATGCTCGAAACGCTGGTTCATTGCCATCACGATCGCATAGAAACCGCAGAACAGGGCGCCGGTGGTGAAGGCATTCGGCAGCAGGTAGATGCCGCGTCCGCGCTGCCCCTGCTTGTCCTCGGCCCGGCGGCCGAAGCGCCTGAGGCGGGAGAATCGTGGCGCGCGCGGCGCCCCTCCGTTTTTTTTGCGTCGTGGGAAGGCTGGCATAGTGTTCCGTATTCAAGTGCGCGCTAACAAAGCGCCGTTCCCGCATTATAGAGGTGCGGACGCCATGTTAGCGAACGGATACTATTGAATCTTTCCCAGCAGGCACACTACGCTGCCGCAGGCCTGCCGGAAACAGGTTTTACCTGAACTTCACCTTGCCGACGAGACGCATCTGCAGGGTCGTTTCGCCCGGCTCGAAGCTCGGCTCGGGCATCTCGTCCGCCATGTCCTGCTTGGCGCGCGCCATCATCATCGGCGCCGCAGCGCGTGCTTCGGGCGCATAGTTGCCGGAACCCTCGAAGTCGACCGTATCGAGCACGGCATCGGAAGGCTGGCGGCCCATGGCGCGGGCGATCGAGACGATGCGCTCGTTCAGGTTGCGGTAGGTGGCGGCGATGCGCTGGTCGTCCAGGCGCTTTTCCAGTTCCGGGCTCAGGCCGAAACTGACGCCGTTGATCTGCAGGACCTTCTGCGCGGCGGCCGCGGTCTTCGGCAGCGCATCCAGGTTCTTGGTCTTCACTTCCAGGTACTGCCCGACGCGCCAGGCGATCGGCACCGGTTTGGTGGCCGCGCGGCTGGCCGGCTGCGGCATCGGCGGCACTTCCGGATAGACGGGGTAGGTGTAATAGCCCATGGTCTTGAGCTCGGCCTGCGGATCGGCGCGGCGCACGATCTCGGTGCCCTCTTTCATCTTGCGGTTGACGCGCGCTGCGGCAGCCGCCTTGTCCTTGTCGTGTTCCTCGACGGCGAAGGTCATGACGGCCTGGTCGTTGACGTGCTTGACTTCACCGTAGGCGGGGACCACGACCAGCGTGCCGCTGGTGACGGGCGCGGCGGTACTCTGGACCGGGGCCTGGGCCTGGGCGTGCGCCTGGAAAGCCAACACCAGGGCGGCGGCGGCGAGGGATTTCGAAAGACTCATTGTTGTTCTCCAGTATGTATAACAAATGCGAGGGTCAGTTATACGATACCGGGGCGATGAGTTCTATCGTGATTTTGTAATGGAAAGTTGCAACTGAACTAAACGGTAACAGCTGTCTCGAATTGTCGCGTCGTCGCGGGAGACGGAAAAACGGAGCAGTATCGTAGGGTGGGCACGAAGTGCCCACGCGTTACGGACGCATGCGTTTACCGATGGCGGTGAATCGTCGCTCGCGAATCCCGCAACGGCCGCGAACGTCATGCCGCGTTTTTCATCCACGGCACGCTGCACGAGCGACATCGCGCAGCCGCAGGTGCAAGGAGGAGCTTGTAACGCGTGGGCACGGCGTGCCCACCCTACAGTTCAGCGTCGCCCGCCAATCAGTTCTTCGACTGGTCCACCAGCTTGTTCTTCGCGATCCACGGCATCATCGCGCGCAGCTTGGCGCCGACTTCCTCGATCTGGTGCTCGCTCGTCAGGCGGCGGCGCGAGATCAGGGTC
>DEKZ01000060.1 GCA_002354135.1 Massilia sp. UBA2709 | reverse complement strand
CCGGGGATGTCGGCCACGGTCTGCCACTTGCCGAACTTCGGGTCCTGCGCCATGTTCCAGGCGCGCGTGGCCAGGTCGATCTCGCCCTGCGTGAGCTGGCGCGCGATCTCCTCCACGGCGAAGGGCCCGCGCTGGGCGCCCTGCACGAAGAGCTTGTAGCGCGGCGCACCTGCCGGCGCCAGCGCCGCGGCAGCGGTATGCGTGCGCCGCTCGATCGCCTGGGCCGCGCGTGCGTCGCTGGCCAGGAACTCGGGCTTGATCACACGCTTGTCGACCGGCCGCTCGACTTCCCAGCTGTAGGCGTCCGAAGCGGAATCCGGCACGGTCTCGGTCCATTCAGGCAGCATGGCCAGGGCGGCATCGACCGAGGCGTTCGACAACGACGGGTCGAGTGCCGCCGCGCGACGGAACCAGGCGTCGTACAGCCGGCGCGCCGTGATGTTCGGCAGCGACGGCGAGGGCAACTGGGCGCCGGTCTCGTCGGTCTCCAGGCGCGGCTCGTAGACCCGGAGCTGGTAGTGGCGCATCAACGCGGCCAGCAGCAGCAACTGGTGCGGACCGAGCGCTGCCTGGCGGCTGCGCACGGCGGCGATCACCTGCTCGCGGTAGTAGGGCGGCAGGCCGTTCGAGCGGATCGCGTACTCGTTCCCGATCTGCAGCCACTCGCCGGAACCCGGCTCGACCTCGAACAGGTACTGGCCGCGCGGCTGGAACGAGGCCTCGCGGTCGCCCAGGTCCGCTTTCCTGCGGATGACGCCGAGCGCGATCGCCTGCAGAAACCATTCGTAATCGTCGGCCAGGCGGTTCAGTTCGTCCATCGAGGGCGAGATCGGATGCCGGAAGCGCGTCGAATCGAAATGCAGGTGGGTCGGGATCTTCGGGTTCTCGATCTGGTAGGAGGCGCGCCAGGTCGGCAGGCCGCGCAGCACCGTCATCGGGATGCCCGACAGTTCGATGTAGCAAACCGCCCGTCCCGGAATGCCCGTGTTGACGATCGAGACCAGGTCTCCGTGGAAGAAGCCGGTCGGCACGGCGGCGCGGATCTCAAGCTCCATGCGGCGCCAGGCGGCGACATCACCCACTCCGATAAAACATTTAAATTGGTCCGAATTCGGAGTAAATTCAGCAGAGAAGCGCGCGTTCACCCAGGGCATGGCGCTTCGGACCCATTCGGCGAATACGCGCTGGCGCTCCTGCGGGCTCATGGCGTTCAGGCGTTCGAGCAAGGGGTCGACGGGTTCGGCGCCCAGTTCGGTGGTCGAGAGCTGGGTCTGGGCGCGGCGGAACAGTTTCAGCAGCAAATCCGCCCGCATGCGCTCGTCGCCCAGCTGCGGGAACAGTTTTCCGGAACCGCCGAATTCGAGCAGCACTTCCTCGCTCCAGGCGCTGACATCCCCCGTCAACCGCACCGGCGCCGGCGCCACGTCGCTGGCCAGCTTGATGTAGGTGGCGTGCTCGTGGCGCGCGTCGGCGCGCAGCTGGCTGATGCGCTGGTCGACCGCGTGCAGGATCTCCTGCACGTGGCGCCGGCCTTCCTGGAATTCGCCGGCGATGCCGCTCCACTGCGCGTTGCCCTGCTCGTCCGTCGATTGCGGGTCGCCCAGCCAGGCCGACATGTTGCGCATCACCTCGATCGACTGGCCGGCGGCCACCGCCAGCAGGTGGAAGCGCAGGTAGTCGGCGATGTCGCGCTTGAGGTGGGCCATCACTTCGCGCGCCTGGGCATCCTTGCCGAACAGGCGGCCGGCCGCCTGGCCCAGGTTGTTCAGCGATTCCTCGACCTGGCGCGTGCGCAGGGCGTCGCGGATGTCGCGGTAGCGCCGGCCGTTGCGCTCGGCGTTGATGAGGTCGCGCTGCAGCAGGCGCGCCTTGACTTGCTCCAGCAGCGAGAGCACGAATTCCAGCCCGCCCTGCTTGCGGTCGTCGAGCAGCGCGTACAGGCGCTCGCGCACGCGGCCCCTCAGGCGTCCGCTCAATTCGCTGGTGTGACGCTTGATGCGGTCCTCGCTGGTCTCGGCGGTGGCGCCGGCTTCGCGGATGGCGTCGCGCTCCAGTTGCGGCAGCAGCTCGGCCACTTTTTCGCGCCAGAGCTTGATGTCGTAGCCGGCCATGATGCGGTCGATCTCGAGCTGCACCTTGCTCTCCACGCGTTCGAGCAGCGAGCGGCCGTCCTTGTCCATCAGGAGCTGCTCGGTCAGCGCGTATTCCTGGAAAGGCGTGACGTCCACGGTCCCCTTCTTGAAGTCGGGGAATTCGTTGAAGGGGCGCTCGCGCATCTCCATCTGCTCGCGCATGAAGCTGTCGCGCTCGGCGTCGCCGGCGCGCCTTGCCAGGGCGCCGTCGCGCCCGACCAGGCCGAAGAATTCCTTGACCATCAGTGCCGCCAGCTCGTAGGCGCGGATGTCCTCGCGCAGGCTTTGCTGGGTGTCGAGCACGGCCTGGCCGAAGGCCGAATACACCTTCGAGTACGACAGGCGCATGTCGCCGAAGCGCGCTTCCGGCACGCGCGGGTTGTAGGGGCCGAGCTTGTGCTGCTGCTGGTTGACCGCGACCGAGCGCTTGCGGTTGGCGAAGTCGGCCGAGGCGAAATCCTCGAACAGGGTGTCGGCCACCATCTGGTAGACGTCCTTCACGTCCTGGGTCGCCTTGTTCGCCAGGTTGGCGGTGTCGACGAAATACACGTCGTCGAAAGGCGCGCCGCGGCCCTGGATGCTGTCCGGGTCCATCCACGACACGCGCGCGTTCATGTCGCGCATGGTCGTTTCCAGCTCCATCATGGTGGCGTAGGCGTTCGCCTCGGTGCGTTCCTTGTTGGCCTTGGCAAAGCCCGAGGGCATGAACATCACCAGGTCGACCTGGCTGTCCGACACCTCCTGGCGCGCGATGGCCTTGGCCATCCAGCCCAGGTCGATGGCGCTGCCGGCGCCGGTGCCGCCGGCGTTCGAGGCGATGACGACGATGCGGAACTTCGAGGTGTCGACCTGCAGGCCGAGGCGCTGGTAATTTTCCTTGCGCTCGATGCCGGCGTTACTGCTCAGAAAATTCAGCGCGCCCTTGATGCGCCCGCGCAGCTTCGGATATTTATCGAACAGGTACAGGCGCGCCACCGAGCGGATCTGGCCCGCGCCTTTCGAGGGATCGATGCCGAGCGAGCGCAGCTTCTTGGGACGCAGCGGCATCCAGCTTTCGATCAGCGGGAAGCGCGCCAGGCTGTCGTCGGACTCGTGGTACTGCGGCAGGTCGAGCGGCTCCACCAGGCGTTCCTCGTCCGTCAGGCGCACCAGCTCGTACCAGGGATCGGTGCGCTGCGACTTGCCCTCGTCGATGACGGCATTGTTGTCGAGGTCGAAGTGCAGGAAGCGCGCGACCGGGAAGTCGGCGATCGATTCCACGCGCGTCGGGTGCTGGCGGTTCCAGACCGCCGACAGGATGCGGCGGCGGATGCGCATCATGACTTCCATGCCGGTGCCGCCGGCGCCGATGAAGAGCGTCGGGCGCAGGTCGACCTTCAGTTCGGCCTTCCTGTTGATGCTTGCTGGGGTGGGGATGTCTGCCATCGTCTCGTCCTTCTCGTTTCAGCGGCGGCCGCTCAGCGCCGGCCGATAAACAGCGCGGCCACCAGCGCCACCAGGCCGACCGCGACCAGCGGCCCGGTCACCGCCCAGGTGAGGTAGCGGCTGGCGTTGATGATCGCCAGCACGGCCGCGGCCGAAAGAAAAGCCAGCCCGACGAACAGCAGCCAGCCGGCGCTGCCCGCCGTCGAGGGCGACACGCGCCGCACGACCATGTGGTGCACATAGGCGTTACGGACGAAGAAGTACACGACCAGCAGGACCACGAAAACCGCCGCGCCGATGGCGAGATCGCGGTTCGAGGTGTCCGTGGCGGGCGCCAGGCTGCCCGGCTCGGCCGGGACGACCTCCACCGGATGGGTGGCGGTGTCGGGCGTGGTCTTGGGCAGCGCTTCGTCGGGCGCGGCCTTGTCTTCGGGGAGCTTGAAGCCCGGATCGGTCTGGCCGCTGCCTGGTGCTGGGGTGGTGGCTTGCATGGAGGTTTTCCTTGTTTGATTCAGCGGCCCAGCCGGACTTGTGCGCCTTCGCGCAGGTCGGTCAGCTGGTGGCCGAACAGGGTGGTCTTCAGGCGGGCCACTTCATTGCCCGCCTTGTCGTAAATCGGTTGATCGGTGCCGGTGCGCGCGTGCACCGTGCGCAGCTCGTCCTCGACCGTCACGTAGGCGCGGCGCGGGCGCATCCAGGCGTACGCCGCGGCGCCGGCTG
>DEKZ01000080.1:19664-20122 GCA_002354135.1 Massilia sp. UBA2709 | reverse complement strand
CACGCGGGTGGCTTCGCCGATGCCCGGCTTCACCAGGTTGACGTCATCGACGCCGTAGCGCGCCAGCGCGGCCGCGATATAGCTGCGCGAGCGGCTTGCAGCCGGGTGCGCGTCGACAGCCTGCGCCGCTGCGATGCCGCCTTGCGCCAGCGCCAAAGCGCGTTGCTCGAGCTCGTCGACGAAGGCGCGCGAGCGGTCGTGCGGCGCGAAATCGCTGTACAGCACGCAGCCGTGGAAGTCGCCCGGGCCGATTGCGTGGTTGATGACCGAGCGGCTGACCAGTCCCGACACCGTCGCATTCAGGATGCTCGAAGGGATCAGGTAGTCGTCGCTCGAGGCCGCGCAGGCGGCAGCCCCGGCCAGGTCCGACAGCACGAACAGGCCGCTGTCGATCTGGACGCCGTGCGCGCGGTTGAAGCGCTCGATGGAGGCTGCCAGCTCGCGTGCGATCACGCCTT
>DEKZ01000080.1:0-19617 GCA_002354135.1 Massilia sp. UBA2709 | reverse complement strand
CTTTGCCGGTCCAGCCGTCGACGAAGACGATGGATTCCGGCGCAATGCCTTGCGCCAGGATGTGGCGCAGGGCGTTGGCGTCGATGCCGCGGTCGCGCACGATCGACACCGAGTAGTGCTTCGCCACGCAGTCGTGCACACGCTCGAGCAGGCGTTTCAGGACCACGCCGATCGGGGTGCCGCCGCGCGCCAGCGAGACGATCGCGACCGGGCCGCTGCGGCGCTGCGCGATGAACTGCGCCAGGCGCAGGCAGTCGCGCGCCATGCGCTCGCCGTTGGCGCGGCAGGCTTCCTCGAACACGGCGACATAGCGCGCCGACGGCAGGCGCTCCGGCGACAGCATCTCGCTGTAGTGGCGCTGGCCCGACTGGATCAGCCGCTCCTTCTCGGCGACGTCCTCGACGAAGTCGCACAGCGGCAGGGGCTTGAGCAGGAAAGTCACGTCTGCGTCGTGGTAGCTGCCGGAGAAGTTCACAGCGCCTCCACGGTCAGGCCTGACAACTGGGTCCGGCGCGGGATGATGGCGTAGTCGCAGTCGGCCATGAAGCGTGCGTCCGAGCGGCTGTCGCCCATGCCGAAGGTGATCACGTCGCCATGCTCGCGGCGCAGCCGCTCGGTGACGTAGGCCACCGCATTCGCCTTGTCCAGGCTGGTGGGCAGGATCGCCAGGTTGTTGCCGTTGCGGTGGACGCAGTAGTCCTGGTGGCCGTCGGCGATCCAGGGGCGCACCACCTCGTCCTCGATCGGCAGCAGATTCCCCGCGACCTTGTCCGGGTCTTTTACCACTATGAAGAAGGGCGTGCCGGCATCCTCGACCAGGCGCGCGCGGCCCTTGAAGCCGCCGGCTTCGGCCCAGGCGTCGATGCGCGCAGCCAGCGCCTGCAAGCCGGGGAGGGCGGCGTTCATTTTGGCGTGCATCATGCCTTGCCAGTCGCGGTCGATGCTCCCGTCGGGCAGCAGGATCACGCCGCCGAAATCCAGGATCGCATAGCTGGCGAAACCCAGGTCGACGCGGCGGAAGGCATCGAGGCTGCGCGCCGTGGTCGGGATCACCGTCATGCCTTCGCTCGCAAACGCGAAGAAGGCGCGCTGCGCCGGCGTGGTCAGCGAGCAGATGCTGCCATCGCTGTAATAGGCGGCCGGCTCGAGCCCCTCGCGCACGGCGCACTTTTCCAGGGTCTGGAACAGCGTGTCGTCCAGGTCAGCGAACAGGAACTTCTTCAACGTCATCCTCGGTGTGGTAGTGGAACAGGCGCGCGCCGAGCTGGCGCACGAGTTCGCGCAGCGCCGCGTTCGGCGGCGTCTCGTGGCAGACCAGCACCTGCGCGTACTGGCCGGGCGCCACGTTGTACAGGAAGTTGGCGATGCCCTCGCCGTAGTTGTCGGGGAAGCTCAGCGCGTACCTGACGGCGCCCCAGGCCAGGATCGGCGAGCGCGTGGTCGACTGCACGACCACATCCACGCCATGCGCTTCGAGCGCCGCACCCAGCAGGGTGGACGCGTGCATGAATTCGCCGGTGCCGAGCACCAGTACTTTGTCGCCCGGCGCGATGCCGTCCGCCAGCCGGCGCGCCAGGGCGGCCGGTGTACGCAAGGGACGGGCGAGACCGAGGCGGCCGAAAGCCGTGCTGGCGCCGCGCTCGGCCTGGGCATCGAAGCGCTGGGCCGGCGCCGCGTCCACCGGCACATTCGACTGCTCGAAGCGGTATTCGCCCTCGACCAGGGCGCCCATGGTGGCCGGCATGCCGAAGCGCGCGGCGAGTGCGGAGGTGGCGGCCTGGCCCATGAAATTCGTGATGACGGCCAGGTGCACGCGCGCGATCGCCGGGTTCAGGCGGCGGCAGGCCCGGGCCAGGTTGACGAAGGTGTTGCCGGTGCTGGCTTCGTCGTCGACCAGCACGATGGTCGTCGCCTGCAGCAGCAGGTCCTGCTCGTGCCGGCCCTCCGGCATGTGCAGGAACTGGCGCGGCGCGTGGCTGTGCGCTTCCTCGAATTCGATGATCGGCCCGTTGCCGACGCGGTAGCGCGTGGTGTGCAGGAACAGGGCTTCGCGTCCCGGATTGGCGCGCAGCCAGGCCTCGAACACGCCTTGGCCCAGGCCGACCGCGGTCTCGGCCATCGCGATGAACAGCACCGGACCCTCGGCATCCGGCACGCCGGCGGCCAGGCGCGCGTGCACGGCCAGCATGTCGGCCGGGCGCACCGGCCAGTGCTTGCCCAGCACCTTGCTCAGGAACAGAAAACCGCGCTTGGCGTTGGCGCGCGCGGCAAAGCCGAGCAGGGCGTCGAGTTCTTCGGCGCCGCTGTAGAGGTCGACCTCGAGCAGGCCGGTGGGCAGGCGCTCGCTGCGGCGGACCGGCAGGCCGGCCTCAAGGCGTGCGTTCATGCCAGCTCCACGGCTTGCGTCAGTTCGCCCACGCGGATGCCGTTGCGCACCGGCGCGACCTCGACCTCCCCGAATCCGTCGGCGAAGCCGGCGAGCGCGATGTACGGCAGGTTGGGACCGGCCACGCAGGCCATGCCGATGCCGCCCGACATGCGCGGGTTGATCTCGAGCAGGCGTGCGCGCCCAGCCGCTTCGCGGAACTGCACGTTGAAGATGCCGTTCAGGCCATACGTCTGGGCCAGGCGCGCGGTCGCTTCCAGGATGTCGGCGCGCTGGTCGATGCGCTGGCCGGCGCCGGCGGTGGACGATTTGCGGCGCGCCACCGCCGCCACCAGGCGGCCGTTGTCGCCGACGCAATCGACGCTGTATTCGCGGCCGTCCAGGTATTCCATCAAGAGCATGTCGCGGAACGCGCCGAGGGCGGGCAGGGCGCGCCGGAAGTCGGCGAGCGAGACGTGGTATTCGGCGCCGGCCATCAGCAGCTCGGCGCTGCTGCGCGTTTCGTCCAGCACGGCGAAGCCGAGCCCGTAGATCGAGCGCGAGGGCTTCACGCACAGTTTGGCGTGGCGGCGGCGCAGCAGGTCGTAGGCCTCCTCGAAACCGGCGGCGTCCTCGAAACGGCGGAACTCGGCCACGGGCGCGCCGGGCAGGTCGACTTCCGCATAAAAGCGGCCCTTGTCGTGGATGAGCTGCAGGTTTTCTTCGGAAGCGCAGCTCAGGACGCGGGTGCCGACAGCGGCGAAGCGCGCATGGGCGCCGGCCAGCAGGGTCGCTTCGCGTCCGGGGACGAAGATGTCGATCCGGTGTTCGCGGCAGAAGTCGACGCACCAGTCGATGTAGGGCTGGCCTTCGAGCCCGGTCGGCTCGCGGTGGAATTCGTGGGCCACGCGCGCCACCGGCGACTGCGGGTTCGGATTGCTGTGGACGATATGGAAGCGCCCGTCGACGTCGGCGCGGCGGATCAGCTCGATCGCGGCGTAGACGGACGAGAACGTACGGTTGAACCAGACGCGCATGAAGTCCTTCTGAGGGGGAGACGCCCCGCGTGTGGCGGGGCAGGAGCCCGGAGGCGAAAGCCTCCCGGCGAACCGGCTGCGAAGCCGGATTACACGTTGACGCCGAACGAGCGCGCCAGTGGGCCCAGGCCGCCGTTGTAGCCCTGGCCGACGGCGCGGAATTTCCAGTCGCCGCCCGCGCGGTACAGTTCGCCGAAGATCATCGCGGTTTCGGTCGAGCTGTCTTCGGACAGGTCGTAGCGTGCGATCTCGGCGTTGCCGTTGGCGTTGACGCAGCGGATGAAGGCCTTGCCGACCATGCCGAAGTTCTGGCGGCGCGCTTCGGCGTCGTGGATGGTGACGCAGAACGAGATCTTCTCGACGTCGGCCGGCACCTTCGTCAGGTCGACGGTGACGGTTTCGTCGTCGCCTTCGCCCTGGCCGGTGGTGTTGTCGCCGTTGTGGACGACCGAGCCGTCGCTGGACTTGAGGTTGTTATAGAAGATGAAGTCGGTATCGCTGCGTACCTTCGCATCGGACTTCAGCATGAACGCGCTGCCGTCCAGGTCGAAGGCCGCGCCGTCGGTCGAGCGCGGATCCCAGCCGAGGCCGATGACGACCTTGGTGAGGTTCGGTGCTTCCTTGCTGAGGTTGACGTTGCCGCCTTTTTGCAAACTGATTGCCATTACAGCTCCTTTCAGTGGGAGTGAAAATTGCCCGTGATGCCGCCGCCCCGGTTGGCGCCAGCCATGCTTTGCGCACGGCCGGAAACTCAATTCGCTTCGGCTGCCAATATAGGCGTTAATTGCTCGATTGTACACAGCTGACCTTATGGCAAGCTTAGGCGAGGATGAGGTGCTGGCGGCGCACGGCGTGCCGGCCGGGCGGGGCTGTTGCCTGTGTCGCTATTGGTATGTCGAATCC
Organism: Massilia sp. UBA2709; assembly: GCA_002354135.1. Classification (GTDB taxonomy): domain Bacteria; phylum Pseudomonadota; class Gammaproteobacteria; order Burkholderiales; family Burkholderiaceae_D; genus Telluria. The sequence goes on along the minus strand of DEKZ01000080.1, from coordinate 15,312 downwards.
GCGTGGGCACGAGTGCCCACCCTACGGGACACGCTGCCGACTCGGCGAGAAACGACTAACGCGGCCGCGGTTTGCTGCCGCGAGTCCGCGGCCTCTCTCGTAGGGTGGGCTCTCGAGCCCACGCGGATCGTGCGCACCAGCGGCCGCGCAGGCAACAGCCCCACGGGCGCCTGCGCACCTGAAGGCAACCGCCCAAAACATTTCTCAAACTCAGCTATTGCAAACCGCCGATGCCTTCCCTATAATGCGGGACCTCGGGCGGTTAGTTCAGTTGGTTAGAATACTTGGTCGACATCCAAGGGGTCGCAGGTTCGAATCCTGCACCGCCCACCAAAGACACTTCACCATGCGCAGAGCCCTTCGCGGCTCTGCAGAGAAAAGGCGCAATAGTGCCTTTTCTGTGCTGGCCAGCTAGGCCAGATTCCTTCTTCTCCACGCTACTGCGAAAAATGCGCAACAGGGTTCACATACCCCTGATTATCTTGTTGCGTCAAGCCCCTTTGCGCGCTATACTAGCCGGCTTCGGTATGGATTCGTCTTTTTAGGTCCGTACTTTTTCTAGTAGTTAAACAACCCCCGCCCAATCGTAGGTGGGAATGGAGAAAAAATGAGCCTGGGCCTTCTCGGTCGCAAGGTTGGCATGATGCGCATCTTCACGGATGACGGGGATTCGATCCCAGTCACCGTGCTCGACGTATCGAACAACCGTGTTGCGCAAATCAAAACTCCTGAAACCGACGGCTATGCCGCAGTTCAGGTCGCATTCGGTCAACGTCGCGCTTCCCGCGTGACCAAGGCTGTTGCGGGTCACCACGCTAAAGCTGGCGTGGAAGCCGGCACGATGCTGAAGGAATTCCGCGTCGACGCCGCCAAGGCAGCCGAACTCAAAACCGGTGACGCCATCAACGTTTCGCTGTTCGAAGTCGGCCAGAAAATCGACGTGCAAGGCACCTCGATCGGTAAGGGCTACGCCGGTACCATCAAGCGTTACAACTTCGCATCGGGCCGTCAAACCCACGGTAACTCGCGTTCGCACAACGTTCCTGGCTCCATCGGTATGGCGCAGGATCCGGGCCGCGTGTTCCCTGGCAAGCGCATGACCGGTCACATGGGCGACGTTACCGTCACCACCCAGAACCTGGAAATCGCTCGTATCGACGCTGAGCGTCAACTGCTGCTGGTGAAAGGTGCCGTTCCTGGCGCCAAGAACGGTCAAGTGATCGTCAAGCCGGCTGTCAAAGTCAAAGCCAAGAAAGGAGCTTAAATATGGAACTTCAGCTCCTGAATGAGCAAGGTCAAGCTGGCGCCGCCGTTGCAGCAGCCGACACCGTGTTCGGCCGCGAATACAACGAAGCCCTGATTCACCAGATCGTGGTCGCCTACGCCGCCAACGCGCGCAGCGGCAACCGCAAGCAGAAAGACCGTGAAGAAGTCAGCCACACCACGAAGAAGCCATGGCGCCAGAAGGGCACCGGCCGCGCTCGTGCTGGTATGTCGTCGTCGCCTCTGTGGCGCGGCGGTGGTCGCATCTTCCCGAACACCCCGGACGAGAACTTCTCGCACAAGGTCAACAAGAAGATGTTCCGCGCAGGTATCTGCTCGATCTTCTCGCAGCTGGCCCGCGAAGGCCGTCTGAACGTTGTCGAAAACCTGTCGATCGAAGCTCCGAAGACCAAGCTGCTGTCGCAAAAGCTGCAGGGCATGGGCCTGGAATCGGTCCTGGTGATCACCGACACCATCGATGAAAACCTGGAACTGGCATCGCGCAACCTGCCGAACGTGCTGGTCGTCGAGCCGAAAGCGGCTGACCCGATGTCGCTGGTGTTCTACAAGAAAGTCCTGGTCACCAAAGCTGCTCTGGCCAAGATCGAGGAGATGTACGCATGAGCACCGCAATCAAATTTAGCGAAGAGCGCCTGATGAAGGTGCTGCTGGCTCCGGTCATTTCCGAGAAGGCCACCTTCGTCGCGGAAAAGAACGAGCAGATCGTGTTCAAGGTTCTGCCGGACGCGACCAAGCCAGAAATCAAGGCTGCCGTCGAGCTGCTGTTCAAAGTCGAAGTGGAATCGGTGCAGACCGTGAACCGCGAAGGCAAGCAGAAGCGCGCAGGCCGCTTCACCGGTCGCCGCAACCACACCAAGCGCGCTTTCGTGTGCCTGAAGCCAGGCCAGGAAATCAATTTTGTCGAGGAGGCTAAATAATGGCACTCGTTAAGATGAAGCCAACCTCCCCAGGCCGCCGCGGCATGGTGAAGGTTGTGAACGCCGACCTGTACAAAGGTCGTCCGTTCGCAGCCCTGGTTGAGAAGAAATCGAAGACTGCTGGCCGTAACAACAACGGCCACATCACCACCCGCCACATCGGCGGTGGTCACAAGCAACACTACCGCCTGGTCGACTTCAAGCGCAACAAGGACGGTATCCCGGCCAAGGTCGAGCGTATTGAATACGACCCGAACCGCAGCGCGCACATCGCTCTGGTGTGCTACGCCGACGGTCATCGCGCGTACATCATCGCCACCAAGGGCATGGCTGTGGGCGACACCGTCATGAACGGCTCGGAAGCGCCGATCAAGTCGGGTAACTGCCTGCCGATCCGTAACATCCCGGTCGGCACCACCATGCACTGCGTCGAAATGCTGCCAGGTAAGGGTGCCCAGATGGCCCGTACCGCCGGCGCCGGCGTGGTCCTGATGGCCCGTGAAGGCACCTACGCTCAGGTTCGCCTGCGCTCGGGTGAAGTGCGTCGCGTGCACATCGAGTGCCGCGCAACGGTTGGCGAAGTCGGCAACGGCGAGCACAACCTGCGCAAGATCGGTAAGGCTGGTGCAATGCGCTGGCGCGGTGTTCGTCCGACCGTTCGCGGTGTGGTCATGAACCCGATCGACCACCCGCACGGTGGTGGTGAAGGCCGTACGGCTGCCGGTCGTCATCCGGTGTCGCCATGGGGCCAGCAGACCAAGGGCAAGAAGACGCGTTCGAACAAGCGCACTTCGTCGATGATCGTCTCGCGCCGCGGCAAGAAATAAGGATAAATCATGACTCGTTCATTGAAAAAAGGGCCGTTCGTTGACGCCCACCTGGTGAAGAAAGTCGAAGCCGCGCAAGCGACCAAAGACAAGAAGCCAGTCAAAACCTGGTCGCGCCGCTCGACGATCACTCCGGACTTCATCGGTCTGACGATCGCTGTCCACAACGGCAAGCTGCACGTGCCGGTGTACGTCTCGGAGAACATGGTCGGCCACAAGCTCGGCGAATTCGCGCTGACCCGTACGTTCAAGGGCCACGCCGCTGACAAGAAGGCGAAAAAATAATGGAAACTAAAGCTATCCTCAAAGGCGTGCGCCTGTCGGAACAGAAGGGCCGCCTGGTTGCAGACCTGATCCGTGGCAAGAAAGTTGACGCAGCACTCAACATTCTGCAGTTCAGCCCGAAGAAGGGCGCGACCATCATCAAGAAGGTTCTGGAGTCGGCTATCGCCAACGCGGAACACAATGACGGCGCCGACATCGACGAGCTGAAAGTCACCCAGATCTACGTCGAAAAGGGCCCGATCCTGAAGCGCTTCACCGCACGTGCGAAGGGCCGCGGCGATCGTATTTCGAAACAATCCTGTCACATCTACGTGACTGTCGGTAACTAAGGGGTCACACGATGGGTCAGAAAATCCACCCAACCGGCTTCCGCCTGGCGGTCACCCGTAACTGGGCGTCGCGCTGGTACGCTGGCAACGGCAACTTCGCCGACATGCTGAAGGAAGACCTGGAAGCTCGCGCTTTCCTGAAGAAGAAGCTGAAGAACGCTTCGGTCGGTCGCATCGTCATCGAGCGTCCTGCCAAGAACGCACGCTTCACCGTGTTCAGCTCGCGTCCGGGCGTCGTCATCGGCAAGAAGGGCGAAGACATCGAAGTGCTGAAGTCGTCGCTGACGAAGATCATGGGCGTGCCGGTCCACGTGAACATCGAAGAAATCCGCAAGCCGGAAATCGATGCGCAACTGATCGCCGACTCGATCTCGCAGCAGCTCGAAAAGCGCATCATGTTCCGTCGCGCCATGAAGCGCGCGATGCAGAACGCAATGCGTCTGGGCGCGCAAGGCATCAAGATCATGTCGTCGGGCCGTCTGAACGGTATCGAGATCGCACGTACCGAATGGTACCGCGAAGGCCGTGTGCCTCTGCACACCCTGCGCGCCGACATCGACTACGGCACCAGCGAAGCATCGACCACCTACGGCATCATCGGCGTCAAGGTCTGGGTCTACAAGGGCGATCGTTCGGCAACGGGCGAAGCACCAGTGATCGACACCCCGGCCGACGAGAAGAAGCCACGTGGTCCGCGTCGTGACGATGGCAAGCCAGCCGGCCGTGGCCGTCCGGGCGCCAAACCAGGAGCCGCTCCAGCAGGTCGTCGCGCCGCTGCCAAGCCGGCTGAGAAAGCAGGAGAATAAAGATGCTGCAGCCATCCCGCAGAAAGTATCGTAAAGAGCAGAAGGGCCGTAACACCGGCATTTCGCACACCCGCGGCACCTCGGTGTCGTTCGGCGAGTTCGGCCTGAAGGCAGTCGCCCGCGGCCGTATCACCGCACGCCAGATCGAAGCGGCGCGTCGTGCGATGACCCGTCACATCAAGCGTGGCGGCCGTATCTGGATCCGTATCTTCCCGGACAAGCCGATTTCGAACAAGCCGGCCGAAGTCCGTATGGGTAACGGTAAGGGTAACCCGGAGTACTACGTCGCCGAAATCCAGCCAGGCAAGGTCCTGTACGAGATGGACGGCGTCGCAGAAGAACTGGCGCGCGAAGCATTCCGCCTGGCCGCTGCCAAACTGCCGCTGGCTACCACGTTCGTCGTGCGCCAAGTCGGCCAATAACAGGAGTTGAATATGAAAGCATCGGAACTCCGCGGCAAGGACCAGGAAGCGCTGCAGAAGGAGCTGAATGAGCTGCTGAAGGCCCAGTTCGGCCTGCGCATGCAAATCGCTACCCAGCAGCTGGGCAATACCGCGCAGCTCAAGAAAGTACGTCGCGACATCGCGCGTGTGAAGACTGTGATGAACTCGAAGGAAGCCAAATGAACGACACCACTAAAACGGCGCTGAAGCGTACGCTGGTCGGCAAGGTCGTGTCCGACAAAATGGACAAGACGGTGACCGTCCTGATCGAGCGTCACGTGAAGCACCCGCTGTACGGCAAGATCATCGTGCGCTCGAATAAGTACCACGCGCACGACGAGACCAACCAGGCCAAGACCGGCGACACGGTCGAGATCCAGGAAGGTCGCCCGATCTCGAAGACGAAGGCGTGGACCGTGACCCGTGTTGTGCAGGTCGCACAGGTTCTGTAAAGCCTGAAAATTTGTCTTGCGGGGCCCGCTGGTATCTGAGATACTAGCGGGCTTCGTTCATGTGTTGCCGCAGTTTGTCCCCCTCGGTAACTGCGGCCTGTACGAAGCTTATTGGAAAGTCCAATCACCCAATCGGACGCTCATGCATTGAGCGGACGGCGGGACCAAGACTGACCGCAGGCCTACGGTTCGCCGTGGGGTTTCTTCGGCTTAAGTTGGGAAAGAAAATACTATGATTCAAACTGAAAGCCGGCTCGAAGTGGCCGACAATACCGGTGCGAAAGAAGTACTGTGCATCAAGGTATTGGGCGGCTCCAAGCGCCGTTATGCGAGCATTGGCGACATCATCAAGGTAACCGTCAAGGTTGCTGCGCCACGTGGTCGCGTCAAAAAAGGTGAAATTTATAACGCTGTGGTTGTGCGTACCGCCAAAGGTGTGCGCCGCCAAGACGGCTCCCTGGTGAAGTTCGACGGCAACGCCGCTGTCCTGCTGAATTCCAAGCTGGAACCGATCGGTACCCGTATCTTCGGACCGGTGACGCGCGAGCTGCGTACCGAGAAGTTCATGAAGATCGTGTCCCTGGCACCTGAAGTTCTGTAAGGAGTCGCAATGGATAAGATTCGTAAAAACGACGAAGTCATCGTTTTGGCCGGTAAAGACAAGGGCAAGCGTGGCGTGGTTTCGCGTCGCGTCGACGCCGAGCACGTGATCGTCGAAGGCGTGAACGTGGCCAAGAAGGCCGTCAAGCCGAACCCGATGACCGGCGTCACTGGTGGTATCGTCGACAAGGCGATGCCGATTCACGTCTCCAACGTCGCGCTGTTCAACGCCGCGACCGGCAAGGCTGACCGCGTAGGCTTCAAAGACCAGGACGGCAAGAAAGTCCGCGTCTACAAGTCCTCCGGCGAAGTTGTGAAGGTTTAAGATCATGGCCCGTCTCCAACAATTCTACAAAGAAAAAGTCGTCGCTGACCTGACCGAAAAATTCGGCTACAAGTCGGTGATGGAAGTGCCGCGCCTGACCAAGATCACCCTGAACATGGGTCTGTCGGAAGCTGTCGCAGACAAGAAGGTCATCGAACACGCAGTGGGCGACCTGACCAAGATCGCCGGCCAGAAGCCGGTCGTCACCAAGGCACGCAAGGCAATCGCAGGCTTCAAGATCCGCGAAGGCTACCCGATCGGTACGATGGTGACCCTGCGCGGCGCCCGCATGTACGAGTTCCTGGACCGTTTCATCACCGTGGCCCTGCCGCGCGTGCGTGACTTCCGCGGCGTCAATGGCCGCTCGTTCGACGGCCGTGGCAACTACAACATCGGCGTCAAAGAGCAGATCATTTTCCCGGAAATCGATTACGACAAGATCGACGCGCTGCGTGGCATGAACATCTCGATCACCACCACCGCTAAGACCGACGAAGAAGCCAAAGCGCTGCTCGCCGCCTTCAAATTCCCGTTCAGGAACTAAGAGCATGGCAAAACTTGCACTGATTAACCGCGAACAGAAGCGTGCAGACCTGGTGGAGAAATTCGCCGCAAAGCGTGCCGCTCTGAAAGCAATCATCGACGACCAGTCGAAGACCGAAGAAGAGCGTTACGAAGCGCGCCTGAAACTGCAGGCCCTGCCGCGTAATTCGGCCCCGACCCGCCAGCGTAACCGCTGCGCCATGACCGGCCGTCCACGTGGCACTTTCCGTAAATTCGGTCTGGCCCGTACCAAACTCCGTGAATTCGCGATGAAAGGCGAAATCCCGGGCATGACCAAAGCTAGCTGGTAATAGGAGAACAAGCAATGAGTATGAGCGATCCTATCGCCGATATGCTGACCCGCATTCGCAACGCACAAACTGTCCAGAAAACCACGGTCGCAATGCCGTCGTCGAAAGTCAAGGTTGCGATCGCCAACGTCCTGAAGGACGAGGGTTACATTGAGGATTTCGCCGTGACCACCGAAGGTGGCAAGTCGGAACTGAAAATCGGTTTGAAGTATTACACCGGCCGTCCGGTCATCGAGCGCATCGAGCGCGTCTCGCGTCCTGGCCTGCGCATCTACAAGGGCAAGAACGAGATCCCGTCGGTCATGAATGGCCTGGGCGTGGCAATCGTCTCGACCCCGCAAGGCGTGATGACCGACCGCAAGGCACGTGCTACCGGCGTCGGTGGCGAAGTGCTGTGCTACGTGGCTTAAGGAGTAGACATGTCTCGAGTAGCTAAGATGCCAATCGCCGTTCCGGCGGGCACCGATGTCGCGATCAACGCGGCCTCGATCACTGTCAAGGGCCCGCTGGGCACCCTGACCCAGCCGCTGAACGGCCTGGTCAAAGTGGAAAACAACAACGGCACGCTGACGTTCGACGTCGTGGACGATTCGCGTGAATCGAACGCCATGTCGGGCACCCTGCGCGCCCTGGTCAACAACATGGTTACCGGCGTCACCAAGGGCTTCGAGAAGAAGCTGAACTTGGTGGGCGTGGGCTACAAGGCAGCAGTGCAGGGCAATGCCCTGAACCTGTCGCTGGGCTTCTCGCACCCGGTGCTGCACGCGATGCCGGAAGGCGTCACCGCGGTCACCCCGACCCCGACCGAAATCGTGATCAAGGGTATTGATCGCCAAAAGGTCGGCCAGGTCGCCGCTGAAGTGCGCGCTTACCGCTCGCCTGAGCCTTACAAGGGCAAGGGTGTCCGTTATTCGGACGAAGTGGTGAAGCTTAAAGAAACCAAGAAGAAATAATCGGAGCTGACATGGACAAGAAACAATCGCGTCTGCGTCGCGGACGCCAAACCCGCATCAAGATCGCCCAGCTGGGCGTGAATCGCCTGTCGATTCACCGCACCAACCTGCACATCTATGCGAACCTGATCAGCCCGGATGCGAAGGTCCTGGTTTCGGCTTCGACGCTGGAAGCAGAAGTGCGCGCTGAGCTGGGCGGCAAGAGCGGTGCAGGCGGTAACGCCGCCGCTGCTGCCCTGGTTGGCAAGCGCGTCGCAGAAAAAGCACTGAAAGCAGGGATCACCGAAGTCGCGTTCGACCGTTCGGGTTTCCGTTACCACGGCCGTGTGAAGGCGCTGGCAGATGCCGCGCGTGAAGCCGGTCTGAAGTTCTAAGGAAGAATCGTCATGGCAAAAATGCAAGCGAAAATGGCAAGCGACAAGCCGGATGATGGCATGCGCGAAAAAATGATCGCGATCAACCGCGTCACCAAGGTGGTGAAGGGTGGTCGTATCATGGGTTTTGCAGCGCTGACCGTTGTCGGTGACGGCGATGGCCGCATCGGCATGGGCAAGGGCAAGTCGAAGGAAGTTCCTGTCGGCGTGCAAAAAGCGATGGAAGAAGCCCGCCGCAACCTGATCAAGGTGCCCCTCAAGAACGGTACGCTGCACCACACCGTTACCGGTCGTCACGGCGCATCGCGCGTCATGATGTCGCCGGCCAAGCCGGGTACCGGCGTGATCGCTGGTGGCGCAATGCGCGCTATCTTCGAGGTGATGGGCGTGACCGACGTGGTCGCCAAGTCGACCGGTTCGTCGAACCCGTACAACCTGGTTCGCGCGACCCTCGACGGTCTGGCAAAAATGAGCACTCCGGCTGACATCGCTGCCAAGCGCGGCAAGTCGGTTGAAGACATCCTGGGTTAAGGGGAACAAACATGGCAAACACTGTCAAAGTCAAGCTCGTCAAGGGCCTGATCGGTACCCGTCAGGATCACCGTGCCACCGTGCGCGGCCTGGGTCTGCGTCGTGTCAACTCGGTCTCCGAGCTGCAGGACACCCCATCCGTGCGTGGCATGATCAACAAAGTCGCGTACCTCGTTAAAGTTGTCTCGTAAGCGACAGCTTACGTACGGAGAAATCAATGGAACTCAATACCATTCAACCTGCTGACGGCGCCAAGCACGCAAAGCGTCGCGTCGGCCGCGGTATCGGCTCCGGCCTGGGCAAGACCGCCGGTCGCGGTCACAAGGGTCAGAAATCGCGTTCGGGCGGCTTCCACAAAGTCGGCTTCGAAGGCGGCCAGATGCCTCTGCAGCGTCGTCTGCCGAAGCGCGGCTTCAAGTCGCTCAACGCCACCTTCAAGGCTGAAGTCCGTCTGTCGGACCTGAACGCCCTGGCCGTCGGCGATGTCGACATCCTGGTGCTGAAGCAAGCAGGCATCCTGCCGGTGGTGGCACGCGACGTGCGCGTCATCCTGTCGGGCGAGATCACCAAAGCGGTGAACCTCAAGGGCCTGAAGGCGACCGCGGGCGCGAAAGCGGCCATCGAAGCAGCTGGCGGTTCGGTCGCCTAAAGCGGCCGCTGCCTGATCGGAGCAAAAATTGGCGACTAATTCACAACTTGGTAAAAGCGCCGCCGCCGGCTTCCCCTGGGGTCGGCTGTGGTTTTTGCTTGGCGCATTGGTCGTGTACCGCATCGGTGCTCACATCCCGGTCCCCGGGATCGACCCGGTAGCGCTGGCGTCACTGTTCAAGCAGAACGAAGGCGGCATCCTGGGCATGTTCAACATGTTCTCGGGTGGTGCGTTGTCCCGCTTTACCGTGTTCGCACTCGGGATCATGCCCTACATTTCGGCTTCGATCATCATGCAGCTGGCGTCGATCGTCGTGCCGCAGCTGGAAACGCTGAAGAAGGAAGGCGAAGCAGGGCGCCGCAAGATCACCCAGTACACCCGCTACGGCACGGTGGCACTGGCGTTGTTCCAGGCGTTCGGCATCGCCGTCGCGCTCGAGGCCCAGCCGGGTCTCGTGCTCGACCCCGGCATGGCATTCCGCTTCGTCACGGTCGTGACCCTGCTCACCGGCACCATGTTCCTCATGTGGCTGGGCGAGCAGATCACCGAGCGTGGCCTGGGCAACGGCATTTCGATCATCATTTTCGCCGGTATCGCAGCCGGTCTGCCGTCGGCACTGGGTGGCCTGTTCACCCTGGTATCGAACGGTTCGATCAGCAGCATTGCCGCGATCATTATCGTCATCCTGGTAGTTGCGGTTACGTATGCCGTCGTGTTCGTTGAACGCGGACAGCGCAAGATCCTCGTGAACTACGCCAAGCGCCAAGTCGGCAACAAGGTGTACGGTGGCCAAACCAGCCACCTGCCCCTGAAGCTGAACATGGCCGGCGTGATCCCGCCGATCTTCGCCTCCTCGATCATCCTGTTCCCGGCGACGATCGTTGACTGGTACACGCGAGGCAAGGACTCCAGCAGCCCGTTCGTCGGGTTCCTGAAGGACCTGGCTGCCTCGCTGGCGACCGGTGAACCGATCCACGCGTTGCTGTATGCGGTGGCGATTGTGTTCTTCTGCTTCTTCTACACCGCGCTGGTATTCAACAGCAAGGAAACGGCGGACAACTTGAAGAAGAGCGGCGCGTTTGTTCCGGGCATCCGTCCGGGCGAGCAGACCGCACGCTACATCGACAAGATCCTGATGCGCCTGACCCTGGCCGGTGCAGTCTATATCACCCTGGTGTGCCTGGTGCCGGAGTTCCTGCAGTCGTTCTGGAAAGTTCCTTTCTATTTCGGCGGCACGTCGCTCCTGATCATCGTGGTGGTGACGATGGACTTCATGGCACAAGTGCAGAACTACGTCATGTCGCAGCAATATGAATCGCTGCTGCGCAAGGCGAACTTCAAGGGTGGGATTCCGACGCGATAAGCGGGGAGTACATAGACCGAATGGCAAAAGACGACGTCATCCAAATGCAAGGTGAGATTCTCGAGAATCTCCCAAATGCGACATTTCGCGTAAAGCTGGAAAACGGGCATGTGGTCCTGGGGCATATCTCGGGTAAAATGCGGATGAATTACATCCGCATTCTCCCGGGCGACAAGGTAACGGTGGAACTGACCCCGTACGACCTGTCCCGGGCACGCATCGTATTCCGCACCAAGTAAAAATATTCAAGTTATCAGGAAGAGAGTGCAAAATGAAAGTTAATGCTTCAGTCAAGCGGATCTGCCGCAACTGCAAGATCATCAAGCGCAAGGGCGTGGTCCGCGTGATCTGCGTCGAGCCGCGTCACAAGCAGCGTCAAGGTTAAGAGGAATAACGAATGGCACGTATTGCAGGGGTTAACATCCCAAATCATCAGCACACTGTTATCGGCCTGACGGCGATCTACGGTATTGGCCGCCCGCGCTCGCAGAAGATCTGCGCTGCGACCGGTATCGCGACCAACAAGAAGGTCAAGGACCTCGACGATAACGAACTCGAGAAGCTGCGCGACGAAGTTGCGAAGTTTGTCGTGGAAGGCGATCTGCGCCGCGAACTGTCCATGAACATCAAGCGTCTGATGGACCTGGGTTGCTACCGCGGCATGCGTCACCGCAAGGGCCTGCCAGTGCGCGGCCAGCGCACCCGTACCAATGCACGTACCCGCAAAGGTCCGCGCAAGGCCGCTCAATCGCTGAAGAAATAATCTAGGAATAGACCATGGCTAAGCAACAAAGCAGCGCAGCAGCGGCAGCAGCCCGCGCACGCAAGAAAGTCAAGAAGAACGTGGCTGAGGGCATCGCCCACGTCCACGCTTCGTTCAACAACACCATCATCACGATCACCGACCGCCAGGGCAACGCCCTGTCGTGGGCGACGTCGGGTGGCGCAGGCTTCAAGGGCTCGCGCAAATCGACCCCGTTCGCGGCACAGGTCGCTGCTGAAGCAGCCGGCAAGGTCGCGCAGGAAAGCGGCGTGAAGAACCTGGAAGTGCGCATCAAGGGCCCTGGCCCTGGCCGTGAATCGGCTGTGCGCGCGCTGAACAACCTGGGCATCAAGATCACCGAGATCCAGGACGTGACGCCGGTTCCGCACAACGGCTGCCGTCCGCCGAAGCGTCGTCGTATCTAAGACAAGCGGCGGGTTCGCCCGCCCTTTGTTGCAGATACCCGTCGCGGTATCAAATACGCCGGTGCAGTAGCCCAATTTCGGGTATACTGCCCGGCTATTCTCGCCTCGAACCCCGGTTCGGGGCGTTCTTTCAGCCACGTCCGCTCAATACTGGGTCGGACTAGCGCCTGCCGCATCGCTTGCGATGCCTCCGGGGCGTGATTAATACATCAAAGGATTCAACGTGGCACGTTATATCGGACCAAAAGCAAAACTGTCGCGCCGTGAAGGCACCGACCTGTTCCTGAAGAGCGCACGTCGCTCGCTCGACTCGAAGTGCAAACTGGACGTCAAGCCAGGCCAGCACGGCGTGAAATCGGGTGCTCGCACCTCGGACTACGGCAACCAGCTGCGTGAAAAGCAGAAGGTCAAGCGTATGTACGGCGTGCTGGAGCGCCAGTTCCGCCGCTACTTCGCAGAAGCATCGCGCCGCAAGGGCAACACCGGCGAGACCCTGCTGAAGCTGCTGGAAGCCCGCCTGGACAACGTCGCTTACCGCATGGGCTTCGGCTCGACCCGCGCCGAAGCGCGCCAGCTGGTGAGCCACAAGGCCTTCACCGTCAACGGTAACGTCGTGAACATCGCTTCGTACCAGGTCAAGGCAGGCGACGTCATCGCCGTGCGCGAAAAGGCCAAGAAGCAGACCCGCATCATCGAAGCGCTGTCGCTGGCTGAACAAGTCGGCATGCCGAGCTGGGTCTCGGTCGACGCCAAGAAGATGGAAGGCACCTTCCGTTCGTTCCCGGAGCGTAACGAGATCGCCGCCGACGTCAACGAAGCACTGATCGTCGAACTGTACTCGCGTTAATCGTTAGTCGGGATCGGCAGATTCGCCCGCTCGCTGCGCGAGGGGGCGAATCTGCTTCTACGAGTTAAGAACAAAAGCAGTAATCACATGCCATCAGCCTTATCGGTGTAACGAGCCGAGGGTATTGAAAAGGACATTTCATGCAAAATAGTTTGTTGAAGCCACGTATCATCGATGTCGAAGCGCTCGGCGCCGGTCACGCCAAAGTCGTGATGGAGCCGTTCGAACGTGGCTACGGCCACACGCTGGGCAACGCGCTGCGCCGCGTGCTGCTGTCGTCGATGATCGGCTACGCGCCGACCGAAGTCACCATCGCCGGCGTCGTGCACGAGTACTCGTCGCTGGATGGCGTGCAGGAAGACGTCGTCGACCTGCTGCTGAACCTGAAGGGCGTCGTGTTCAAGGTGCACAACCGCGACTCCGTCACCCTGACCCTGAAGAAGGAAGGCGAAGGCGCAGTCCTGGCATCGGACATCGACCTGCCGCATGATGTGGAACTGATCAACCCGGATCACGTGATCGCTCACCTGACCGCAGGCGGCAAGCTGGACATGCAGATCAAGGTCGAAAAAGGCCGTGGCTACGTGCCGGGTAACGTCCGCCGCCTGTCGGAAGACACCAACAAGACGATCGGCCGCATCATCCTGGACGCATCGTTCTCGCCGGTCCGCCGCGTCTCGTACGCCGTGGAATCGGCCCGTGTCGAACAGCGTACCGACCTCGACAAGCTGATCATCAACATCGAGACCAACGGCGTCATCACCCCGGAAGAAGCGATCCGCCAGTCGGCACGCGTCCTGGTTGACCAGCTGAACGTCTTCGCCGCGCTGGAAGGCACGGAAGCGGCCGCAGAAGCACCGTCGCGTGCTCCGCTGGTCGATCCGATCCTGCTGCGTCCGGTCGACGATCTGGAACTCACGGTCCGTTCGGCAAACTGCCTGAAGGCCGAGAACATCTACTACATCGGCGACCTGATCCAGCGTTCGGAAAACGAGCTGCTCAAGACCCCGAACCTGGGCCGCAAGTCGCTCAACGAAATCAAGGAAGTCCTTGCTTCGCGCGGCTTGACCCTGGGCATGAAGTTGGAAAACTGGCCGCCTGCCGGCCTGGAAAAGTAAGAAAGTTGTACCTGCCCGGACAATGTTGTCCGGGCAGTTCTAAACCCCTAGAACCGGTCCGCGGTCATGCCCTGGCATGAACGATCGAAGAACTGGAATTTATACACTCGAAAGGAAGTACCATGCGTCACCGTCACGGCCTCCGTAAGCTGAACCGTACCTCGTCCCACCGCCTGGCAATGCTGCGCAACATGACCGTCTCGCTGCTGCGTCATGAAGCCATCAAGACCACCGTGCCGAAAGCCAAGGAACTGCGTCGCGTCATCGAGCCGATCCTGACCCTGGGCAAGACCGACACCTTGGCCAACAAGCGCCTGGCATTCGCCCGCCTGCGCGACCGCGAAATGGTGCAGAAGCTGTTCGCCGAACTGGGCCCGCGTTACGCCAACCGTAACGGCGGCTACCTGCGCATCCTGAAAATGGGTTTCCGCGTGGGCGACAATGCGCCGATGGCCTACGTCGAACTGCTGGACCGTCCGGAAGTGACCTCGGCTGAAGAAGCTCCGACCGCTGAGTAATCGCTCCTTGCGACAGAAAAACCAGGCCTCGCGCCTGGTTTTTTTTCGCCTGTTGCAGACGCCTGCCGGGCGCACAGGGGCGGGATTACCCATCGGCACGCAGGCGGTGTACCATTCGGCTGCGCAGTATTCAATCAAAGGAAGTCATGTCCCGTTCTCGCATCCACGCAGTCGCGGCCGCGGTCCCGTCGCACCTGTTCGCCGTGTTGTCGCTGCTGTTCCTGTTCTGTGCCCTGCTGGCCGCGCCCAGCCGCGCCGCCGACGATTTCCTCGACCCTGCCGTCGCCTTCAAGTTCTCGGCGCGCATGGAGGGCGAGCGCACCGCCGTGGTCACCTACGACATCGCTCCGGGTTACTACATGTACCGCGAACGCTTCGCTTTTACGGCGCGCGGCGCCAAACTCGGCGCCCCCGAGATCCCGCCGGGCAAGGTGAAGTACGACGAGACCTTCCAGAAGGATGTCGAGACCTATAAGAGTTCAGTGACGATCCGCATCCCGGTCGAGGGCAACGGTCCTTTCACCCTGAACGCGACCAGCCAGGGCTGCGCCGACGCCGGCCTGTGCTATCCGCCGCAGGAAGCGAGCGTGCAGCTGGCCGCAGGCGGCGGCGCGCCGCAGATGAGCCTGCCGACCGGCAGCGCGACCGC
>DEKZ01000474.1 GCA_002354135.1 Massilia sp. UBA2709 | reverse complement strand
TGATCGAGCCCGCGCTCCGCGCTGCGGCCGACCGCGATGCCCCTTTCCTCGAGCAAGGCGGCGGCGCGTCCGGCCGCTGCTGGCGCGCCGGGCGCCGGATAGCGGATCTCGAAGAGGGCGCGCGGGAAGCCGCCGAAATCGTGGATGGTTTCGGGCTGGGCGGCCAGGCTGACCGCCGGCGCACGCATCGTTTCCCAGTGCGCCGAGACGATGAGGATCGCCTCCGGGCGCGGCAGCGAGGCGCTCAAGCCCTGCAGGAAGCGCCGCGCGGGCGTGTCCTGGATCGCCAGCATGGGCGAACCGTGGGAGAGGAAAATCGTGGGCAAGGGTTGCATGTCGGGTCCTGTCGCAGGCAGCGCAAACGCGCCAACAGGAGACATCATATTCTTGCGGACGGCATCGATAAAGCCGTCCAGATGGGCAAGACTGTTCCACTAAGTGGAACAATCGATTCAATCCCAGGGCGGATCGGCAAAGGCGTCGACCAGGAAATCGATCAGGAGGCGCAGCTTGGGCGACACGAACTTGCGCGACGGGTAGACCGCATGGATGCCGAGCTCGCCGGAGCGGTAGCCCGGCAGGATCTCGCGCAGGGTCCCCTGCGCCAGGTCCTGGCCGACGATGAAGGTGGGCTGGAGGATGATGCCCTGGTGCTGCAGGGCCGCCGCGCGGCAGGTGTCGCCGCTGTTGGTGCGCACGCGCGGCGCGACCTTCACCGTGACCTCCCCGTCCGGGCCGCTGAAGCTCCAGTTCGCGCCGCTGGCGGATAGGCTGTAGGAGATCACGTCATGGCGCAGGAGGTCCTGCGGGTGGACCGGTTCGCCGCGCCGCGCCAGGTAGTCCGGCGAGGCGCACACGACCATCCGCGTGCTGGCCAGCCTGCGGCTGATCAGGGAAGACGGCCCGAGCTGGGCGATGCGCACCGCGGCGTCGTAGCCCTCCTCCACCAGGTCGGCCACGCGGTCGGACAGGGTGATGTCGAGGGCCAGCCTGGGGTGTTGCGCCATGAAGGCCGGCCACAGTGGCGCCAGGTGCATGAGGCCGAAGGTCACGGGCACGTTCAGCTTGAGCAGGCCCGTCGCTTCGCCGACCCGCGAGGAAATCTCGGCCTCGGCCTCGTCGAGGTTGCCCAGCAGCTCGCGGCAGCGCGCGTGGAAGATCTCGCCTTCGGTGGTCGGCGAGAGCCGGCGCGTGGTCCGGTGCAGCAGGCGCACACCCAGGCGTTCCTCGAGCTCGGCCACGTGGCGCGACACGGCCGCCTTCGACATGCCGAGCACGTCGGCCCCGGCCGTGAAGCTGCCGGCATCGACGACGGCGGCGAAGACTTTCATTTCGAGGAAGCGGTCCATTTTCTCGGCCAGAGGAACAATAACGGCATTATAAGCGCATTATTTCACCATTCGATTCAATATGGATGGGCGCACGGCGTTGCCTGGCTGCGCGTTCGCAGAAACAAAAAAGGCCGGCATCGCTGCCGGCCTGTCGCTTTCCGCCGGGCCTACCCGGGGACTACTGGTTGCGCGCTTCGGCGTCGATCCGCGAGTTCGCCGCGGTATCGCGCATGAACCAGCAGACCGCCAGGGTGCAGGCGATCACGCCCGTGGCATACCAGTAGAAGCCGCTCTCGATGCCGGCCGACTTGAACCACAGGGCCAAGTATTCGGCGGTGCCGCCGAACACCGAGACCGCGAAGGCATAGGGCACCCCGACGCCGGTAGCGCGGATGGTGGCCGGGAACAGCTCGGCCTTGACCAGGGCGTTGATCGACGTGTAGCCGGAGACGATGATCCAGGCGCAGGCGATCAGGGCAAAGGCTTCCCATGGGCCGCTGGCGTTACGGATCGCCGTCAGCAGCGGCACCGTGAACAGGGTGCCGAGCAGCGCGAAGCCCACCAGCAGCGGACGGCGGCCGATGCGGTCCGACAGCGCGCCGTACAGCGGCTGCAGGCACATGGCGAACAGCAGCGAGGCCGCCGAGACCGCGGTGGTCTGGGAATCGGTGAGGCCGACCGACAGGCGCAGGAATTTCTGCAGGTAGGTGGTGTAGACGTAGAAGGCCAGCGTGCCGCCCATCGTCAGGCCGATCACCAGCATGACCTCCTTCGGGTGCTGCATCAGTTGCTGCAGGCCGCCCATCTTCTTGGCCTTCTTG
The DNA here is from genome assembly GCA_002354135.1 of Massilia sp. UBA2709. Taxonomy (GTDB): domain Bacteria; phylum Pseudomonadota; class Gammaproteobacteria; order Burkholderiales; family Burkholderiaceae_D; genus Telluria. The sequence goes on along the minus strand of DEKZ01000474.1, from coordinate 5,912 downwards.
CGCGCGGCCTCGAAGGAATCGGTTTCCGGCATGTTGTGGCGCATGGTCAGGGCCAGCACGGCGAGCGTGGCGCCGACGAAGAAGGGAATGCGCCAGCCCCAGGCACGCAGCTGCTCGTCGGAGAGCAGGAAGTGTTGCAGGACCAGCAGGAGTAGCAGCGCCAGCAGCTGGCCGCCGATCAGGGTCACGTACTGGAAGCTGGCGTAGAAGCCGCGGTGCTTCGAGTCCGCCATCTCCGACAGGTAGGTGGCGCTGGCGCCGTACTCGCCGCCCAGGCTCAGGCCTTGCAGCAGGCGCGCCAGCAGCAGCAGGCAGGGCGAGAGGATGCCGGCGGTGGCGTAGGTCGGCGCGCAGGCGATGATGAGCGAGCCGAAGCACATCAAGAGGACCGAGGCCATCAGGGCCGTCCTGCGGCCGCGCCGGTCGGCCAGGCGGCCGAACAGGATGCCGCCGATCGGGCGCACGAAGAAGCCGAGGGCGAAGATGCCGGCCGTGGACATCATCTGTGCGGTCGGGTCCTGGGCCGGGAAGAAGGAACTGGCAAAATACAGCGCGAAGGCCGAATAGCAGTAGAAGTCGAACCACTCGACCAGGTTGCCGGACGAGCCGACGAAGATGGCGCGCAGGCGCTTGGCGGAAATGCGCTCGCCGGCCGTGGCCTGGCCGGTGCTGCGGCCGGCGGCGGCCGGATTCTTTGTGATTGTCGTCATGCTTGTCTCCTGTGATGGACGGCAGACCGACACGTGCTCCCGTCCGGGACCGCTACTATCGCGGTCCGCGGGCCCGCGCGCATCCGGGACTTTGGCGCACCGGCCTCCGTAAAACTACGGAGAAGTGTTCCCAAGCGGCGGCGCACCTGTTATCGTCTCGCGATCCGAATTCCAGGAATGTTTGAATGGCCAGCAGCTTGTTCCGTCGTCACTGGCGCGCGTTCGCCGCCGCCGCGGGTGCGCTGGTCCTGATCGCGGCGTCGGGCGAGTGGGCCGGGCGGCGCGAGCTCCTATCCAAGACCCAGGCCCTGCACCAGGCGGCCAGCGCGCATGCACTGGGCCTGCGCGGCCTGGTCGAGAAGCACGATTTCCTGCCGCATGCCGCCGCCCGCCATCCAGGCGTCCATGCGCTGCTGCGCGCCCCGGACAATCCCGGCCTGCGATCGCGCGCCAACGACTACTTCGCCGACCTGCAGGCGACCACCGGCGCCGCCGCCCTCTACCTGATCGACCGCAACGGGCTGACCCTGGCTTCCAGCAACTGGAACCTGCCCTCGAGCTTCGTCGGCCAGAACTACCGCCAGCGCGCCTACTTCGAAGACGCCATCCAGGGCCGCCGCGGCTTCTTCTACGGCCTGGGCCTGACCACCGGCCAGTCGGGCCTGTTCATCGCCGAGCCGGTGCGGGAAGGCAGCGCCATCCTCGGCGTGGTGGTCGTCAAGATCAGCCTGGAAGCGCTGCAGGCAACCTGGATGAGCGGAGCCGATCCGGTCGTGCTGCGCGACAGCCGCGGCATCGTCTTCCTGAGCGCCGTGCCGGAGTGGCTCTTCCACAGCCTGGATCCGGTGTCCGCGGCGGACGCGCGCTGGGTCGCCGAGCACGGCCAGTACGGCAGCCGCGCGCACTTCGATGTCCTGCCCTGGACCAGGAAACCACTGCCCGGCGCGCAGGGCTACGTCCTGCGCGCCGTGGTGGAGGGCCGCAAGCGCGAACTCCTGGCGCTCGACACGCTCTTGCCGGCGCTCGGCTGGACCCTCACCGTCACCTCGAACATGCAGGAAGTGGTCCAGGCGCGCCAGTCGGCGCTGATGCTCGCGACCCTGGCCGTCGCCCTGCTGACGCTCGGCGTGCTGTACTGGCGGCTGCGCGACAAGCGCTTCGAAGAACAGCGCGCGGCGCGCCTCGAACTGGAGCGGCGGGTCGAGGAACGCACCCGCGACCTGCAGGAAGCGCATGCCTTCCGCAAGGCGATGGAAGACTCGCTGCTGGTGGGCATGCGCGCGCGCGACCCGGAAGGCAAGATCATCTACGTCAACCCGGCGCTGTGCGCGATGGTCGGCTACAGCGCCGAAGAACTGCTCGGCTGCCGGCCGCCCTACCCCTACTGGCACCCGGACGACCTGGAAAAACAGGCGCGCGAAAGCGACGACGCCCTGCGGGGACGCGCCGCGCCGCACGGCTTCGAATCGCGCATCCGCCACAAGGACGGCCACGACGTCATCACCATGGTCTACGCCGCCCCGCTGGTCGACGCCGGGGGCGTGCACCGCGGCTGGATGAGTTCCGTGGTCGACATCACGGCGCAAAAGCAGGCCGAAGCGCGCCAGCGCGACCAGGAATTGCGCCTGCAGCGCAGCGCCCGCCTGGCGAGCGTCGGCGAGATGGCCTCCACCCTGGCGCACGAACTGAACCAGCCGCTGATGGCCCTGTCGAACTTCGCGGTCGCGGCGCGCGCGCTCGCGGCCCAGGGCTCGCCCGAGATCCTGGCCGGCGCACTCGACGAGATCGTCGGCCAGTCGCAGCGCGCCAGCGAAATCGTCAAGCGGGTGCGCGCCTTCATCAACCCGCAGCGGGCCCAGTACGAAAGCCTGGCCATGGCGGGCGTCATCACCCACGCCAAAGTGTTGCTCGAGCTGGAGCTGCAGCGCCAGGGCGCCAGCCTGCGCCTGGTGCTGGAGGACGGCGGCGCCACGGTGCGCGGCGACCGCGTCCTGCTCGAGCAGGTGCTGGTCAACCTGGTCCAGAATGCGCTGCAGGCGATGCAGGACCAGCCAGGCCAGCGCCGCGCGATCGAGCTGGCCTGCCGCCGCGCCGGCCAGGTCTTGCACATCGGCGTCGCCGACCACGGGCCGGGCATTCCGCCGGAACAGCGCGAACAGGTTTTCGCGCCCTTCTTCACCACCAAGCGCGACGGCCTGGGCCTGGGCCTGAACATCTGCCGCACCATCGTCGAAGCCCACGGCGGCTTCATCGGCGTCGAGGACCGCCCCGGCGGCGGCGCCACCTTCACCTTCACGCTGCCCATCGAACCATGAAAGAGATGCCCCTCACGCTCTACGTCGTCGACGACGACGAAGCCCTGCGCCGTTCGCTGCTCCTGCTGCTGTTTTCCCAGGGGCTGGCGGTCCAGGCCTTCGACTCAGGCGAGGCCTTCCTCGAGGCCGTCGACATGCGCCAGCCGGGCTGCGTGATCCTCGACCTGCGCATGGGCGGAATGAGCGGCCTGGCCGTCTTCGAGCGCCTGCTGGCCGAGCACAGCCCGCTGGTGACCCTGTTCCTGTCGGCGCACGGCGACATCCCGACCGCGCTGGAAGCGGTGCGGCGCGGCGCCTACGACTGGGTGGAGAAGCCGGACACCCAGCAACTGCTGGCCAAGCTCCCCGCCGCCACGGCCCTGGCCCGCGCCCGCGCCCAGGCCCTGCGCATGTGGGCCGAGCTGACCCCGCGCGAGCGCGAAGTCGCCCGGCTGGTGGGGCTGGGCCAGCCGAACAAGGAGATCGCACGCATGCTGGTGCCGCCCTGCAGCCACCGCTCGGTGGAGACCCACCGCGCCAACATCTTCAGCAAGCTGCAGTGCGCCAACGACAACGAGCTGGGCCGCTGGCTGGCGGCGCATCCCTGGCTGGACTAGGGAGAAGGCTTCCCTCTAGAAGTAATACCCCGCCTGCAGGTTCACCCGGCGCGCGTAGCCCTCGTGCTCGGGCGCGGTCGACGCCAGCCCGCCGAAGTCCGGCGAGATGTAAGGGTGGTGCTTGCCCAGCATGAAATCGGCGTAGAACACCCATTTCCCCGCCGAGAAGCTCAGGCCCGTGACGTTCTGCACCGAGCGCTTGTAGTTGCCGACGCGCTTGTGCAGGACACTGTAGTCGTTGTACACCTTGAAGCCGCCGAAGGGCCCGAGCTTGCCGGGGATATCGTAGCTGAGGTTGGCGATGTAGATGTTGCCCTTGGTGGCGACCGGGTAGGGATAGCCGAAGCCGCCCACCATCACGAAGGTGTTCGCATCGAGGCCGCCGTAGGTTTGGGTGGCGTCGTGGCTGGTGCGGTAGCTGTAGCGCAGCGCCTGCAGCATCAGGGTGAAGGGGCCGCTGGCGCCCCGGTAATGGACGGCGGCGGCGCGGCGCGGAGTGTCGCGTCCGGCATGGTTGCGGATGTCGCCGCTCAGGAGCGACAGCCCGAGTTCCTGCTTGCCCTGCTTGCCCTGCGTGTGCGGATGCCAGGCCAGGCGCGCGACCAGGGTGTTGCGCTCGCGGTCGTCCTGGCCGGTCCCGAAGCCCTGCTCGTCGTCGTCGCGCACGATGTTGTACGAGTAGCGGTTCGAGGCCGGCGCCGTGTTGTCGCTGCCGCCGTAATAGCCGCCGTCGCGCGGGAACCAGGCAAGCTGCCATTCGAGTGCGCCGGGCCGGCTGGCATAGGTGATGCCGGCATCGTACTTGTCCTCGAAGCCCGCATAGAAGGCGATCGATTCGTAGAAGTTGTTCGAGGCCAGGGGGAGCAGGCCGAACGGCACCTGGGTGAGGCCGAGCTGGACCTTGCTCTGGTCGGCGAAGCGCAGCCCCACCCATCCGTGATGGAGGAAGTGTTGCCGGTAGCCGCCCTGCCCCTTTGGAAAATTGTTGTAGCGGTACTGGGCCGACGCAATCCGGAAACCATCGTCGTAGTTCACGTCCAGGCGCGCGGTGTCCAGCCCGAAGAAGCCGCTCTTGTAATCGTCCTGCCAGCTCTTGTAGATGTAATTGAAGCGGACCGCGCCGCCGATGGTCAGCGGGGATGCGGGCTCCGCGGCGAATACCGGGGAGTACACCAGGGCGCCTGCCGTCAATGCCGTTGCGAGGCAGGCGCGTTTCAATTCTTGAGTCGTCATGCTGATCCTTTCGGCATAATGATACGCCGTTCACGTGGCCGAGCCGGTTCTCCAGTGTGCGATGCGGTATGGGCCGGACACGGCGGCCTTGGCTGGACGGCCGCATGCTCCCAAACGGCAGCAATTGATCGTGACGGTCCGGACTGCGCAAATCTGTCCTCCCTGGTGCGTTTTCCATTAAGCTCGGGGGCTGGCCGTATCGGCGCCCAGGAAGCGTTCGCACCCTGGCCCCCGATATCCCGTTGAACACGCTCGCCCATGGAGCCGGTGATGAAACACTGGATCGGAAAGTACGTGGCGCAGTCCTTTGCGGTGCTGCTCCTTGCCGCCTGCAGCTCCCAGCCCGTCGAGCGCCCCGCAGCGGGATCCGACGTGGCGGGCCTGGCGGGCGAGGCCTGCGGCCCCTGCTGCGGCAAGGATCCCGCCGCCGAGGCCAGGTCGACCCAGGGCATCTCGCCCGCCAACCCGGCCAATCCCTACACGGGCAAGGACAGCTATGCCAACATCGTGGTCGACGAAGGCACCGTCCTGTATTCGCTGACACCCGGCGCGCCGCCCGGCTTTGCGGTCACCGAAGACACCTTGCGCGAAGCCGGCGGCGACTGGGCCAGGTACTATGCGCTGGTGCAGGTCACGACCGACCCGGGCAAGGACGAACAGGGCCAGCCGCGCACCCTGCGCGACAAGGTCCGGGCTTTCCATGTCGTCGAGCGGCTCTGCGCCGCGCGCGGCACGGCCAGGGCCAACCCGCAGTTCTGCAGCGGCGGCGGTATCCAGTACTATGTGTCGCGCGACGACAAGTCGAAGCTGCGTCCGGCCGACATCCAGCCGATTTCGCGCTGGTCGCCCCTCCCCCATTGAGCGCGCATGGAACACGACTCTGCCTGGATCGACAACAGCGACGGCGACCTGCTCCAGTACGATTTCTTCGGGCCGCGCCACTGGACGGAGCAGCGCGTCGCCGCGGAACAGGCCGCCATTGCGGACCTGATCGAAGGCGTGAACGCGCAGGACCTGGCGTCGGCGCCCGGCTGGCTGCGGCTGGCCCGGCGCCTGCC
>DEKZ01000209.1:13702-14018 GCA_002354135.1 Massilia sp. UBA2709 | reverse complement strand
CGAGGTCCGCAGCAGCAGGATGGCGCCGGCAAGGCCCCCGGCCAGCATTGCCGCCAGCAGCGCACGCAGCGGCACGCTGCCCACGGGCGCCAGGTCTTCGCGGTAGGCCCAGGCGCTGGCCAGCCCGCCCGGGAACAAGGCGACGGTGCTGGAAGCATTCGCCTGGACCGGAGGTACGCCCGCCGCGATCAGCGCCGGCAGGCTGACGAAGGAGCCGCCGCCGGCCAGCGCATTCATCGCGCCGGCCAGCACGCCAGCGGAAAAGGTCAGAACAATCGTTTCCATGCACCGATCTTAGGGAGCGGCGTGGCGATTG
>DEKZ01000209.1:411-13478 GCA_002354135.1 Massilia sp. UBA2709 | reverse complement strand
GCATCGCCGGCATGGAAGAGGTGCTGGGCGCGCCGCTGCTGGAACGCAACCGGCGCGGCGTGCGCGCCACTGCCGCCGGCCAGGCCCTTGTCCGGCACGCCCGCGCGATCCTCGGCCAGGTCGAACAGATGCGCGGAGAGCTGCGCACTTATGCCACCGGCCTCAAGGGCCGGATCCGCCTGCTGTCGAATACCGCGGCGATGGCGTCCTTCCTGCCGCCCCAGCTGTGCCGCTTCCTGGCGGCCCACCCCGACCTGTCGATCGACCTGGACGAGCGGCCCAGCATCGAGATCGTCCAGGCCCTGGTGGACAAACGCGCCGACCTGGGCATCGTCGCCGACGTCACCGACCTGGGCGTGCTGCAGACCCACCTGATCGCCAGCGACGAGCTGTTCGTGGTGGTCAGTCATGCGCACCGCCTGGCCCGGCAGGAAAAGGTGGTGTTCGCCGACATCCTGGCCGAGCCCATCGTCGGCATGCGGGACACCGCGCTCGAGACCCACCTGGCCGAACGCGCGGCGCGCCTCGGGCGCCAGCTCGACTACCGCATCCAGTTGCGCAGCACCGAACACGTGGGCATGCACGTCGAAGCCGGGATCGGCGTGTCGATCATGTCGGGCGCCCTGGCCAGGACCATCCGGCGCGACCTGGCCATCCTGCCGCTGGCGCAAGACTGGGCCGTGCGCCGGCTCTACCTGTGTGCGCGCGACTTTGCAAGCCTGACGCCGCACGCACAGCTGCTGGCGCAGCAGTTGCTGGAGAGTGCGTCGTAGGCGCCGTTTCAGCCAGGTATCTGTCGGCGTTCGCCTGTCAGTATTCTGTCAGCATTTCCTCAGGGTAATGCAAGCTTTCTCGGGTATTATTCTCCTACGGCAACTTTTCTTTCCGCGCGCTGCGCTCCGACCCGAGGAACCCATGAAACGCCAGGCTGGCTTTACGCTCATCGAACTGCTGATCACGCTGGTCATCATCGGCATCCTGACCGCGGTGGCGGTGCCTGCCTATGGCAACTACGTTTTGCGCACGCGCCTGACCGATGCCTACTCGGGCCTGGCGGGTGTGCAGCCGCTGGCCGAGCAGTTCTGGGCCAGCGAGCGGAGCTACGATGGACTCGATGGGGACGGTGTTAACGTGCTGCCTGCCGAGACTGAGAACTTCACCTACACCCTGAGCGATTCCAGCGATACTTCCTACACCGTGACCGCCACCGGCCGCAACGGCGCCGCCGGTTTCGCCTTCACGATCGACCAGAACGGCAACCGCGCCACCACCGCCGCGCCCGAGGGTTGGGACACCAGCGAGACCTGCTGGATCAGCGACAAGGACGGCAAGTGCAGCGAGTAAGCCAGGCGCGCAGTCCGGCGGGCGGCTTTACGCTGACCGAGGCCCTGGTCGCGCTGGCGATCATTGCGGGACTGCTCGCCTTCGGCGCGCCGCGCATGGCCGTCTGGGTCAACGCCAGCCGCGCCGCTTCCGCCGCCCAGTTCTATGCCGAAGGCTTCGCGCTGGCGCGCGCCCAGGCGCTCTCGCACAACAGCGCCAGCCGCCTGGTCCTGAGCGAAAACGCCGCCAACGGCCAGCTCGACTGGCAGGTCGACATCTGCTTCCCCCGCCCCGAGACCCCCTGCAACGACGACAGCGGCGACTGGTCGAGCACGGCCGCGCCGGCCGAACTCGACCCGGAAGGGGACGCCGGCTTCAAGTCGGTGCTGCGCCGCGCCGATGCCCTGCCGGCCACCGACGTGTTGGTCCGGACGGTCGGGCCGGACGACGCAACCGCCGTGTACTTCACGCCGGTCGGCTGGGTCGACGCCACGGTGGCGCCGCGCATCGAGCGCATCGACCTGGAGCCGGCCAGCGGCCACGAGGGCGACTTCACGCCCGCCGCGGTGGTGCTGACCCTGGCCGGCATCGCCACAAAGTGCCAGCCCGACGCACTGGAAACCGATCCCCGCAGGTGCCCCCCATGAGAGCCATGCCCATTCGCCGCCAGGGCGGCGTTTCCCTGATCGAAGCGCTGCTCGCCGCCGTGCTGCTGGCCATCGGCCTGCTCGGCACCATCGGCCTGCAGGCGCGCGCCTACTCGGCACTGTCCGACGCCGGCCTGCGCGCCGAAGCGACCATCGCCGCAGAAGAGCTGCTGGGCGTGATGAGCACCGACTCCGCCCACCTCGGCGACTACGTGCTGGCGGCCGGCGACGAGCCGGGCGAGCGCCTGGAAGCCTGGTACGACAAGACGCTGGCGCGCATTCCCGGCGCCAGCATCACGGTCAGCGTCGACGAAGGCACGCCGCCCGACCCGAGCGAGGTGGCGATCGCGATCAGCTGGCAGCGCAAGGCCGACGCGCCGCGCAACCGCCATGAGGTGCGTTCCTTCATTTCGGGAGCCATGTGATGGGCCGTCCTCCATCCCACGGCGGCTTCTCGCTGGTCGAGCTCCTGGTCAGCGTGGTCGTCGGCCTGCTGGCCCTGGTGTTCGCCACCCGCCTGATCACCGGCGCCGAGCAGAACAAGGCCAACGCCCTGGGCGGCTCGGATTCGATGCAGAACGGGATGCTGGCCATGTTCTCGATCAGCGGCGACGCCCAGCAGGCCGGCTTCGGCCTGAACGACCCGATCCTGGTCGGCTGCAACACGCGCTTGACCGATACCGGCGGCTACCAGCTCGCCAGCGCGCCGCGCGGCGCCGCCACCGTGCGTCCGCTGGCGCCGGCCGTGATCGAATCGGGCGGCACGGGGCCGGACCGCATCACCCTCTATTCGGGCAGCTCGATGAGCGGCACCGGCACCCTGCGCGTGACCAGCGACTACATCGGCGGCACCCGCCTGAACGTCGACCGCGTGCCCTACGGCTTCAACAGCGGCGACGTGGTGGTGGTCGCGCCCGACCACGTCGGCGCCGGCAACTGCGCGCTGGCGCAGATCTCGGACGATCCGGGCGACCATGCGGCGCCGCCCGAACAGCAGTACGTGATGGTCGCGGGCGGCGCCGGCTTCCGCTTCAACAGCGGCTCGCTCGGCGCCAACTACACCGGCGGCGTCACCCGCGTGTTCAACCTGGGGCCGGCCCGGACCCTGGCCTTCCACACCTGGTCGGTCGACAACGGCTTCCTGCGCCTGCGCTCGACCGACCTGGCCGGCTCCGGCGCCGNNGCGCTCGCCCGCCCTGGCCGGCTCCGGCGCCGAGCCGGCCACGGTGGCCGACAACATCGTGTCGATCAAGGCGCAGTACGGCTTCGATACCCGCACGGGCGCCGCCTTTGCGCCGCAAGACGGGCTGCAGGTGCGGCGCTGGTCGTCCACGATGATCGACGCCGACGGCGACACCACGGTCGGCAGCGCCGGCGACTACCAGCACATCGCGGCGCTGCGCATCGCCGTGGTGGCCCGCAGTGCCGCACGCGAGCGTCCCGGCGCGGACGGGCTCTGCAACGCCTCGACCGCCAAGCCGGTCGTCTTCGCCAGCGCCGTGCCGCAGGGCGTGCCCGCGTCCTCGATCACGGTCGAGGTCGGGTCCAGCGCGGCGGACACGGGCTGGCGCTGCTACCGCTACCGCGTCTTCGAAACCATCGTTCCGCTGCGTAACGCCGGCTGGAGGCCATGAACATGCTGCGTACACACCCGCGCCGCCAGGGCGGCCTGGCCCTGCCGGTCATGCTGATCATCCTGGTGGTGATGCTGATCTCGAGCATCTACCTGCTCAAGTCGAGCAATTCGACGACCCTGACGGCCTCGAACCTGGCCTACGACTCGGCCCAGAGCCGCGCGGTCGACTTCGGCCTGCATGCCGGCTTCAAGTGGCTCAGCGACACGGCGGGCGGCAACAAGGCGCTGCTGAACGAGGACCTCGAGGCCCAGGGTTACCTGGCCACCCTCGACACCACGCTGAGCGCGCGCTCGGATGCGTTCTGGAGCGGCAGCCGCACCGTCGAGCACGAGGGCCAGCAGGTCGAGTACGTGGTGCACCGCCTGTGCCTCCTGACCGGCCCCTACGACGGCGCCGGCAACGCCTGCGTCCAGACCGCCGACAACGGCTCGGGCGGCGGCACGGTGATGTCGCCCGGCGAGAGCCTGGCGGCCGACTCGCCCCAGTTCGCATCGACGCCGAAGGTGCACTACGTGGTCACGGCGCGCCTGTCCGGCGCGCGCGGCGGCAACGTGGTGAACCAGCTGGTCGTGCTGATCGGCGCCTGAACCGCACCTGAGCCGCACCGTGGCCGCAACAAGAACCGGTCGAGAGGACCGGACAACGAGAATGGAATCGCGCATGAACCGCCTGTTTGCCCTGTTAGCCCCGCTGTTCCTGGCATTGCTGGCGCTGCCCGCGCCCTTTGCGCAGGCCGCGCCCGTCAGCATTGCCCAGGTGCCACTCCTGAACATCAGCGGCACCGGGACGGTCAAGCCGAACCTGATGCTCCTGTACGATAACTCGGGCTCGATGACCAGCACCTACACGCCCGACTACGTCAACGACACCAGCAGCTGCCGCTCGCGCGCGACCATGGCCGACGGCATCCGCGCCTGCCGCCCCGGCGATCCGCCCTACAACAGCCCGGACTTCAACCGCCAGTACTACAACCCCAAGGTGCGCTACCTGCCGCCGGTGAAGGCCGACGGCACTTCCTATCCCTCGCAGGACGCCGCCACGACCGCCGACTGGACCTCGGTGAAGACCGACCCGTTCGGCGTCGACAAGACCGACATGCTGGGCCGCAGTGTCGACGCGACCGACCTGACGGCCGGCTTCCCGGACCTGCGCTGGTGCGACAGCACGAGCTGCGGCTACAACACCAGCGGCTACACCTTTCCGAACGCCACCCGCTATTCGGCCGAGTACTTCCTCACCAATCCCTATTACTACACGATCAACGTCGCCGAGTACTGCACCGACACCACCCTGACCAATTGCCGCGTGACCGCGGTGGGCGCCGGCGCGCCGGAAGGCTATCCGGAACCGGCGCGGGTGCGCTTCTGTACCGACCGCGCGCTCACCAACTGCCAGGCCAAGTACGTCGGCAACTTCAAGTACCCGCGCTTTTCCGACCCGAACCGCAATCCGGACTGGTTCGGCACCATCACCATCAAGAGCTCGTCCTATACCGGCTCGATGACCATCAGCAGCGTGCAGGTGGTGGCGCCGAACGGCACCTTCACCCTGACCGACACGGCGGTCGCCGCCCCCAACGGCACCGACACCGCCGCCAGGCAGAATGCCGTCGCCGCCGCGCTGGCGGCCTCGATCATCGCCAAGGCCGGGCTGGCCGAGCAGTACACGGCCTGCCTGCGCACCGCGACCGGGAGCGTGCCGGCCTGCTCGCGCTTCGGCATCAATCTGGCCGCCGACAACATCGTGGCCGTGGTGCCGATCAGCTGCCCGTCCGGCACCAGCGGCAAGACGGTCGGCACCAACGCCTGCAGCCTGGTCGACGACGGCAGCCGCGCCGGCCGCGACCTGATCGTCAACTCGGGCACGCGCGTCACCGCGCTGCTGAGCGTCAGCGGCACCGCCAACAGCTCGAAGAAGGAGGTCCTGACCGGCATCACCATCGGCGGCGTCCAGCTGTTTTCCAGCTCGCTGAGCCTGAACCTGGGCTCGTCCAGCTCATCGGTCGCCACCCAGATCAAGAACCAGATCGGCACCACCAAAGGCGTCACCGCCTACGTCGGCAAAACCAGCTCGGCCACGGCCGGCGAGATCTGCGCGGCCGCCAGCACCTCGACCGTCTGCCTGGTCACCAGCTCGATGTCCATGGTTGGCGCCAACATCGCCCTTGGTTCGCTCTCGAACAACGGCAGCAACCGCGACCCTTACCTGAGGTTCGGCGCCACCGCCGGCGTCAGCGACGGCGTGCCGACCGAGGTCACGCCGCTGGGCGCCTCGGTGTTCGTACGCACCGACATCGTCCCGACCCGCGACAGCTATCCGAAGGACCTCAAGCGCACCGACTGCGCCGGCGCCACCTGCACCTATGCCGAGGAGATGACCAACTTCGCCAACTGGTACGCCTACTACAAGACGCGCAACCAGATGATGAAGACCGCGGTCGGCCAGGCCTTCCAGCCGATCGCCGACAACTACAACGTCGGCATCGTCTCGCTCTCGACCGCGGCCGCCCAGGGCACGATCCGCCAGCCCCCGAAGCCTTTCAGCGGCACCGACCGCACCGCCTGGTACAAGGCGCTGTACGCCATGAGCCCGAGCGGCTCCACGCCGATCCGCCAGGCGCTGCATGCGGTCGGCAAGATGTACGCCAACCGCGACCCCTATAACTACCCGGCCGGCAGCGAGGTGGTGCAGTTCGCCTGCCAGCAGAACTTCACGTTCGTCACCACCGACGGCTACTGGAACGGCGCCGCCGCCGACGGCGTGGTCAGCAACGACGAGAAGGAGAGCGCGGCGCGCTTCTGTTCGCGCGCCAAGGGCTGCGTCGATCCGAGCGACCAGGCCGCCAATTCGCTGGCCGACGTCGCCCTCTACTGGTACAACGGCGGTTCGAACGACAGCGTCGGTTCGCTGCGCAGCTCGCTCGAGAACTGGAACGCGCCGGACGGCCTGGTCGCCGCCGCGGCGGGCGAAAACACGCGCCTGCACATGAACACCTATGCGCTCGGCCTGGGCGTGGACGGCATCATGACCTACGACGACACCTACGACACGGCGCCCAAGCCCGGCAGCGACTTCTACAAGCTGATCACCGGCGTCAGCACCGGCTGCCCCTGGAACAACAACGGTCCCTACGTCTGGCCCAACCCCTACACCGACGTCGACGACGGCGGCGCGGCCTACCAGTCGCGCGTGGACGACCTTTGGCACGCGGCGATCAACGGCCACGGCAAGTACTTCAGCGCCTCCGACCCGCTGCAGGTGATCCAGGGCCTGCGCGCGGCCCTGTCGAACATCGAGGTGAAGATCGGCGCGGCGGCTGCGGCGGCGACCTCGACCCCGAACATCTCGCAGCAGGACAACGACATCTTCTCGGCCACCTTCACCACGGTGCGCTGGTATGGCGAGCTGTCGGACAAGAAGATCGACACCGTCACCGGCATCGTCGGCAAGGACGTGAGCTGGAACTCGTCGGAGACGGTCGGGCGCAAGGTCGGCCTCGACGCCGATACCCGGCGCATCCTGATGGCCGGCGCCGACCCGACGGCGCCGGACCGTACCGATGGCATGAAGGACTTCCGCTTCGAGGTCATGACCGAGGTCGAGCAGGGCTGGTTCAGGGACAAGTGCAGCGCCCTGGCGCAATGCCTGACGCTCTCGGAGGCGAACCGCGCCATCGTCAACGACGGCGCCAACATCGTGAACTGGCTGCGCGGCCAGCAGCAGCATGCCAACGACAGGCTGCTGCGCGCCTATTCGCAGACAACGACCATTCCCGCGGGCCTGAGCGCACCGCTGCCAATCGTGCTGGGCGATATCGCTTCGTCCAAGCCGGCCTACCTGCGCGACCCGCGCAAGGCCTACACGCGCGACAACTACAACCAGTACAAGCTGGACAACGCGGGCCGCCAGCCGACCGTGTTCGCCGCCGCCAACGACGGCATGCTGCACGCCTTCGACGCCGCCACCGGCGAGGAGATCTGGGCCTACGCGCCGCGCATCACGATGAAGAAGCTGTACAAGCAGGCCAGCACGACCTACGGCACCAGCCACCAGTTCACCACCGACGGCTCGCCCGAGGTCGCCGACGTGATGATCGGCGGGCAGTGGCGCAGCGTGCTGGTGGCCGGCCTGAACGCGGGCGGGCGCGGCTATTACGCGCTCGACGTCACCGATCCCGACAACCCCAAGGCATTGTGGGAACTGTGCGCCGACCCGGCCGTCTGCAGCGGCATCAACTACGATGCCGACATCGGCCTGTCCTTCGGCAATCCGCAGTTCGGCACCTGGCGCGACGCCGACGAGAATGAACACTGGGTGGTGTTCCTGACCTCGGGCTACAACAACATTCCCGGCACCGACGGCGTCGGCGTGGGCAACGGCAGGGGCATCCTCTACGTGGTCGACATCGCCACCGGCCGCGTGCTGTCGAAGGTGGCGACCGCGGTGACCGACGCCGACAGGAACTACGTCCAGAACCCCTCGGGCTTCGCGCGCATCACGGCGATCAGCAGCAACCCGAACACCGACCCGCTGGTGACCTATGTCTACGGCGGCGACAACGACGGCTATATGTGGCGCTTCGACTTCACCACCAAGGGCAACCCGACGGTACTCAAGATGGGCGGCAGCGGCGCCGGCCAGCCGATCACCACGCGCCCGGACGTGACGCTGTGCCAGGTCGCCAGCGTGGCCGAGGACGGCACCCAGAGCAGCCGGACCGAGCGCGTGGTCGCCTACGGCACCGGACGCCTGCTCGACGAGGTCGACATCGGCAGCGACGACGTGCAGAGCGCCTACGTGCTCAAGGATTCGGGCGCGACCATTCCCGCGTCCGAATGGCGCGCCGTGTCGAAGATGGCGCAGCAGACCCTGAGGAAGATCAGCGGCACCAGCACCGCCTACTCGATCAGCGGCGCCGCGGTCGACCTGTCGACCCAGCAAGGCTGGTACGTCGACTTCAACCTGAACGACGGCGAGCGCGTGAACCTGGACCCGAAGATCGTCTCCGGCGGCCTGAACATCGTGACCAACCTGCCGAGCGCCTCCTCGAGCTGCAAGGTCGGCGGCACCAGCAACGTCTATCAGCTCAACGTCTGCACCGGCGAGCCGCTCGGCCAGGTCGTCAAGGACAGCACGGGGACCAGCTACACGATCGCCGGCCAAACCCTGTCGAACTCCTCGGCCGCGGTCGGCTTCATCATCGTACGCCTGCCTTCCGGCGCGCTGAAGATGATCACCACCACCGCCGACGGCAACACCATCACCTCGGGCGTGGCGCCGGCGCAGTCCGAAGGCGCCTCGCGCGCCGGCTGGCGCCGCGTGCGGGAGTAGGGTGGGCACCCCTGTGCCCACGCGTGCACGATGAGCAGACGTGCGGTCGACAGGCCGACGTGATGCATGCGTCACGNNCACCCTACGTGCTGGACCAGCCGGTGGATCCGCGCCCCATTCATTTCACACGACCCGCCCCGGAATCGGTAAAATCGAGGGTTTTCTTCATTGGGGCCACTGGGGCTCGACTATGTCCAACGAACTTGACATCCTTGCCACGGACGGCGCACACGCCGAGGCAGCCGATGGCGCGGCCGCGAGCGCGGCGCGCCAGACCGGCACGATCGCACGCGAAGTCGCGCGCCGCCGCACCTTCGGCATCATTTCCCACCCGGACGCCGGTAAAACCACCCTGACCGAGAAGCTGCTGCTGTTCTCGGGCGCGATCCAGCTCGCCGGCACCGTCAAGGGCCGCAAGAGCGGCCGCCACGCCACCTCGGACTGGATGGACATCGAGAAGCAGCGCGGCATCTCGGTCGCCTCCTCGGTGATGCAGTTCGAGTTCCGCGACCACGTGATCAACCTGCTCGACACCCCGGGCCACCAGGACTTCTCGGAAGACACCTACCGCGTGCTGACCGCCGTCGACTCGGCGCTGATGGTGATCGACGCCGCCAAGGGCGTGGAAGAGCAGACGATCAAGCTGCTGGAAGTCTGCCGCATGCGCAACACCCCGATCGTCACCTTCATGAACAAGCTCGACCGCGAAACCCGCGATCCGCTCGAGCTGCTCGACGAGCTGGAATCGGTGCTGAAGATCGAATGCGCGCCGGTGACCTGGCCTATCGGCATGGGCAAGAACTTCCGCGGCGTCTACCACCTGCTGAACGACACGATCATGCTGTTCAAGGCCGGCGAGGAAAAGGCCGACGGCGCCTTCGAGATCGTCAAGGGCATCGACAACCCGAAGCTGGCCGAGATGTTCCCGCTCGAGATCGAGCAGCTCAAGATGGAAGTGGAGCTGGTGCACGGCGCCTCCCACCCCTTCGACCTGGAGCGCTTCCTGTCGGGCGTGCAGACCCCGGTGTTCTTCGGTTCGGCGATCAACAACTTCGGCGTGCGCGAGATCCTGTCGGCCCTGGTCGACTGGGCGCCGGGCCCGCGCGAGCGCGACGCCACGGTCCGCGCCGTCAACCCGGAAGAGCCGAAATTCTCGGGCTTCGTCTTCAAGATCCAGGCCAACATGGACCCGGCCCACCGCGACCGCATCGCTTTCCTGCGCGTATGCTCGGGCCGCTTCGAGAAGGGCATGAAGGTCAAGCACCTGCGTTTGGGGCGCGAAGTGAAGCTGTCGTCGGTGGTGACCTTCATGGCATCGTCGCGCGAACAGGTCGAGGAAGCCTACGCGGGCGACATCATCGGCCTGCCGAACCACGGCAACATGCAGATCGGCGACAGCTTCTCGGAAGGCGAGATGCTGACCTTCACCGGCATTCCTTATTTTGCCCCGGACCTGTTCCGCACGGTGCGCATCAGGAATCCCTTGAAGGTGAAGCAGCTCCACAAGGGCCTGCAGCAGCTGGGCGAAGAGGGCGCGGTGCAGGTGTTCAAGCCGGTGCTGGGCTCGGACCTGATCCTGGGCGCGGTCGGCGTGCTGCAGTTCGAGGTGGTGGCAAGCCGCCTGCTCAACGAGTACGGTGTGGACGCGGTGTTCGAAAGCTCCAGCATCAGCAGCGCGCGCTGGGTCTCGTCGGACGACAAGAAGGCGCTGGCCGACTTCGAAAACCAGCTCGGCCACCAGGTCGCCTACGATGCAGCCGGCAACCTGGCCTTCCTGGCGACCTCCGGCGTGAACCTGCGCCTGACCCAGGAACGCTGGCCGAAGCTGACCTTCCACGCGACGCGCGAACACGCCGCCAAGCTGGACTGATCGCCTCGGCGGTACTGCCATGAGAACGGATCCACGCATGTCGTGGGTCCGTTTTTTTTTCGCCTGTTTCCAGAAACATGGGAGCCAATTGCTTTTCGAAGGCATCTAATATTGCGCGTGTATGGCAAGATACAGTTATACAAGATGTTTGCATCGTGCTACTCCATGGCATATAGTTCTTCTTACAAAATGAATAACCGAATCCGGAGGCTGGCGCATGAGGTTGCCGCATCGTTGTCATCTGTATCTGTTCATCGCCGGGCTGCCCGTCCCGGCCTATGCCCAGCAGTCCGCGCCGGACGGCCCCATTGCCCAGGTCGAGGTGAAGGGAGGCGCCGCCAGCTATGATCCGCGCCGCGACGACACGGCCACCCGCATCGTGATCGGCCGCCAGGAAATCGAGCGCTATGGCGACACCAGCGTGTTCGACCTGTTCAGGCGCATTCCCGGCCTGACCGTAACCCAGGGCACCGGGCGCGCTGCCCAGGTGCGCATGCGTGGGCTGGGCGAGGGCTATACCCAGATCCTGCTGAACGGCGAACGCACGCCGGCCGGCTTCACCCTCGACACCATGGCGCCCGAAACGATCGAGCGCATCGAGGTGCTGCGCGCGGCAACGGCCGAGTTCTCGACCGAGTCGGTGGCCGGCACCATCAACATCGTGCTGCGCAAGAAGACGCGCAAGCGCGAGCGCGAGGCGAAGCTGGGTTACCTGTCCTCGAAGGAGTTTCGCGGGCCGACCTTCAGCACCCAGCTGGCCGACCGTGGAGAACGTTCCTCTTGGTCGTTCTCGGCCAGCGGCAACCATGACCGGCTCGCGCGCGAGTCGACCGGCGTTGAGCTCAACACGCGGCCGGACGGCGTGGTCGATACCTACCGGACCACGGCCCTGGCCGAACGGGGCCGCATGAACCGCCTGAACCTGGCTCCGCGCTTCAACTGGACCCTGGAGAACGGCGACAGCATCGAATGGGAGAGCCTGGCCAACGGCGGGAGCTTCCGCAACAACGGCCATCCCGTGGTGACGACCTGGACCGGCGCTGCGCCGCCCGTGCCCGACCTGCTGACCTTCGGCGAGTTCGACGACAGGATGCTCAAGTCCGACCTGCGCTGGAACCATGGGCTGGCATCCGGCGCGAAGCTCGAAGCCAGGCTCGGCGTCGAGGGCACGCGCCAGAAGACCGTCATCCGCCGCATCGGCACGGACAGCTTGGGACGGCGCGCGACCGACGGCAGCGTGCTCACCGAGAGCCGTGCGAAAGGCGCCGGCAGCACCGGCAAAACCGCCCGCACGCTGGAAGGCGGCCACCTGCTGGCGCTGGGCTGGGACCTCGGATTCAACGCCAGCGAGGACCTGCGCGCCGAGCGCGACACGGTGCGCGTCCTGCCTCCCGGCCAGCCGCCCGAAGAAACCTTCACGGCGCGGGTGGCGCGCGCCGCCGTGTACGCCCAGGACGAATGGACGCTCAACCCGCGCTGGTCGGTCTACCTGGGCGCCCGCTGGGAGGGCGTGCGCACCCGCGTGACCGGCAACACCTTCGAACCGGCGCGGGTCAGGTCCAGCGTCCTGAGTCCGGTGTTCCAAAGCCTGTGGAAGATTCCAGGCCAGAAGGAAGGGCAGAGCGACCAGCTGCGCCTGGCCGTGAGCCGCACCTACAAGGCGCCGGACCTCTACAGCCTGGTGCCGCGCCGCTACGCGTGGGAAAACAACAGCGCCACCGAGGCCGACTACCAGGGCAACCCGCACCTCAAGCCGGAGCTGGCCTGGGGCATCGACGNNGAACACTACTGGGCCGAAGGGGCGATGGTCTCGCTCAGCGGCGCGCTGCGCCGCATCGACAACTACACCAGCAACCGCATCTATTTCGACGGCCTGCGCTGGATCTTCACGCCCGCCAACGAGGACCGCGCCGAGATGCGCAGCCTGGAGCTGGAGACCCGCTTTCCGCTGGCCGCGCTGGTCGATGGCGCGCCGGGCATCGACCTGCGCGCCAGCGTGAGCCGCCACTGGTCGCGGGTGGAATCGGTGCCGGGGCCGGACAACCGCATGGAGCAGCAGACGCCGCTCACCGCCAACCTGGGGATCGACTACCAGCGCGGCGTGCTGTCGGCAGGCGGCAGCCTGGCGCACCGGCGCGGCGGGCAGGTGCGGGTGGCGGCGAACCGCGGTTTCTACACCGAGGCGCGCACCGACCTCGAGGCCTACGCGGTCTGGAAATTCAATCCCAGGCTGCAGCTGCGCATGGTGGCCTCGAACCC